>VSNK01000137.1 GCA_009774255.1 Faecalicatena sp.
AAAGAGCCCGGTGCGGGAAAGCCGCACGCCGGGTTCTGTGAGGGGCATACCCCGCAAGGGGTATGTCTACTTGACCAAAGAATTACCACAGGGCATATCAGATTGAGAATATCAGGTATGCCCTCTTTTTATATCATCATAATAAGGAAAAGAACAAAAATAATATATGCTTTTTTGTTGCCTGCATTCCAAAAGGATAGATTCAGGACAAAAAAAACTGCCTTTTTGGTTTAAATCAAAGTATTGGAAGGACAAAAAAAACGATAAAATAAAATCAAGCTAAGAACAATAAAAACGTAGAAAAAGTGAGGTAAAGAAGAATGGCTAATTATGAGACACAGGTTTGTGTAGTTGCGGCAGGACCTTCCGGATTATCAGCGGCTGTGCAGGCAGCGGAAGACGGAGCAGAGGTCATCGTACTGGAGAAAGCGGCGGCAGTCGGCGGAGCGGCGAACATGGGTATGGGACCCCTGGGAATCGGGACCAGATATCAGAAGCAGAATATGCAGGATGTTTCTGTAGAAAAGGCGTTCGGCATGTTTATGGAATACACGCATTACAATGTAGACGCAAGACTGGTAAAGCGGTATTTTGAGCAGTCTGCGGAGACCATCGAGTGGCTGGAGGACATGGGTGTGGAATTCGAGGGCGCGTTCCGTTATTTCCCGAAGTCAGAGCCGACCTGGCATATCGTAAAGACAGACACCGGGATCGGACCGAGAGCGGCTTCCTTCATGAACAAGGCTCTGTACGCAAGGGCACAGGAGCTGGGCGTAAAGGTTCTTCTGGAAACTCCGGCAAAGAAGATCATTATGGAAGACGGCAAGGTGGCAGGTGTTCTGGCGACAGACAAGGACGGCAATGAAGTCCATGTTGCATGTAAGGCAGCGATCATCTGCACCGGCGGAGCAGGCTGCAATCCTGATTTTATCAAAGAGGAAACAGGTTATATCCACGGAAAAGACATGTTCAACTTCGCGATCCCGGGCATCATGGGCGACGGCCTGAGAATGGCATGGGAAGCAGGTGCCGACAAGCTTCCGGTACGGATTGAGCAGGCGGCAAGCGTGGTAGGCGTAGAAGACCTTCCGGGAAGTGTCTCCAATATCTTCGGACAGCCGAACCTCCTGGTAAATAAATTCGGCAAGCGTTTTATGAATGAGGACCATATGCAGAACACAACCTTCCTGTCCAACGCGGTTTCGCACCAGAAGGAGAGAACTGGCTACAGCATCGTGGATTCTTCTATCGTAAGATATTATATGAAGAACGGAGTAGACAATGTGAGCCTTGTCCGTCCGGATCCGGATGTGTCCGACTTTATCGAAGGCGTAAAGCTGGCACAGGAGAATGGAAATACCGCTCTGATTGTGGCAGATACCATCGAGGAACTGGCAGAGCAGGCAGGGATCGATGTGGACAATCTGGTGGATACGGTAGATGAGTACAATGATTTCTGCGACAGTGTGGATGAAGAATTCTTCAAGCCGAAAAAATATCTGCGTCCTCTTGTGAAGGCTCCTTACTACTGCGCGAAGATCTGCCCGGGCGGTTACGGAACCGTAGGCGGTATCCGCATCAATGAGAACTGTGAAGCATGTGACAAGGATTTTGAGCCGGTTCCGGGACTTTACGCGGCAGGCGCGGACTCCTGCAACATTTATGACGACAGCTACATGTTCCTGCTTCCGGGAAATTCCATGGGTTACGCGGTGAATACCGGGCGTATCGCGGGAATGAGCGCGGCGGAATATGTGGAGGATGAAGAATGAGAGAGACCGTAACAGATATTCAAAACCGCAGAAGCGTAAAAGAGTATAAAGCAGAACAGATTACGGACGAGGAACTGACAGCCGTGCTGGAAGCGGGCAGGAATGCCCCTTCCGGCGGCAACAGACAGTCCCCCATATTTATTGCGGTGCAGAATAAGGAATGGATCCGGAGGCTGTGTAAGCTCAACGCCAAGATCGCAGGTGCGCCGCAAGGATTTGACGTGTTCTACGGGGCGCCCACCATCATACTGGTGCTGGCGGATAAGAACGCGCCGGACGGAGTGCAGGACGGAAGTCTGTGCCTGGGAAATATGTTCAACGCGGCATATGCGCTTGGCCTGGGCTCCCGCTGGATCAACCGGATCCGAGAGACATTTGAGACAGAGCTGGGAAAAGAACTGCTGGCAGAAGCAGGATATGAAGGGGAATATATCGGAGTAGGCTCCTGTATCCTTGGATATCCGGCAAATGGTTTTCCGGAGCCCATTCAAAGGAAAGCGGATTATTATAAGATCATCAGATGATGAAAAGAGAATGCAAAGGAAGAGAAAATGGAAGAGAAGAATAAAGACGTGATCCGCAAATTTTATCAGGAGTTTTTCAATGACCATGTTGTAGAATCGGCGGACAAATATGTGAGGGAGGATTACATCCAGCACAATCCGGGCGTGGAACAGGGCCGGGAAGCTTTGAAGAGTGCGTTCGGTGAAAAATTTGCGGAGCATCCGGACTTTCGTCTGGATATCAAGATGCTGATCGCGGAGAAGGATATGGTCGCGGTCTATCTGAAAAATGTGGATCCCCAGGGAAATACAAAGTGCCGTGTGGTAGACATGTACCGCCTGGTGGATGGAATGCTGGCAGAGCACTGGGATGTGCTGCAGCCTTGTTGATGTATGGCATAAATTCTGCCTATACGGTTAGACGATCTATCGATCGCCTCCGCACAGGCGGTATACCTTGTAAAAAGGGTTACAGGTCACACCTTCACCAGGCGTGACCTGTAACTAAAAAGGCCATATAGCCATAATGGGATGGATGCTTTTGTTTTAAATTTTGAAAAGGTAAGGTATAAGGAGGGAGCACGAAGTGGAACGGGGCAGGAAGATCAGAGCGGCGGTCAGTATATTTTTGATCGCGTTCGCATTTGGGTTGAATATCACAGGCATTTCTCCGATACTGGGAGTCTTAAATGAGAAGTACCATCAGTATGGAACCAGTATGGTACAGCTCTTGCAGACGCTGCCATATCTGCTGCTGATGCTGGGCTCCCTTCTGATCGGCTGGTGGACGACTAAGGCCAGCAAGAAAAAGATCGTGCTGCTGGGGCTTTTGATCATCGGCTTCTGCGGCATTGTGCCGTTTTTCTCGGAACAGTTTTGGGTTTTGTTTTTATCCAGGCTTTTGATCGGATTCGGATTTGGAATTATGGGACCGATGAATACGGCGATCATTTCGGAGTTATTTGAGGAGAAGGACAGGGCAGGCTACATGGGGCTGCATGTGGTCGGCATGGGAGTGGGCACGATGGCAGGTAATCTGCTGGGAGGCATGCTTTCCGGGATAGGCTTCCGGTATTTTTATCTGGCATATCTCATCGCCTTCATTTCCTGGGCAGCCGTGCAGTTCCTTCTGGAAGAGACGCCGCCTGTGAAAATAGAAAAGGCTTCCGCAATGAGGCTTAACACAAAGGTGTATGCGCTTTCCTTTTCCTCATTTGCCCATACACTGTTTATCAATGCATACAGTATGAACATCGGTATTTATATTCTGCAGAATATTACGGAGGATACCACCGTTACCGGGGCCGTGACTACAGTCAATGCCATATTCGCGTTATTGTGCGGCGCGTGCTTCGCGAAGATTTCAGGATTGCTGAAAAATTATACGGTGGCCGGATCGATCTTCAGCGCGGCGGCAGGGTATGGAGTGCTGCTGGCCGTACCGGGAATGGCGGGCGTTTATATCGCAAGCGCGCTCTGCGGAGTCTCTTTAAGCTGCTTTATGGCGGGGGCTTCCATGCAGATCTCGGTTTCCGTGGAACCGAACGCAGTCGCGAAGGCGAGCGGGGTGTTCTCGATCATCGGCGGGATCGGCGGGCTGATTGCTCCGGCAATTCTTGGGAATGCGGCATCTATCCTGCTGGGTGAAAATTCTGCGGTAAACCAGTTTCGGGTCGCTTTTTTCGGTATGCTGATACTTGGCGGCACGGTGCTGATTGTTACGATGCGCTCTCGTGTTAAACGCGGGCAGTGACAGGAGACAACCCGGAAATCAGAACGGCTGGGTGACCGTAAAGGGATTTCTCTGGGTATATCTTGTGAAAGGGCCGGATGGCCATAATGGGGTGCCCTTGGGTATACCTTGTGAAAGGGCCGGATGGCCATAATGGGATGCCCTTGGGTATACCTTGTGAAAGGGCCGGATGGCCATAATGGGATGCCCTTAAGTATACTTTGCGAAAGGGACGGATGACCATAGCGGGATTCCCTTGGGGATGTGATTTGCGGAATGTTTCCGGGGATAGAAAAAGGAGTACAATAAAATGAAACAATACGGATTTGGAGTAGATATCGGCGGGACCACCTGCAAGATCGGATTTTTTGATATGAGCGGGACTGTCCTGGAAAAATGGGAGATTAAAACCAACACGGAAAACGGCGGTGCTTCGATCTTAAATGACGTGGCTGCGGAGGTTTTGGGAAAAATTCAGGAAAGAGGAATCAAAAAGGAAGATGTGCAGGGCATCGGCCTTGGAGTTCCGGGACCGGTAGGAAATGACGGGACAGTCTACAAATGTGTCAACCTGGGCTGGGATATTTTCAATGTGGAGACTGAACTATATAAGAAGACCGGACTTCTGGTCAAGGCGGGCAACGACGCCAATGTGGCGGCTCTGGGCGAGATGTGGCAGGGCGGCGGAAAAGGCCATGAGGATGTGGTGATGATCACCCTGGGAACCGGAGTCGGCGGCGGCATCATCGTGGGCGGCAAGATTGTGGCAGGCCATCACGGGGCCGGCGGAGAGATCGGCCACATATTGATGCGCGAGGATGAGACTGAAGTCTGCGGCTGCGGAAAGAAGGGGCACCTGGAGCAGTATGCTTCCGCCACCGGGATTGTCCGGATGGCCAGGGAAAAGCTGGCAGGGGAAACGAGGGAGACAAAGCTGACCTCGATCGAGCCTTTGACAGCAAAAGATATCTTTGATGCGGCCAAAGCAGGGGACACGGTTGCAATGGAACTAACAGACGCGCTCTGCAGCATGCTGGCAACGGCAATGTCCAGTATTTCCTGTGTGGCGGACCCGGAGATCTTCGTGGTCGGCGGCGGTGTGTCGAAGGCAGGAGATTTTTTGATAGAAGGGATCAAAAAGCATTTTGTAGAGAAAGCATTCCATGCCAGCGAGGAGACGGAGATCGCCCTGGCGACCCTGGGAAATGACGCGGGAATGTATGGTTGCGTGCGCCTGCTGTTTTAATGGCTATGGGAAACCTGTCAGAGACAGGTTTCCTGTACGAGTTAGATTGCGAAACAAAACTGTGGGAAATGGAAAGTTATTTTTTCAAAGTCCCTGACAAAAAGAGGAGGAGATTGACATGGCAGTCATAACAATTGACGGGATCCGCCTGGAAGTACCGGACAACAAAAACGTACTGGATGCGGCCCTGGAAAATGGCATCTATATTCCGCATCTGTGCCATCACAAGGACCTGAACCCATTAGGTTCCTGCCGGATGTGTATTGTAGAAGTAGAAGGACAGGAAGGTGTGGTGACATCCTGTACTTTAAAGGCGAAGGATGGAATGGTCATCCGCACAAAGACACCGGAGATCGAGCGTCTCCGCATGCTGGCATTGGAGCTTTTGCTGGCAGGGCATCCGGAGGACTGCTCCACCTGTCCGAAGTACGGCAACTGTGAATTGCAGATGCTGATCCAGTATATCGGACCCAAGACCGGAAGGCTGAAGCTGCGCACCAAGGGCTTTAAGGCGGAGGAGGGCAATCCGTTGATCCTGCACGATATGAACCGCTGCGTACTCTGCGGCCGCTGTGTGCGTGCCTGCAACGAGCTGCGGGGAGTCAAGGTACTGCAGTACCAGAAGAAGGAAATGGAGACCTATGTAGGTACATTACATAATAAGCTTTTGAAGGATGCGGACTGCCGGTTCTGCGGCGCCTGTGCGGAGGTCTGTCCCACGGGAACCATCCGCGACAAGCTGATCAATTCGGAAGTGAAGAAAGAGGACGCGGTGGTTCCATGCCGTCACGCATGTCCGGCTCATACGGATATTCCAAGATATATCCGTCACGTGAAAAACGGAGAGTACGACGAGGCGGCTGCGGTGATCCGTGAGAAGGTGCCGTTCCCGCGTGCACTGGGATATATCTGTACCCATGTGTGCGAGCTGGAATGTAAGAGAAAAGAAGTCAGCGAAGCGATGTCCATCCGCGATATCAAGCGTTACGCGGCGGATCATGATACGGGTTCCTGCTGGAAGGGAAAAGGAAAGCAGCTTGCGGACACCGGAAAGAAGGTCTGCGTCGTAGGCGGCGGCCCGGCAGGACTGACGGCGGCGTATTATCTGCGCAAGCAGGGCCATGCGGTGACTTTGAAGGAAGCATTGCCCACGGTCGGCGGCATGATGTCTTATGGAATCCCGTCTTACCGTCTGCCGAGAGAGATCATCGCGGAGGAAGCGGCAGTGATCGAAGAAGCGGGCGTGAAGATCGAAGTGAATACAAAGGTGGAAAAGCCGGCTGACCTGCTTCAAGAATACGATGCGGTGCTGATGACCATCGGCGGACATAAAGGGGTACGGCTTCCCATGGAAGGAAACGACCTGGAGGGCGTGGTGCTGAACGCGGATTTCCTGCGCAATGCGAGCATGGGAAAGGAAACCGGCATCGGAAAACGGATCATCGTCCTGGGCGGCGGAAATGTGGCATTTGACTGTGCGAGGACCGCGAAGCGTCTGGGCGCGGAAGAGATTCATCTGGCATGTCTGGAAGCGAGAGACGTGATGACAGCCGACGATGAAGAGATCGAACAGGCACAGGAGGAAGGCATCTTCGTACATCCGGCACAGACCTTTGAGCGGATCACGGGAACCGACCATGTGACCGGCGTGGACTTTATGAACGTGGAATCCTTTACCTTTGACGAGAACCGCCGTGCCATTATCCAGAAAGAAGAGGGCAGCGAGCATCATATCGAAGGAGATACGGTGATCTTTGCGGTAGGCCAGCGGCCGGACATCACGGAAGAGGCCGGACTGGAGCTGGGAAGAGGCAATTCTATTGTTGTGAAGAATATGGAAACGAATAAGGCAACCTCAGTGGAAGGCATTTTCGCGGCAGGCGACGCCATTTACGGGACAAAATCTGTCATTATGGCGATTCAGTCAGGGCGCGAGGCGGCCATCGAGATCGATAAATATCTGGGCGGCGACGGAGACATTTCCGAGGTGCTTGCTCCGGTACAGGAGGCAGATCCTTATATCGGACAATGTCCGGGCTTCGGATACCTGGAGAAGAAGCATACCCAGGTGGACGGACCGGAGAAGAGAAGCGATAATTTCCATTTGTTTGACCACGGAATCTGTGACGAGGATATCTGTGCGGAGGCGGGGCGCTGCCTGCAGTGCGACCTGCGCCTGAAGATTTCCAAGCCAAGCCTGTGGGGCGATTTTACAGAGAGTAAGGAGGCGTAGAGTGATGGGTGCTTTGGAACATGCAAAAACAATGAGCAGAGAAGACGTGCTGAAAAAGATTGCGGCGTTAAAGATCCAGGAAGCCGGAATCCATGCCGGTCCCCTGAGAGCCCATTTCGACGCGGCCCTTGCGGAAAATGCGGAGGAAGGCACAGAGCTTACGGCTGTCGCGGCGCTGAACAACGCGGACACCGACCAGGTGCTGCTGGGAGTGCTGCAAGACAACCCGGAGAAGATTTTTGAAGGGCTGGCGATCGCGGCCTATGCGCTGGGAACGGAGAAAATGGTGCTGTATGTGCCGGAAAACGAGACGGAACTGGCGGAGTCTCTGGCAGATACCGCGGCAAAATATCAGGCGGAAGTGAAGGCGGAATTTTTGAATATCCGTGCAAATAAAGGGAATGCGCTGATCCATATCGTGACCTGCGCAGACCTGGCGGATGCATTTGCGGATGCCTATACGCCCGGCGTGTATGTGTCGGTCAACGGTGGGAAAGTGAAGAAGGTGGCCGCAGATACGAAGGTTGAGGAACTGGCGGATATGGAAGGGGCGAAGGCGCTGCTTCTTGGGTATCGGCTCCACCAGCCGGAGGATGCGAAGCTTACCGTGGCAGAGGCCGGGATCGCAAACGGTGTGGTTCGTGTCCTGACAGAGAAGGACTGTATCGTGTCGGAGACAGAGAAGAAACTGACCGCGTCCAGAAAGCAGAGCTGCGGAAAATGCGTGTTCTGCCGGGAAGGGCTGATCCAATTGCAGTATATGCAGAAGGAGATCACGGAAGGCAGAGGCAAGGCGGAATTCCTGGATCTGACAAAGGAGATCGGGGAAGCGATGTGCTATTCTACGCCTTGTACCATGGGGCAGGTATCCGCGGAATTGGCTTTGTCGGCCACAGAACTGTTCGGCAAGGAATATGAGGCACATATTAAGAAGAAGAACTGCCCGGCGGGCGTGTGTACTTCATTTGTCAATATTTACATCGATCCCAAGCTGTGCAGCGGGTGTGAGGAATGTGTGGATGTATGCCCGAAGGATTGTATCGAAGGAAAGGCAAAATATATCCATATGATTGATGACTTTGACTGTACCAAGTGCGGAAAATGTATTGAGGTATGTCCGGAGGACGCCATCGTGCAGACCACCGGCAAGGTGCCGAAGCTGCCGAATCGGCTGACGAAGGTCGGGAAGTTTAAGAAGCGTTAAGGAACTGTAGATTTCAGGGAATCCGGCGATTTGCAATGAGTCACCGGGTTCCCTGTTTTGGATCTGCGATTTGCCATATTTCAATTCAATGCCCGGATTAGAAAGAAAATCGGAAAAAAATATATAAAGACTGTTATTGCATTATCTTTTGACGTTTGTATCATACATAATATGGAAACAGTTTTAAACGGTTGTCGCCGCTGCGGTCCGGCTTTTCCAGGGTTACTTCTCCAGATGCCGCCCATTCACACCCGCGGACAAACATCGTGATAAAATTAAAGCGGTCCAAAGCTTCCCAGTGGCCGATCGATGTCACAAATACCCGACCTTTCCCGTATTCATTTGTCCAGATTACCGGTGTATACTGATTTACACCCGGCATCTTCGTAAGATCGCCGTCCGGGATCTCCACCGGATGGTGGGCGGGAGGAAAACCGGGAACGCGGTAAAAATCGACGTTATCAAAGATAGAAGCCAATACATGTACCTTTGCTTCCGGATGTATGATCACCTGTGTGAAAAGATCGTCGAAAACATTCATCCATTTCGCATCAATGCCTTTTGTGATCGGATGATCAGGATCTGTAGTTTCTATAATATGGTCATCCTTCGGACAGCGCCGGCAGCCCTGGTCCATAGCACAGTATCCGCCAAGCAGCTTACGCCACTCGTCCGGCCAGTGGGCATCGACCCAGATGCTGGAATGATAGAAGATGATTCCTTTGCCTTGTGCCACAAAGTCATAGATTACGTGTTCTGTCTGTTCGCCGAAACGTCTGGCAGGCTGTGTAGGTAATAATTTTCCGTCATAATTGATCAGCAGGACATCATACGGTTCGAGAAATTCCGGGGTAATATTGCGGAATTCTTCAACGATGGCCACCTCGAAACGGCCGGTTGCTTCGAGCAGTTCCCGAAGCCTTTCATTCATTTTTCTGCTCTGATGTTCAATCGTCACAAGACCGGATACTAAAAGCATGTTCAATTTTTTCATATAAGAACCTCCTCGTATTTTAGTTTTCTGATCTTATTTTAGGATTTCGAACAGGGACAGTCAACTTGTGTTTTTCCTGAACCATTAGGAAATTACTTGGCCGTGAATAGTAACAAATTGAGGGGAAATGGGTTGATTGTAAGGTCATAAGTAAAGGGCAAAGTATAGTACATATTGCCCAAATCAATATACCGCTCTCTCAATCACACAGGTATGCGGCTTCTCTGTATGGTTTTTGTCGTAGTTTATGCCTACAAGCAGGATTTCTCCGCTGTAGCCTTCAAGAGCCTGTGTGTAGTGTCTGGCCTTGATTTGTTGTATCGCCGTCTCTGCGGATTTGCCGTACTTCAATTCAATGACAAGCGCAGGCTTTTTGCAGGAGGGCAGCGGCAGGAATACAATATCTGCAAACCCACGTCCTGTCGGCAGTTCCCGGATCATCCGGTAATCTTTTCTTGCGCTGTAATAGGCGAGGCCGATGGCGCAAGTAAGGGAATTCTCATCGTTGTAGGACAGGATGGAAGCCGCTTCGGTATGGGCCTGGTCAAGCTCTCTGGCAACGGCCGCCTCGTCACAGCGAAGTGTATCCTCCAGCAGCTTTTCGGAAGCCTTCAGGATGCGCATCACCCTTGTCCAGCCGCCGACACTCATCGCATTTTCAAATTCCCCGGCAATTTCTTTATTGGGGATAAATACCTCTTTTGTCTCAGAATCGTATCCCAGATACCCCAGATGGATCAGAAGTGTCAGCACATCGTCCTTTGTTCTGAAGGTGTGCATGTCATTCTGAAAACTGAGCGTATTTACACGGATGCGTCCGCCGCCGAGCAGATATACAATATCTGAGCGTAGTCCGTCGAAGTCCATGTCCATATAGATCTTCAGTGCTTCGTAAGTCTCGGTCGAAGTCCAGTAATTAGAAAAATGATGGCATTTCATCGCGGCTACGACAGACCTTGGATTATAGACATGCCTGAACTGCCGGAACATGTATCCGTCATACCAGTTGCTTGTTTCGGCAAAATCCATGCCGAACCTTTCGCACAGTCCTTTCACCTCGGATTCGGTAAAACCGGTATATTCCTCAAAAACATCCTGACCTGTCATCGAATATTCCCAAAACATGTTCAGTGCAGAGTGCTGTCCATACTTCTTTACAGGAAGAATGCCTGTCATGTAGGCCAGAGCGACATAAGGCTGGTCTTTCAGGAGAACCCTCAGAAAATCAAGATATTGTTTCTGTAGTTTTTCCGATTCCTGCCGTTCCCGCACGACACAGTCCCATTCATCAATCAGGAAAATAAATTTTTTTCCTGTTTTTGCATAAAGCTTCCGGAATGCCTCAGCCATTCCGGAAACGGGGAACTTAAAAAAATCTCCGTAGTCCTCATACAGTTCTTCTAATACCTGTTGTTCCAGATGGTCTGTGACCGTCCCCGGCTTCGCCTCGATCAGAAACTGCTTCATATTCAAAAAAATTACATCATATTTGTTCAGATGTTCGGGATAGCTGCTGTCGTGTTCTATGGACAGTCCCGAAAACAGTCCGCGCGAATCACAGCCGCGGCTATAGTAAGCGGCGAGCATTTCAAGAGCCATGGATTTTCCAAAACGACGGGGCCTGCTCACGCAGATGAATTTTTCTTTTGTACAGATCCGTTCATTTGTACACGCGATAAGCCCGGTCTTGTCTACATAGATTCCGGATCGGATGGATTCCTGAAAACCGTCATTTCCCGGATTTACATAAATTCCCATGATGGGTGCCTCCCTCCTGATGGTGAATATGCTGCTTCTTTTAGATTCCATTGATATTACTATACCGGAAAATACGGGAAATGGCAATAGGAGGAAGGCTGCAACTGCAATCTGCGGCTGGCCAGTGAACTGTATCGCATCCAGCCCCAAATGTGTTTTGAAAATGATTGAGGCTTTACACACTAAAATCCTTTTGATATAATGAGAGCATCACATAAGCGACACAGAGCGATTCTTTCATAAAGGGAGGTAAGAACATGCCGCACAGCGCTGAGATTGTAAAAGATGTAGTTGACCAATTTCAAAAAATACAGACCCACATGAAAAATGCAAAGAAGGAAAATGCTGTGGAAACCTATGAAGGCTTGAAGCAGGATTATTTATCATTAAAAGCTATACTGAATTCTCTGGGGGTGAACCTGACAGATATTGACAGGATCAAGGAATAAGTAACTATCATGTAATAACCAAAAATCGAAAGGGGTAAAGCCAGGAACAAAAGGGCTTTATACCCTTTTCTTTTAAATCAAATTAGGAGGCAGAGAGAATGGCATCATTTAGCAGAATCGAGAATTTTCAGGTCAAAACGAACCAGGCATTTCTGGACAAAGCGGCAGCGCTAGAGCCCGTGCTGAATAAGCGGGTGATCCGTCCGGAGCGGCTCATAACAGTGGAGGAGAATCCATATCATGAGGCGGTCGTCCATGAAGCCGCGGAAATGTCCGAATTGCCAAAGATGAGTTTCGGGAAAGGGGATAAAGTTATTTTTGACTTTGGGGATCATCAGGTGGGATATGTGTCTTTTACCGCGGTGCCGGTGGGCAGCCATTATGATGCTCCGGCATATCTGAGGATGAAGTTCGCAGAGATTCCGTCGGAATTATTGGAGGATTCCGAGGATTATGACGGATGGCTGAGCAGGTCATGGATTCAGGAGGATACCCTGCATCTGGACATCCTGCCATCTGCAGTGCATCTTCCGCGCCGTTATGCATTTCGCTATATGCAGATTGAAGTGCTGGACACCTCACCGAAATACAGCCTGACGCTGCGCAATATTTATTGCGATTATGTATCCGCAGTAGAAATGAATGTGGTGGAACCCCTCAATTCGGATGATGAACTGCTCAACCGGATGGACCGTGTCAGCATCAAGACTCTGATGGACTGTATGCAGAGCGTGTTTGAGGACGGGGTAAAACGTGACAGGAGGCTGTGGCTGGGAGATCTGCGGCTCCAGGCAAGGGCTAATTATGAGACCTTCCGCAACTATGATATGGTAAAGCGCTGTCTGTACCTTTTTGCGGGAATGACCTTTGAGGACGGAAGGATCGGAGCCTGCTTTTTCCATGAGCCTGACCTGCGTGTGGATGACACATATCTGATGGATTATGCCCTGTTCTTCGGACCGACATTATGCGATTACTATGAAGCTTCCGGGGATCTGGAAACGCTGAAGGAGCTGTATCCGCAGGCGATGGAGCAGATTGATATCTGCTGGGATACGATGCTGGACGACAGGAAGATCGTGATTGATAAAGGGGATGAATTCTGGTGCTTTCTGGACTGGGGCGAAGGCTTGAACAAACAGGCCGGGGCACAGGCGGTGCTGATCTATACGATGCGCTATGCGATCCGTATGGCGAATGTGCTTGGAGATCAGGAACGTATCCGAAAAACGGAAGAACAGATGGAGATTTTGAAAGCGGCGGCGCTGGAAAACTTTTGGGATGAGAAGCAAAAGCTTTTTGTCAGCGGCGAGAACCGGCAGGTTTCGTGGGCCACACAGATATGGATGATCCTTGCCAGAGTATTTGACAAAGAAAAGAGCCGGGAACTGATCTTGCATACCATGCAGGTGAATCCAAGAATCCGCATGGTGACGCCTTATATGTATCATCATTATATGGATGCTTTGATCCGATGCGGGGAGGATGAGCTTGCCCTGGAGGAAATGAAGCGCTATTGGGGAGAAATGATCTTGGACGGCGCAGATACTTTTTGGGAATTGTACAACCCGTATAACAAGCATGAATCGCCATATGGATCCAGTATGGTAAATAGTTACTGCCATGCATGGAGCTGTACGCCTACCTATTTGTTGAGAAAGTTTTACAGGAAAAATGGTAAAATCTGACCTATCATGATACGATCATAATGCAATTTGATCCGTGGAAAAAGAGGGGGACGGTATGGCACCTGTGTCCCGAATCCGGATAACATGACTTTAAAAAGAGGGGGAGACTTGTCATGGGGAAAGGCGGAAGAAACCAAGGAGCCGGATAACATGATTTTAAAAAGAGGTACGATATGATTCGGGAACTGGAAGCTCTGACGGAACGGGAAAGACAAATGAAAAAGTTGTATCTGGGCGAGGGAAGGGAGTTTTTGTCCCGCCCGATGAGCTTTGCGGAATATAAAAAGCTGACGGCAGAGCATCCGGAATACCCGGATGTGGGATTTGTGTATGAGCTGGGCTCCATGGAACGGCTGGGAACGACGGTGCCGGAGGTGGAGGCACTGACTAACGGAGATGCAATCGATGTGGAGGTGCATGAGCGGTACGGGTATCCGGTGGTGCATAACCATGTGTATATTGAGATGATCTATGTGTACAGCGGAAATTGTACGCATTATATTGAACCGGGGGCGGGACAGAAGCCGAAAATGGGGAAAGAGCCAGGAATGGGGAAAGAGCCGGGAATGGGGGAAAGGCCAGAAACGGGGAAAGAGC
>VSNK01000138.1 GCA_009774255.1 Faecalicatena sp.
TCCGCGCGCCGATCAGGGACGACACACCGCCGCTCCTTCCCGTCGATACCGCACGGCTTCCGGACGCTGCCGACGCGCTCTGTGCCGGCTGAATCTGCATATTCGAAGCCGATGTCCTCATCCGCGCGCTGCCGACATTATACTGATAACTGCTGACATACGGATTCAATGAAACCGCCCCTATCATAACACACACCTCCTATAACCATCACCGCCCGTCCTGTCTGCACCATAAGCTTCCCTGCGGCAAGCGGCGCTTCCTTAACTTTCCTCAGCAATCCCTACTACATTATCCCAGATATCATTTACATCCTGTACACACTCCATATAGATCTGTGCCATCTCATTGGTGTGAAGTCCCAGTTCTTCCGCAAGAGTCTTGATTTCACTCCACTCCGCCCGCTCATAGTGGAGAATCAACTGGTACAGCTTTCCTGCCATCCCTTCCTGGTAGATCAGCGCGTCCTTCACCTTCTTCACAATCGGAATCTCATACAAAATCTCCTCCATCGGCGCGTCTATCATGTATTCTAACGTAGAGAACATACCCATAATATATGCATCCGATGCCGTAATGTCAAAATTCCTGATCTTCCTTGCCAGCTTCGATGCAAAGGTCGCACGCAGAAATGAGATCTTCAGCAGCTCTTCCGAGGTATTTTCCCCCTTCTCCTCAAAGCTCAGAAGATAAATCCACTGCTTAAGCTGGCTGATACCGACACGTACCAGAGCCTGACGGATCGAGACAGTCTCCTGATGCATCGCAAAATATTCCGAATTCGCCATCTTTAACAATGCATAGGACAACGAGGCATCTCTTGTAATAATCTCCTCCAGAGTCTTCACGTCCGGTTCTTCCTTTGTGATCTCTATGATCAGCTGATACAAGTTCCCCTGCATAAAATCCATCTTGCTCGTCTTCGAAACTGTCGCGTTGGAAATATAATTCCCCTCCACATAGTCTGCCTGCAAGATTCTCGCAAGATTATAAGTGGCCTCCGTATTGACACCAATCGCAATAACCTCCTTCTGGAAGCCATGCGCCATATCAACCACATTTGCAATTGAATTCTTGCGGTTCAGATCCACCTCCCCTGAGATATCCACTTTAATATAATCCACATACTCCAGCATACTGAAATACTTCGGGGTGAACTGGAAATCATTGATCGCGAAATGATATCCCGAATCTCTGTATTTACTGATCAAAATCGCGGCAAGCGAATGAACAACAATATTATCCTCAATCTGGATCACGATCTTATCCTTGTCAAAAATCTTCGGAGTATTCCGAAACATCAATGCAGGAGTAAATGTCATAAACGTCTTTTTCTCATTGAAAATACGGTTTGAATTTTCTGACAGGAATGCCACCATGGCATTCGCCGCCACACTGTCCGAACTTGAATTATACAAACTGCTCTGATCCTGCTGGATCATCAGCTCATATCCGATAATCGTGTCTGTTCTGAGATCCTTGATTGCCTGCCGTACTACACAATTATTCATGCACTATATCTCCTTCCGTTCCAGCAGTTCATCCATAACCTCCACCAGACGGCCAATCTCCGGTTTGGATAGCTGCTCATCGGCGCCAAGCGACTTTCCCTTGCGCCACATCTCTTCATTAATGAGCGATGAGAAAATGATGACCGGAATCTTCTGCATCAGTTCATCCTCTTTCACCAGCTTTGTCAGGCGGTGGCCATCCATCTCCGGCATCTCAATATCCGTGATCAATAAGGAGGCTTTATCATGAAAATCAGAATCATTTTTAATCGTGTTCAGATAATCCCATGCTTCCTTGCCATTATTAAAATTCATGATGTTGACATACCCGGCACGCATCAAAGAATCCTTGATCATCTTTGTCAGCAGTATGGAATCCTCCGCAAGGACGATATGCTCCTCTCTGGTCTCCCGCTCCCCAAGCCTGTCGATATCCTCGGTCTGGATGCCGGTCTCAGGCGCGATCTCCGTAACGATCTTCTCAAAGTCCAGGATCGTTACCAGCCTTCCGCCGCACTGCGCGATTCCGGTTGCCACGCCCTCTTCTCCGTTCGATAATGTCTTATCCGGCTTCTGGATATCCTCCCAGGAAATCCTGCTGATCCCCACTACCGTATGTACCCGAAACGCAATGTTCATCTTATTAAAATTCGTAATAATAAACAAATCCCTGTCGTTCAGGTCACCGCTGTCCCCTGTCAGATACTGGGGCAGATTGATGACAGTGAGCAGGATATCCCTTGGTTTAAAGATCCCTTCTACCGCCGGATGGGAGCGAGGTACCGGCTTTACTTTGTCGGCCATCATAATCTCCCTTACCTTCGCTACATTGATCCCATACAATTCACCGAATATGGTGAACTGCATTATCTCAATCTCGTTTGTTCCTGATTCCAATAAAATCTCCGTATCAGCCATAAACACTCACTCCTTTGCATTCTATATATATTTATCGGCGCATTACGCCTAAAAATTAAGGAAGCTATTACCCTGCCTTAGTTATTTTAGAGAAACTTCTCCGCTCTTCCCGCACAGCGGATAGACACCTTTCCGGTTTCCACGTCCAGAAGCATTGTTCTTGCATAATTCGCTCCCGTATCCTCGCCCATGACACGGAGCCCCTCCGCGGCAAGAACCCTCTTCACCATCTGGGCATTGCGGTCACCGATATTACCCAGTCCTCCTCCGCTTTTCATCTCGAACATCTTGGCGCCGCCCGCGATCTTACATACCATCCGGCTCTTCATTGCGCCAAACGCCTGCAATTTGCGCAAAGTCTCCGGAATTCCCGAATCCGCGAATTTGTATACGTTAGTATCTGTTCCCTGTTTCTGCGGAAGCATGATATGAAGAAGGGCTCCAAGCTTAATCATAGGATCATAAAATGAAATACCGATGCAGGAACCCAAAGCATACGTAATCAATATCCCCTCCCGCCTGGTAATCTTCATATCAGCGATTCCGACCGATACTTTCTTGATCATCCGTCAATCACCCCTAGTTTTTTCATAAGAACATTTAATGACTTTACATCGGGCAGAAGCAGCATATCACTGTCCATCGCTATTCCGTCAATTTTAAATTTCCCTTTGATCATCATAATTCTGTCCGAATGCTGTCCCATCACCGCGATAGGAACACTCAAAATACCGCCCAGCATATTAACGGTAAACTGCGGTACGGACAATTCAACCTCCACATTTGACAAAGAAGACATTGCCGTGATGTAGGAAGAAATTACAATATTTCCGATCTCTGTCAGAACAGAAGTATCCAGTTCATCCAGCTGCAGCAAATCCACGGAAGCTTTTCCCAGCATATTCTGTACAATCTTATCCGCAAAATCATTCTTCAGGATAAACAGGATTACTCCCTCCACTTCTCCTGACATCTCTACAAATATAGCAGCTACCACCTCTTCCGGATCTCCCAGGAGATTGAGAGCCGCATTAAATCCAAGTGCCTTTACCTCCGGCAGAGACATATTGACCTTCGCGTTCAGCATGCTCGACAGCGCGGTGGCCGCATTTCCTCCGCCTATGCTTCCGATCTCCTTGAGCATATCCATCCCTATTTCGCCCATCTCTTCATATCTGCTAATTCCCATATATTTACCTCGATCTCTTTCTTAACAAAAAATTCTTCTTGTAAAAATCACATCTCCGCCGTTCATATTGGGGCATCAGCCTTCTATGACCGCAGCCCGTTGATCGTGGTCATGACTTCATCCGAGGTCTGCACCATCTTCAGCGCGTAGGAATATGCCCTCTGCGTCTCGATCATCCGGGAAACCTCTTCCGCGGTATCTACCCCTGACATCTCCAGAGTATGGTCATACAATTTTGCACCGGGAATCAGATATGGGTCGCCGTTCTTCGCTACCGGCACGAATTCATTGTTGCCGTTGCTCAGCATTCCGTCCAGGATGTCAAAGCCGTATACGCCGATCTCGCTGCTCAGTTCCTTCTCTCCCCTCTTTACTGTCGGCCCGGTGACAGTAATCGGATTCTGGTTCTGGTCCAGGACAAAGTTGCCGTTGTCGTTAACCAGAAAGAACTGATCCCCTCTCTGCGACATACTGAAATGCCCGTTCCTGGAATAAGTCACCTCGCCCGTAACCGGACTCAGCATCATAAAAAATCCTTCTCCGGCGATCGTATAGTCGAATTCCCCCTGCGTGGTAACCGGGGCACTCTGGTCAAAGTTCGTGTTTGTCTTCTCCACAGCGATTCCGACACCTGCCTGCAGCGGGGTATTATCCCCCCTGTAGTTATTCAGGTTATAATACATCAGATCTGAAAACACGGCTGACTTCGCCTTATATCCGGAGTTATTCACATTTGCAAAATTATGGGCTATCACATCCAGCTTCTTCTGTTCTTCCATAGCGCCCCTCGCCGCAGTATAAAATGATGTGTACATAAATCTGTCCTCCTATGTAAGCAATCAGTTATTTCCGCCCAGCGTTGTCGCCCTGCTGATCAGCTGGTCATACATCCTCAGGATCTGCGCCGACCCCTGCAACACCCGCTGGCTGCTCATCATCGTGGTCATCTGTTCCGCCAGAGCCACATTCGAATCCTCCAGATACTTCTGCGTCACGACGGCATCTGCCGCCGGCGTCGGCTGCGCCGCTGTCTGGAATACCCCGCCCGTCACCTTAGTAAGCTGGGCGTAATCCGCAAAATCAACCACATTGATCGTCCCAAAATACCGCCCGTCCTCCGAGCTGGTGATTCTCCCCTGCTTGTCAATCGTAATATCATCCGTGTCCATCTGGATCGGCTGTCCGTCCGTCCCCAGTACACGGCCCATGCCCTGCAGGATCAGATAGCCGTCATTGTTCAGATTAAAAGAACCATTCCTCGTGTATACCTGTCCGTTGTCCGTCTGAATCACAAAAAATCCTTCCCCTGTCAGCCCGACATCCAGAGGATATCCTGTCTCCCGGATTCCCCCTTCGGTATAATCCGTGATCCTCTCATCCGCCACATTCATACGCGATACAGTTCCCACCGCAGTCTTCCCGTCCTGATCATAACGATAAAGCATCTCATCCCGGAACGTAGTCTCCATCATTCGATCCATCTTGAATCCTGGAGTCGATACATTCGCCATATTGTTGCTGATGACATTCAGATTCCGGTTCTGTGTGATCAAATTCGAAGCCAGATCATAAAATCCCTGAAACATATTCCCGCTCTCCTTTACTTATCCTTATAGCTTACATAAACTTACATAAACTTTTCCATATGCACCCGCAGCTTTTTGATCGCGTTGGAGTGAATCTGTGACACCCTCGGCTCACTCACCTGGAGCACATCCGCGATCTGCCGCATATTCAGATCATCGATATAATACAGCGATATCACAAGCTGTTCATTTTCCTTCAGCTTCTTAATCCCTTCCGCCAGGACCTCCGTGACCTCCTTTTTCAAAAACTGGTTCTCCGGCTGTTCGGCAGATTCTACCTGGGGCAGCTTCATACTGATCTCGTTGCCCTGTGCCTCCGCCAGCACCATATCCAGAGAAAGGATATTAAAAAGACTTGCCTTGCGCATCGTATCCTGGTACTTTTCCGGTGTAATATTCAGATACTCCGTCACCTCCTGAATGGAAGGATAGTACCCAAGTTTATTATATAACGTCATGACCGCATCTTCAATATCTCTGATGTTTTTTCTTGTACTTCTCGGTACCCAGTCCTGCTTTCTCGCGAGGTCAATGATCATTCCCTTGATCCGCTTAGAAATAAAAGTCTCAAACTTGACATTCTTATCCATGTCAAATTTGTCGATCGCAGACATAATAGCAATCACGCCCTCACTGATGATGTCGTCCACCTGTGAAAAGCTCAGATAAATATCCCTCATCTGCAGCGCAATACTCTTCACAAGATAAATGTATCGCATGACGATCTCCTGCTTGATCTCCAGACTGCCAGTCTCTTTATACAATTTTAAAAGCTCTTCATTCGACTTATCTTTGTATTGCTCCTGCGTCTCCATATTGTCTGCTCCGATTCATTTTTTAATTTCCATTCTTAGGAGTTGTAGAAAAATAACTGAAATATCCTGCGCAATCTGTATCACTTATTTTTTACAACTCCTTACCGCTCCACCTGCAAAGTAATGTTCCCGATCGCCTGTATCTGGATATTGTTGCTGATCTCATTGAAGGAGAGCACATACATATCCGGGAAGAACTGCTCGATCAGGTGGTAGAAATGGATCCTCACCACCTGGCTGGTAAGCACGATCGGCGGCTGTCCCAGTTCCTGGAACTTCTTCACCTCTTCCGAAAGCTGAGTGATGACACTCTGCATCACGTCCGGGCTGAGCGCGAGATAAAGACCATGATCCCCATTTGTCAGACTTGTAATAATATTCTTTTCCAGATCCGCGTCCAGAGTCACCACCTTCATGCTGCCGCCTTCGCAGAATTTTCTTGTAATCGTACGCTTCAGCGCGACACGGACATTTTCCGTGATTGTATCCAGATCCTTGACGGTCATGGCAGAATCCACGATCGTCTCGATGATCGTCTCCAGATCCTTGATCGGAATACCCTCCTTCAAGAGGTTCGTCAGAACCTTCTGGAAACCGCCGTAGGAAATAATCGCCGGGATCGCTTCCTCCACAAGCTCCGGAGACTGATTCTTCAGATTGTCTACCAGACGCACCACTTCCTGCCGGTTCAGCAGCTCGTACGCATGCTTCTTCACCGTCTCCGACAGGTGGGTCAGCATAACGGACAGCGGGTCAATAACCGTATATCCATAAATCTCCGCCATCTCTCTTTTATCCACGGTAATCCACTTACTGGGAATACCATATGCAGGTTCAATGGTATCAATACCATCAATTTCTTTTTCCAGGTTCGGCGGTTCCAGAGCCAGATAATAATCAATCAAAATCTCGCCCTTCGCGACCTCCTCACCCTTGATCTTAATGACATACTGGTTCGTATTCAGATACGAGCTGTCACGCAGCCGGATCGAAGGAATGACTAACCCCATTTCCTGAGCATACTGCCGCCGGAATATGACAATACGGTCAATCATCTTGCCGCCGCTGGCCTCATCCACAAGCGGGATCAGGCTGTATCCAAATTCCATCTCGATCGGTTCCACATTGATCAGGGAGTATACCGTATTGATGTCCTTGAAGCTCTCCTCCTCGGCCATCAGTTCTTCCTCCAGAGAAGGCCCCGCCCCCTCTGCCATGCCGCCTGCTCCAGTCATACCTGCCAGGACGCCCGCGGCGCCTGCCGGAACAAGCCCGCCCATCTCTTCCATACGCCGCAGCAGATAATAGCCGCCGAGCATCATGGTCAGGGCAACAACCGCAAGCTGGAACTTGGGCATCCCCGGAACCGCAATCAGAATCGCAAGCACGCCACCGGCGATCATGATTGCCTTCGGCTGAGCCCCGAACTGTCCCAGTACTTCGACATTCAGGCTGTCCTCGGCAACCGCACGGGTTACGATCATACCTGTGGCCGTAGAAATCAGAAGAGCCGGAATCTGGCTTACCAGACCGTCACCGATGGTAGCAATCGTATACACGGAAAGCACTTCCGTAAAACCCATGCCCCCCTGCACCATACCGATGATACAGCCTCCCAGGAAGTTGATCGCAGTCGTAACAAGAGACAGGGTTGCGTCTCCTTTTACGATCTTCGTAGCACCGTCCATGGAACCATAGAAATCCGCTTCCTTCTGGATCTTATAACGTCTTGCCTTCGCCTCCTGTTCGTCGATCAGCCCGCTTCCCAGGTCGGCGTCAATCGCCATCTGCTTACCGGGCATGGCATCCAGCGTAAATCTCGCCGCAACCTCAGCCACACGCTCGGCGCCCTTGTTGATAACCATGAACTGAACCAATACGATGATCAGGAAGATAACAACTCCGACAACCGCGTTTCCCTGCAGCACGAAATTACCCATCGCCCCGATGATCGAGCCCGCGGAACCGCCGTTCGTCAAAATACTTCTTGTCGTAGATACGTTGATACCGATTCGATATAAGGTTGTGATCAGAAGCAGTGACGGGTAAATTGAAAATTCCAGTGCTTCTTTGATATTCATACTGATCAGCAGAATAATCAATCCTACGGATATATTCAGAATAATCATAACGTCCAGGAAAAACGGACTTATCGGTATGATCAAAAGCAGTACGATCATGACTACGATCAATGATACCGCATTATTTAATATATTCTTAATATTAGTCATCTTCTACACCATCTTCTGGTTCCTTTATACCAGTTTTTTATTCATACGGAAGATCTCAACAAGTATCTCCGCCACAACTCCATAATATTCTGCCGGAATCTCGCCGTTCAGCGGAGTGGACGCATAGAGTCCCCGCGCAAGCGGCTTGTTCTCCAGCACCTTGACCCCATTCTGCTCTCCGATCTCCACGATCTTCAGCGCGATATGATCTTGCCCCTTCGCAATCACAATCGGAGCATTGTCACGGTCAATATCATACTTCAGGGCAACCGCATAATGCGTCGGGTTACGGATGATCACATCCGCATCCGGTACGGCCTGCATCATCCTGCTCCTTGCCATACTCTGCTGGATGCTCCGGATCTTGCCCTTGACCTTGGGATCTCCTTCTGTCTGCTTGTATTCTTCCTTAACCTCTTCCTTGGTCATCTTCATGTCCTTCTCATAGGACCAGCGCTGATAGAATAAATCAAACGCCGCGATCGCGACAAATACCATGCCGACTCTCAGGACCATACTGAAAATCTCTTTCATCACATATGTACCGGAGGCAATCACAGACGTATCCATCATCTGCGCGATGACCACAATCTCATCTTTCAAAATATTATACAGAACCACACCCAGGATCACAATTTTCAGTGAAGACTTCAAAAGCTCAATCACCTGCTTAAACGAAAACAGATTCTTGATCCCCTTGAGCGGGTTCAGCTTTCCCAGATTAAATTTTAACGGATCTCTGGTAAACAGAAACCTTGTCTGAACCCCTGTACCGAGTACCGCAAGCGCGATACTGATCAGTCCCAGCGGAAATACGCATGTTACCACGACCTTGACCGCATTCCAGCCAACTGCCTGCTGGTTCGCGAAAGACAACTCATCCATTCCTCCCACCGCGGAAATCTGAAATCTCATCGCATCCCGCAGCGACTCATACATCATCGGAAAGAGAATACGCAGACAGCAGAAGAGTCCCACCAGAGAAACAACAACGACCACATCTTTGCTCATAGGCACATGGCCCTTTTTCCGTTCGTCCTTCCGCTTTTTCGGCGTGGCTTTTTCGGTTTTTTCCTGTCCGCCCTGGTCAGCCAAAGGTTCTCACATCCTCTCTATCATAAATTTGTAGAAATCCATACAAACCTATAGAAATCCATATCAGTCCATATAAACCTATAGAAATCCGTATCAGTCCATATGAATCCATACAGATCTATACAAACGTCAATATTCCCTGCACCGTCTTCATCATGGTCGTCATAATCCTGTTCAGGTATTCCCCGATTGGAGAAAACATCAGAAACAACAGCCCGAACCCTACAACCAGCTTCATCTGGATATTAATGACAAAGATACTGATCTGCGGCACAACCTTATTCAGGATTCCTACTCCTACCTCGATCAAAAATTCTGCCGCGATCATCGGAATGGAAAAACGTATCCCCATTCCCACACATTCCAGGAAAATCTCGGTCATCCTGACCGCAAGCCCCTGGGTGATCAGAATCCCGCCGTACGGAACGATCTCCACCGAGGTCACCATAATCTTCATCAGGGCAAGATGTCCGTCCACTGCGAAAAACATCAGCATAAACCAGGTCTGGAGCAGACTTCCCGACACCGCCATCTGGGCGTTGCTCTGGGGATCATACACCGTAGCCATGGACAGTCCCATCTGATAATCGATGATATAGCCGGTAAAACTGATGATAAAAAAAAACAATTGCATGACATATCCAATTAAATATCCGGCCAGAAATTCCTTTGCCAGGAGAAACGCGAATTCTATCGTACTCGCAGTCTCAAATGCTTCTCCCGAAAAGTGTGAATATACTACTATGGTCAATATGAAGATCAGTCCGCCCTTCACCTGCATCGGAATATTATTCCTTCCGAATATCGGATTCATCAGGATAAAACCTGACATCCGCATCATGATCAGGGCGAACAGCGTGAGCTGCGCGATACTGTTAAACGCTGTTGTCATGCCATCACTCCTCACGTCAGATCTAGATCATCCCAAATATCTGAATTGTAAAATTCGCTAATGACTCCATCATCCGGCCTCCCCCAAACACAAGGATCAGGCCGATGACCAACAGCTTCGGAACAAACGTGATCGTCTGTTCATGAATCTGTGTCGCGGCCTGTATGATTGAAATAAGAATACCCACAATCATACTGATAATCAGAAGCGGTCCCGCGATCTGCAGGATCAATGTAAACAATTCATATATGATTTCTCCAATCTGTTCACTTGTCATGTTCCGCTTCCTCCTTCTTTTTTATATTCCCCCCGCAGCCTGCGGCTTTGACTCCCCGCCGCTCCTGGCTCGAAGCAGCTACTTGAAACCGTCCACAATATTCGAGAATAACAACTGCCATCCGTCCACAGTGATGAACAGCAGCAGCTTAAACGGCATAGAGATCATAGCCGGGGGCAGCATCATCATACCCATTGACATCAATGTACTTGAGACAACAATATCGATCAGCAAGAACGGAATGTACAATAAAAATCCTGCCGTAAATCCCCGCTTCAATTCGCTTGTCATAAAAGACGGGATCACCACGGTCAGAGGCATATCGATCATTGCCTCCACATACGCGTCCGTATCCTCAAATTCTGCTTCATCGGGCACTTCCTCACCCGTGATATCCGTGAACATCCTGAGAGAGCTTATCTCCGTGTTGCGCAGCATGAACCGCTTCAGCGGAACCTGCGCCCGGTCTATGGCTTCTTCCTGTGTGATCTCATTATTCTTGTAAGGCGTATATGCCTGCGTATTGATCTCTGAGATCACAGGATTCATAATAAACAGCGTCAGAAAAATTGAAATTCCTACCAGCACCATATTCGGCGGTGTCTGCTGAACTCCCATGGCAGTCCTCAGAAACGAAAGGATGATCATGGTTCTTGTAAAAGAAGTCACCATAATCAAAAGCGACGGCAGAAGTGAAATGATGGTCAACATCAACAATATGTCCAGTGTTGGCACCTGCTCGCCATTCACATTTATCAGTGCGTCATACACTAATCCTTACCTCCTCTTTTTGCCCAGGTCATTCAGCTTCCCCAGCATCTTTCTGAAATCCAGCGCCTCCGTTCCGCCGTCTTCGTCCTCAGGAGCCAGCGGGAACAGCTCCTCATCCTTCACTTCAGACAAGATGCTGATCTGCCCTGCAGTAACACCCACAAGCAGATACTTCCCCCCAACCTGTATCACCGCGATATGTCTGTCCTGTCCCAGCATGATCTGGTCAATCACACGCATATAGCGGGAATTGCCTGCTCTGCTCATGCCTCTGCCCAGATACTTGCTGGCCAGATAGCTCAAGTACAGAATAAATGCCACTATTATGAATGTGGCGATCACTCTCCACATATAATCTTACCCTTCCTACTCTAATGCAGCCAGATTCACTTTCATGATCTCTGTGATACGGATACCAAAGTTATCCTCCACAACGACCACATCCCCTTTGGCAATACACTGCCCGTTGACAAACAGATCCACCTGTTCCCCTGCCAGCTTGTCCAGGACGACCAGAGAACCCTTTGTAAAGTCGAGGATATCCTTCACAAGCTTCCTCGTCCTTCCGATCTCAACCGAGATCTCCAGAGGAACGCTCATGATCAGTTCCATGTTCTCTTCCTGTACGCCCTCAAGCACAATCCCGTTGTCTGCCTTCAGATTCTGGTGTGCCGGTGCCTGTACATGGATCATCTTCGGTTCCGGAGCCTTCGGCGCTTTTGCTGCTTCCGCCGTCCTCTCCATCATCTGCTGCTGCATCTGCTGCATCTGCTGCATCATCTGCTGCATCATCTGCATCTGCATCATAGCCACATCCGGGCTTACTGCTGCCTGCATCATGGGCTGCGGCGCGGCCTGCATCATCCCCGGTACTGCTGGCTGCGGCGCAGGTGCCGTGTCCGTGCCTCCTGACAACAGCTTCTCAATCTCATCCTGAGAAAGCTTCCCGCCTGACGCTGCGGGCTCCGGCGCAGGTGCGGGCTGTGGTGCCGCATCCCCTCCTCCGGACAGCAGCTTCTCGATCTCTTCCTGAGAAAGCTTGCCGCCTGATGCTGCAGGTTCCGGCGCAGGTGCGGGCTGTGGTGCCGGTGCCGCATCCCCTCCTCCGGACAGCAGCTTCTCGATCTCTTCCTGAGAAAGCTTGCCGCCTGACGCTGCAGGCTCCGCGGCAGGCGCGGGTTCTTCCTTGACCGGCTCTTCCTGCAGCGAACTGACATCGATGATCGCCTCTTCCGGAAGGAAGTTCTCCACCAACGCCTTAGCCAACTGGATCGGCATCACATTAAAGAACTCACTTTCCAGTCTGTCCGCTATGGACAGCGTAAAGCCTACTACAACCTTCGGCTCATTATCTATGAAATACTTATCTATAAATTCCTGCTCATTGGCTACTTCAAAGGAAAGCGGAGTAGAAATGTTGACCATCTTCCCCAGGAATTCAGACAATGCCGTCGCTGACGCGCCCATCATCTGGTTCATGACTTCACAGACTACGCTGACGTTGATCTCATCCATCTCGAAATCTTCATCGGCGATCGACATGCCCATGACCATCTCTACGATTACCTTTACGTCATGCCGTTTTAAGAGCATGACGTTCTTGCCTTCCAGACCTGCGACATAAGTAATCTCAACACCGACTGCCGGTTCCACTTTGCCCATCTGGAATTCGTCTTTATCTACTATGTTCACAACCGGCGTCGTGATATCTACCCTGGCATTCAGCATTGTAGAAACTGCCGTAGCGGATGCGCCAAGGCTGATATTCAGTATTTCGCCTATTGCGTCTATTTCCATTTTGCTAAAGCGATCCGAATTCATACTAACGCTACTCTCCTTTCGGGAAAAATCCCCTCATTCTATTTTCCGATGTCCAATGCCCTCTGGGCCATCGTCTTCATCGCGTTGAATGCCGTAATATTTGCCTCATAGGACCTGGTTGCCGCCATGGCATCCACGGTCTCCTTCACAGGATCCACGTTGGGCATCATGACATAACCCTGCTCATTGGCATCCGGATGATCCGGATTGTAGACTGGGTACAGGTCTCTCTGGTCTTCTACGATCTCAGTTACCCGTACTCCGCCCTTGGTAGCGTACTTATTCAATAGACTGTTGAATCTTGAACGGAAAGTGCCGTTAGCAGCAGTCCCGGAAGATGTCACATTGGTTGAGGGAATCTCCTGGAATACTACCATTTTTCTTCTGTATGGGCCTTCACCGCTCGCCGTGCGGGTCGAATTCGTGTTCGCAAGATTCTGGGACGCGATGTCCAGCCTCTGCCTCTCTGCCGTCAGGGCAGAGGCACTGATATCAAATGAACTCAAAAAAGACATAATACACCTCCCGTTAGCCGAGAATCTTTTTCACGGTTGACAAAATACGCTCCGGCTTAAAAGGCTTTACAATAAAATCCTTTGCTCCCGACTTGATGGAATCCATAACCATAGCCTCCTGGCCCATGGCGGAACACATCACGACCGTCGCCCCCGGATCCATCCCCTTGATCTCCTTCAAGGTCTCCAGGCCATCCTTGTTCGGCATGGTGATATCCATAAATACAAGATCAGGCTTTTCCGCAGAATACACTTCTACCGCCTTTACGCCGTCCTCTGCCTCAACCAGATCCGTATAACCTGCCTGGCTCAGTGTATTCTTTAACATCATTCTCATAAATGCGGCATCGTCTACTAACATTATTTTTGCCATTTTTCTCTACCTCTCTTTTTGAATATATGTTTATTGTAATTTATATACACAGATATTTCAACTGATTTATCTGGTAAAAATAACACCGTAATTTCTAATCGTTACAGTTCACTGGCCAGCCAGAGAACTGTAACGAATCCGGCCTATTTAAAGTTGCCTTACGGCAAGAGGCCGG
>VSNK01000139.1 GCA_009774255.1 Faecalicatena sp.
TCGCCTCATTCAGCTTCCTTGCACATGAAAATTTATCCTGCGTGTAAGGTAGCGGTAATTATCGTGGGTTATACTAGTACATCATTGCGTATATAATGATGAATAATGTGACTGATATTTTTGTCAGGACAAGGCGGAGGAAAGAGGCGATGCGGTGGCATCGTTGATTGACGACAACGCAGTACTGGCAGAAATAGCAGGTGCAGAATTCATCGTTAATTACGCAATGATGTACTAGATCCCCCACTTCTTTCACAGCCAGCCCGGAGACTTCAAATCGGGTATAACTCAGCCCGTATCCAAAGGGGAACTGCACCGCCGGAACAGAGCCTGATTTTATCTTCCAGTGTCATTTTACCGATGATTTCCTGTATCTGCTTCATAAATTTCATTCCTCCTGTTCAGAAGGCAGGACATATCATGACATCCTGCCTGAAATACATATCCGCCTTAAAATGTTTATTTTTCTTATTTTGCGGCTTTTCTCTCTTTCAAAGCTGTCACAATTTCTACATAATGTTTCTCAAGATCATAGTTGTGGAAGAGAATCGCCATGATCACAAAGAGCGCCAGCGGAATGTAGATCGCAAATGCGAAAATTGCAATATTTACACTTCCCGGCTGTGCTGCCGCGGCAGCATTATAGCCTGCAAGCGCCAGAAGCCATCCGATCAGCGAACCGCCGATCCCTGAACCGATCTTAGAACCAAAGGAGCTTGCGCTGTTGGTCATACCGACCATGCGTTTTCCGAATTTCCAATCATTATACTCCACACAGTTGTTGACCATCGGCCCGGTCAGGCACATCATCGGAATGGTTGCAAAGCCTGAAAAAAGCCCGCACCCGATGGTTGTAACGATGCTGTATGGTGTAAAAGCCCGGATCACCATCGCGATGGCTCCGATCAGCGCTGACACTTTACAGGTCCTTGCCATGCCAAGTTTTTTCGTCATTGGTCCGACTATGATAAATCCTACCACTGTCGGAATCAGTCCAACCGCTCCCAAAAGGGCTACCAGATTGTCATTTCCAAGAATATACTTTGCAAAATATGTACCGCCGCCGGTAGACAATCCATAAGAAATATTCACAAACAGATTCGCCAGAAGCATGATCACCCAGTACTTATTCTGAAAAAGCATCTTGATCGCTTCCACAAACGGCACCTGTTCTTCTTCCGTATCCTGCGGGTCAGCTTCTGCATCGGCAGCCCCGGAAGTCTCACGCGATGTTTTATACAAAATGAACAGGCTGGCAGCCGAAAGTACTGCAAATACAACCGCAACCTTAATCCATGCGCCCTGATCCCCGCCCAGCATATTGGTAATCGGGATCAGCAGAATCGCAATCACCATTCCGATCACATAACCGAATACGGTACGGACAATCCCCATTTTGCCGCGTTCTTCCACACTCTCCGTACGGATCGCCATGATCGCCCCGTATGGAATCGACACTGCCGTATAAACAACGGCACTGAGCAGTATATTCGTGACCAAAACATATCCCATCTGCAGGCTGCCCGGTGCATTCTTAGGCACGGTAAAGAGCATGATAATGATCACTGCCGCCGGAATCATCATTCTCAAAAACCATGGACGGCATTTTCCTTTCGGAGAGTTCGTCATGTCCATGATCTTCCCCATAGCCAGATCCGAAAATGCATCCACAAATTTTGCCACTAGCAACATTGTTGCTACCATACCCGCCGCAAGGCCTACCTTTTCAGTATAGAAGTAGGTAAGCTGCCCTACCAGATTTGCCATCACGTTCAGCGGAAGCTGCCCCAGACCGTCACCCAGATAATCTCCCAGACGCATTGTCTTTTGGATGCCCATACTGTCTTTTCCCAATGGTTTCTTTGCCATAATTTCATCGTCCTCTCATTCTTTATTTTTTATAGATTTTTCTTGTCATAAGCGCTTATCTCATCTTGTAGCTCTATTTTACAGAAAAAAGCAATTCCCGTCTTGTAATATTGAGCTATATCTTGTAAAATTGAAAGCAAACCAACAAATCACATCAATTTATAAAAAATAGTATGGGAGGCATTCCTATGAATGACATGGTTTCCTATTTAAAATTGGTGTATCAGAGTATTTATCTGCCGCTTCACTATTATAAAGACGGCAAATGCCTTCTGCAGATTCCCATGCCGGAAGAAGATTTTGATTTCACGGAAGTCTTTTTACCTCTTCTCACTCAGACGAAAAAGAAGATGCATTATATCATCTCCGATGAATTCCTTTATTTTGGAATTGTACGCAATTTTTCGACGGGAGAAGACATTGTTCTGGGACCGGCCTGCACCACACACATTGGCCCAAACGAGCTGCCGCGCATTATGGTGGAATGTTCAATCTCCGCGGAACATACGGATGCCGTCCGGAATTATTTCCAGATCCTGCCGCCCTTTTCACATAACCGTTTTTTACACCTGCTCTCCCTCGTCAACGCCGGTCTGAATCAGGAAGTGGAGGAACCGTTTCTTTATTTTGGATATGCCGATGACCATTCTGCGGCCGCGATCAATGAAAAGCATGCGTCTAAGCTGTATGACGCAAAGGAAGAGGAAATCTTCCATAATTCCTACCAGTTTGAACAGCAGCTCTATCATTATGTAGAAACCGGCAATGTGGAAGCGCTCAAAAGTATACCCTCCACGAACATTATGACCGGCCCCATCGGCGAAACGACCCTCCGGCAGGAAAAGAATCTGCTGATCACCCTTGTCACTTTACTGACAAGACACAGCATCCTTGGGGGACTTGATGTGGAAACCGCCTATCAATTAAGTGATACTTATATACAGGAGTCCGAGCATGCTCAGTCCGTGGACACGGTAAAGCGGTTGTGCTACTCCGCCCTTCTGGATTTCACCAGGCGGGTCGCGGCAAACAAAATACCCCAGGGGATGTCCCCGGATATTTTTCAATGCATCCAGTTTATATCCACCCACACCAATCAGCCGCTTTCGGTTGATGATGTTGCGGAAGCGGTGGGCAAGAGTCGTTCCTATCTGTCAAAGAAGTTTAAAAAAGAATTGGGATTTAACCTGAGTGATTTTATCATGCGCAGAAAGCTGGAGGAAGGAAAAAGCCTGCTCGCTTACACGGAGAAATCCATCAGTGAGATCAGCGAATATCTGTGCTTTTCCTCCCAATCCTATTTCCAGAATGTATTTAAGAAAAAATATCATGTAACGCCTTCTGAATATAGAAAATCCATGCGGTAACGTGCATGGATTTTCCGTATCAGTATCAAATCGGCATCAAATCAGCAATTTCACCGTACCATTTTTACAGGTCGGCCTCTGAAACTCGTTTTACCTTTCTGGCCAGCACTGCGATGCCTTCCTTCCCAGGCAGTTCAACTTCTATCTCCCCGGATACGTTGTAAAGCAAAGTTTTCCGGGTCATCTCCCAAGCGTCGATCACTTCCACATCATACCTGTTTTCTTCCGGAAGCTCCAACTTGCCCCGACAGGTGCAGTGTCTGCCGTAGTATTTCATATAGGCTTCGTCCCCACAGTTTCCGGCAAATTCCCGATCGGAATCAAGCATTCCTTTCGCCTCGTCCCATGAAACCTTCATCAGCAGACGCACAAAGGGTATTTTCCTCTGCTCTTCCGGGATGTTCGCCCGCAGTCCTTCAAAGGTCTCTTCCGTGTAATCTCTTCCACTGAAAGTAAGCGGCCCCGGCAGGGATTCCAGGAGTTCCCGCAGAAACCGTATCCGGGACGGGCTTTCCCCGATGAGGGTTCCGCCCTTACTCCACCAGAGAATTTCCTCCTCATTCAAGAAGGTCTCCCCGTGGGTGCAGTATCCGCCCTGCATACATACGGTCCAGATACGGTTGACCAGCTCGAATCCGGAAATATTTCCCCAGCCAAACGGTACATTTCCCTCATAGCAGCATTCATCGATTATCAGAGGCTTCCCGAATTTTTTAATCTCTGCACTGACGTGATCCAGGGCGGAGGTCTGTAGACAGATATGGGTTGTGTATGGATTGCTGAAATCCCACGGCCGAACAATCTGATGATTGCTCAGCAGATGCCCGTAGGGGTCGTTTTCATGTAGAAATTTTGCAAATGCTTCCCATTCTTCCATCCCATATTCCATCAGGTCGTATTCATTTGCCAGGCTCCACCAGACGTTGGGGAACGCGCTCAGCCGGCGCGCTACATAATCCAGATAAATAAGCGCCTCTTCCCTGGACAGTCGGGAAAATCCCCAACAGTCATAGGGATGGAACAGAATCAGGTCGCACTGAATCCCCATCTGGTCCAGACGCAGGATGTGATTCTCCAGACGCGCCCAGAATAACGGATTCGGTTTTTCTATATCCCACGCTTCGTCCCTCTTTTCAAACGCAAAACACGGCGGTTCGTTATGGTTGTAGTCATAATGCTTTGGAAACACGCACATTCGGACTTTATTGAAAGTACCTTTTCCCAGTGTCTCAAAGGTCCGCTCCACCAGGACGTCCTCCTGATGGGAAAGAGCGTAGACGGTAGTCCCGAAGGGATAGAAGCAGGTTCCGTCCGCATATTGGAAATGTGTACCTGCCGGGCGTACCATCCCGTGCCTTCCCGGTGCGGCGGGTTCTACGTCCACACTTCCGGACAGCCCAATTTTTTCACCGGCTCCGTCTGTACCGCTGATCTGGTATCTGCAGTTGCCCACTTCCTCCGGACAGAATCGAACCACCCAGGTCCCGTTTCCGGCATAAAATCCTTTCACCTCTGTCCTGTTTCCGTTGACCTCAAATATCCCTTTCAGATTCACGTCCACGCGGGAGCTTTGGGGCTCCGGCGCCTGGAGTTTTACTTCGAATAATTCATATTGACGCATTTCATTATTTCCTTTCCATATATGCGATTCTATTTTCAGTCATTCCGTATGGCTGTTTCTCGGTCAGGAGCCTCTTCCTCCTCATTCAACGCGTTGATTACCGCTTCGTACAGGGGACGGGCTTCAGGCGCGGCGCCGAGCATCTCTGCAAAGGTCATCTGGTAAGCGAATTGGATCATCGGCCCATCCAGTATTCCCGGCGCCATCTTGTTGAACATCTCCACCGCAAGGGGCTGTGCCAGCACTTCCGAGAGCGTACTGTCCAGACTGAAACGTTTGACTTCCAGGCTGGTCTCCGTGCCGTATTCGTATTCATAGGTTCCGGAGCCGAGCGTGATCTGCCCCTCCTTTTCCGGCAGGATCAATACTGCCGAGGTATTGGCCGGCACCTGCACATAGACACGGATCTTTCCGTTTTTGCAGGAGGTCCGCACCTTGATTGTTCCATATACGGATTCGAAGCTGACCTCAGTTTCCTCAATTCCTTTCACGAACATCGGCCTCACCTGAAATTTTTTATATCCGGGCTCAAGCTGGGATAAGCCCGCTGCCTTCCTGTACAGCCAGTCTCCCACGGAGCCGTAGGCATAGTGGTTCAGCGAGTTCATCCCCGATTCGTCAAAAGAGCCGTCCTGTTTGATTGAATCCCACCGTTCCCATATGGTCGTGGCCCCCTTGTTGACAGCGTACAGCCAGGAGGGATAGTCTTCTTTCATAAATAAATTCGCTGCCATTTCATGCGCCCCGTTTTCCGACAGGGCATGGCAGATATACGGCGTCCCTACAAATCCTGTGGCCAAATGGTTTTTGTGGTTTTCAATATTGGTCAGCAGGGACTTGAGGATCCTTGGCCTGTCTTTCTCCCGCGCCAGGTTAAAATACAACGACAATACCGCCCCGGTCTGCGTCTCACTTACAATCCGCCCGGTCTGCGTGTAGTATTCCATCTGGAATGCCTCCAAGGTCTGATCGTAAAGCTGTGCGTACTTTTGCGCTTCCTCTTTTTTGCCGAGGACCTCCGCGCTTCTTTTTACAAGATCGGTAACGTAAAGATAATACGCGTTTGCGATCATGTATTTGTCCGTGGCGCCTGTGCGGTCCGCGCTCTCTTCCTTGTCTAGAGCCAGCCAGTCGCCATACTGGAAGCCGGACTGCCATAACCCGTTTTCCCCGCAGTGTGCCTGGATATAATCTACCCATTCGTACATACATTTCCAGTTTTCCGCGAGAATCCGCCTGTCCCCGTAAATCTGGTAGACCACCCAGGGGACGATCACCGCCACATCACTCCATGCCGCCGCACTGTACTGTTCCAGGATATCCGGCACAACATGGGGCACCCCTTTTTCAAGGGAGGACTCTGCCGCCACGTCCCGCATCCATTTGCTGAAAAATAACGCCGTATTCCTGTTAAATGCCGCTGTCCATGAGAAAATCTGCGCGTCCCCGGTCCATCCCAGCCGTTCATCCCTCTGGGGGCAGTCTGTCGGAATATCCAGGAAATTATCCCTCTGGCTCCACTCAATGTTGCTCTGGAGCTGATTTACTTTTGGATTGGAGGTCCGAAAGCTCCCGGTTTTTTCCATGTCCGAATGAAGCACGCATGCGGTAAACTGCCCCGGCTCCATGGATTCCATGCCCTCCACGCAGATATACCGGAATCCGTGAAATGTAAAATGCGGATGGAAAATCTGATCCTGCCCATTGCAGATATAGGTATCCACGGATTTCGCCTGCCGCAGTGTTTCCGGATAAAAGTTTCCGTCTTTATCCAATGTCTCCGCATGGCGGACCACAATTTTCTGCCCCTTTTCTCCATGTACATGGATTTCGGCAAAGCCTGTGAGATTCTGTCCAAAGTCAACCAGCTTCTCTCCCTTCGGCGTAACAAGTAATTCTCTGGCAGGGATTTTTTCCGTGATCCGGACCGGTTCATTTTCCTGTGCGGTCAGGATGGATTTATCAAAATCCATCACAGATACCTGGCCTGTCCTGGTCTCTGGCGAATCTGTGTCCACGATCTCTCCCATATAGATCTCGCTGTAACGGATCTCCCCGGTTCGAACCTCCCAGCTTTGATCTGTTGCAATGCTCTCCCTGCTCCCGTCTTCATATACGATACGCAGCTCCAAAAACGCGGCAGTTCGGTCGCCATACTGATCCGGCTGACAATAAAATCCCAGTATTCCTTTATACCAGCCGTTGCCCACCGTCATTTCAATCCGATTTTCCCGGGAAAGCTGCTCCGTGACATCATAAATCTGATATTGGAGCCTGTGGCGGTAGCTCGTCCAGCCAGGAGCCATATAGTAGTCCTCTACCCTTTTTCCGTTCAGGCAGACTTCATAAACACCATAAGCCGTAGCATACAGCCTTGCACTGACGACTTTTTTGTTCAGGGTAAACGCTTTGCAGAATACCGGGCAGGCAGTCTCCTCTTTTTCAAAATTATGGGTGATCATTTCCGCGCGGAAGCTGTGATTGTCTAAAATTCCGGTCTCAAATGCTGTTTCCGCATATGCGGTGTTCCCATGGTTATCTTCTACCTGGATTCGAACCCTGTAAAAGCATTCCGGTTCCAGTTCTTTACCTTCATATTCCAGAAGGATCGATTCATCCGACTCTGTCATGCCGGTATCCCAGACTATCTCTCCAGGCGACTGTTCCAATCCTTCCGGCTGGGATCCTAAATTTGAAATACATTTTGTTACGATGACCCGATAGCTCTTTTGCACGGTATCTTTCTCATCCGATTCCATTTTCCATGAAAACCGCGGCTTTTTTACGGAAAGCCCAATAGGGTTCTTTCGGTATTCTACTCGTATGCCTCTTAATTTCATTGTTTTTACTCCTTTTCCTGAACTTATGCCATGTAATTGCTGTTTTATACAGTATACAGAAATCTGCCGAAAAAGTATTGTAGATTTATGCCCTATTTTGTAAATTTACGCCCTGATTTATCATAGCTTTCCGCAAATTATAACTGTTTTTTATTAAAGAGTTTCATCGCAATCAGCAACCCTAAAATTGACATGGCAACGGAAATCAATGCAGTATGCTTGTAAAGGTTTGTTTGAAAATAACGCAGCCGATCATTAAAATACTTAAATACAGAAAGCCGACTAACCAGAGGGCAAAAGCCGCAAGCGCAACATAAAGAAAGACCGTAAACAAAATAAGAAAACGTTGTAAAGAGAGGTTTATTTTGTACCTTCTGGCACCTTTTCTGATAGAACGCATCAAGGCATCTCTTACTGAACAAAATTGATAAACAGGGCAAGAATAATAATCCCCGCCATCATCAGAATCCACAGAGCACTAATCTGTAATTGCCCACATAATCGCTACACTGGGCAGCATGGTAAGGAATAAGCCGACACACCATTTCAATAAATAAAGGACAGACAATGTTTCCGTGATCCCCATCGTGTGCGTGGCGAACAGTCCAGCGTAAACCAAAGCGCTTTGAATAAACATGGCAGGCCACGCATTTGTATACTCCGGTGTGAAATAACTGCTCAGATTCGCAATCAGAACAGCATCCATCACAACCCACAGGGCTGTACTATCATCCTGCGGCTTGCCTGCCCGGGCACGACTATTTTTCTCACCGTTGCCGACAATGGCGTGGGCCTGTCCGCCGAAAAGCTGCGGGAAATGGAAGAAAAGCCTCACTATATGGAGAGTACCGACGAACGGCTGGACTTGCGGCATGGGCTTGGACTATTGCTGGTAAGACAGATCGTGGAGGCGCAAGGTGGGACAATGAAATTGGAAAGTACGCCACAGAATGGATATAAAACAATTTTGGCATTTCAAAAGTCACTTTCTTGAATCGGATGGTGGAGATTTCGCCCAACAACAAAATAAAATGCGCAGAGTTTAGCCTTCCTGCCGGGCGCACTCGAAAAAGAGTTGTGTCTGATATGGCTGATACGCCTGATACGGCTTCCTGCCGGGCGCACTCGAAAAAGAGGCAAAGGCAGCATCCACCTTTGCCTCTTACCTTCTGCCGTATCTGCTCAGTACCCTCACAGATACGCCGCAATCCCATGAAAATTGCCTTCGCCTTCTTATACTCCCAGCAGTTCCATGATTTCTTCTCTGCTCAGACTGCCGAGCTGTCCCGCTTCACCGCCGATCACCTGGTCCGCCAGATCTTTTTTCTTCTCCTGGAGCTTCTGTATCTTTTCCTCTATCGTTCCTTTCGCAATCAGCTTATAGACCGTGACTTTTTTCGTCTGTCCGATTCGATGAGCACGGTCCGTTGCCTGATTCTGTACCGCCAGGTTCCACCATGGATCGTAGTGGATGACCACATCCGCCCCTGTCAGATTCAGTCCCACACCGCCTGCTTTCAGAGAGATCAGGAATACGGGGATGTCTCCTTCGTTAAATTCCTTTACCATCTGAAGACGTTTTTCTTTGGTGGTACTTCCTGTGATCGTATAATACGCGATTCCTAAGAGTTCCAGTCTTTTCTGCAAAATATCCAGCATGGAAGTAAACTGTGAAAATACCAGCATTCGGTGGCCGCCGTCTATGGCGCTCTGAATCAGCTGCAGACAGGCTTCCAGCTTCGCCGCCTCACCTTTGTAATTTTCAAAACAGAGCGACGGGTCACAGCAGATCTGCCGCAGTCTTGTCAATTCCGCAAGAATAAGAATTTTATTTTTATTAAATTCTGCTTCATTCTGCTTTGCGATCGTTTCCTTCATATGAAGTACCTGGCCGTCGTAAAGCTTTTGCTGTGTACTGTCAAATCTTACATAACGGTGCTCTTCCAGCTTCTCCGGAAGATCTTTGAGCACATCCTCCTTCAGCCTGCGTAGGATGAAAGGACCCACCATCTTCTGCAGACGCGCCATCGCAGCCTCATCATTACTTTTTACGATAGGGCTTTCCATCTCCCGTCTAAAAACATCATAACCGTATAAAAATCCCGGCATCAGATAATCAAAAATACTCCACAGCTCACTCAGGCGGTTCTCGATTGGTGTTCCGGTCAGCGCGTACCGAATCTGACTGCTGATCACCTTCACCGCTTTTGCGGCCGCCGTGGTGTGGTTCTTGATATACTGTGCCTCATCAATGATCTGGTAGCGGAACTGCTTGTCCTCATAAAACAGGATATCCCGTTTCAAAAGATCATAGGAGGTCACGAGCACATCCGAATCCTGATAAGAATCTATGATCTCCTTACGCTCATCCTGGGTTCCTGTAATCAGAGACACCTTCAATTCCGGCGCGAACTTCTGAAATTCTTCTCCCCAGTTATAGACCAGGGAAGCGGGTGATACGACAAGTGATGTCTCGCCTGTTCCTTCCTCCTTTGCCGCAAGCAGCACGGAAATCACCTGCAGAGTCTTGCCAAGCCCCATATCATCCGCCAGAATTCCTCCGAATTGCCATGCTTCCAGTGTCCGCAGCCATTTAAATCCATTTTTCTGATACTTACGCATCACCCTGGACAGGCTTTTCGGCTCTTCAAAATCCGCATCCTTGACCGTCTTGAAGCCCTTGACCACTTCCCGAAAATGGCTGTCCCTCTGGCTGTAAATGCTGTCGTTTTCTTCCAGCATTTTATCCAGATAGAGGGTACGGTACATGGGCAGGTGCATCTTGCCCTCTACAAATTCCTTCGGCTTCAGATGCATGGCGTCCATCATCTCCGCAAGCATCTCCAGGGATGAGTCGTCCAGATTCATGAAAGAGCCGTCCTTCAGACGGTAATATTTTTTCTTCGCACGGTAGCTGGCCAGGATATCCAGCAGTTCGTTCTGAGGAATGTCATCCGTAGAGATGTCAAGATTCAGAAGTCCTGACGACACGGAAACTCCCACGGACACCTTCATGGGCCTGACCACATGGTATTTCAGAAAGCTCTTCGTACACCGCACCTCGCCCAGCTCCATCAGCTTCTCCGTACCGTTCTCCATCACCTCATAGATCAGCCCTTCGTCGCCGCCGCAGTGCAGTACGTCCATTTCCCAGTCGATCCGCGGAAACCACTGCATGACATGGAACAGAAGCTCCTCTTCTCTGGACGTATCCCGAAGCGCTGCCATATTTCCATGCTCCCGCTCGCTGATTACATCCAGCGCAGAAAATTCCTTGTCCCCATACTTGGCGCTTACCGCGCAGGTGACATTTTTCTCTTCCGCATCCAGATAAAATACAAATTTCACCTCCGGCGGCAGATAAGAGCGGAACAGGTCCGGCTCTGTCTCCGTGACATCCACGATATCCTGCAGTTGAGGCAGGATCCGGTAGTAAAACTCAGCCATATGGTTCCGCCCGACAAAAAAGGAAAATCCGTCATCGCCAGCCACGATTGACAGTGGTTCTATCTTTTCCTGAAAACTTTCTTCCACCCGGCAAAGCTGCCCTGAATCAATATAATAAGCCGTGTCTGTCCCGAAATACAGATTCGGAAGACTGCCGTCCACCCGGATTCCATGAAAGACCCTTCCATGTCCCACTTTCTCGGAAGAAATTTGCATTGTCACCTTCGGATTGCGTTCCGCACGGGTGAGCGTTCCCTTCTTTTTTTCATATCCGTCTTTATCTTCAAAATCAATGGCTTCTTCCGTCATCTGCCCGTAAAACTCATCCAATCTCCACCCAAACAGGTTCAATGAGCTTCCGACGCTGGTTTTCCGATAGCCATAATCGTATCTGGATTCCTGAAGCCTCTGCAGAAATTCTTCTTCCTCGCGCACAATCCGATTGATGAACCGAATCCAGCCTTTGCCTTCTTCCGTAAAGTTTTCAATACTATGATTGATCTGTGTGTTGGTGCCGTAGGTAGCTGTCGCTGAATCTTTTATATTTTCACAAAACTCATCCAGCTTTTTTACGATAAAAAGTTTCTTTTCTCCAATCTTGAAAGACACGGACAGATTTCCGTTCTTCCTGGTCAGGCGCGGTACAAGCCGCAGACTTTCTTTTGAGGCTTCCGTATCGACGTGTGCAAGGTTCGCCCATTTTTTGTTATAAAATGTCATCAATGTCTTACCGGTGCTGTCCGTTGCATCTCCCAGACTGTGCGTATCCAGATAGTCCTCCAGAAGTTTTAGCAGGCCTGCCTTATAGGGGCAAGTGCTCTTCTCCGTATCCCATGAATAGTAATCCCGCATGCACTGCGGACAATTGCAGGCCGCATGGGTCACCGCCGTACGGGAGAAAATGATCTTCAGCGGAAATTCTATCCCCCCAGACTTTCCAACTGCCTCGACCATACCTCTGATCTCACCCGTGTAGTGCTCAAAACCGGAGATGATATTTTTCATCTCGATCTTTCCCTGTCTGTACAACTCTTCGCCTTTTGTACGAACCTCCTGCGGAAATGTGATCGAATGCTTAATCTGGGTCCCTTTATAGAACTTATATCTCTCCAGCCTCTCAATACTTTTACTGTCCTGCGCCGGTTCGGAAGTCTCCTGCTCGTCCGTCCATGAGCCCCCAAGAAGAGAGAATTCCTGCTTCCGCCTTTCCATCTCCCGGCGGCGGGCTTCTTCGGCCTTCTTCTTTTCCTCTTCTTCCTTCCGCCGCTTTTCCTCGGCCAGACGCCTCGCCTCTTCGGCCTTTCGCCTCTCTTCCTCCTGACGGCGTTTTTCCTCTTCTTTACGTTTTGCTTCTCTTTGTCTGCGCATTTCTTCTTCCTTATGTCTTTTCTCCGCGATTCTCTGTGCTTCTTCCTGTTCCTTCTTTCTCTTTTCTGCTCTGACGCGGGCTTCTTCAGCTTTCTGTTCTCTGATCTTCCGACGGCGCTCTTCCTCCGCCAGACGCTTTTCATTTTCCTTGCGGCGGGCTTCCTCAGCTTTTCGCTTCTGCTCTTCCTTTTTCCGCGCCATCTCCGCTTTGCGCTGTTCTCGGGCAAGCCGGCGTTCTTCTCTCTCTTTCTCCTGACGCCGGAGTTCCTCCGCTTCTTTTTCTTTTTGCAGGCGTGCCGCTTCCTCTTCCCGGCGCTTTTTCTCGGTCGCTGCCTTCTTTTCCTCCTGTGTCAGCTTTGCCTCCTCAAGACGTCTCCACCTGGCAGCCTGCCGTTCTCTCTTTCGCCGCTGCTCCTCTGCTTTCTTCTTTTCCTCCTGTTCACGAAGCTCTGCTTCCGCCTTCTTCATCTCATCTATGATCTCTGCCTCCGGCCTTTTTTCGAGCAAAGCCTGATTTCTCCCCTCAACGGCATACAAAAGGGCAGCCATATGCTCACAATTCCTGCCGCCTCTGGCCGCCGGACAGGCACACTTCATACGGCCCGGCCTTCCGCCATGGATGTTGACAGATACCTCGATTCTTTCTCTGCCCAAAACAGCGGCCTCATATCCGCCGCTGTTTTCTTTCAGGCCGTCCACCCTGCGATTCAGGTAACTTGCCCTCCCTCTGTCCAATGTATCCTGATCAAATTTTTGTTTCCAATCTGTCATTACTTTTTCCAACTTTACTATGTATTTCTCTTACTCTTATCTAATAAAATTGGTCCTCTGAAATGGTTCTTTCTTCGGCAGACCATACTTTTCTTTTCCCAGAGCGATGCTCTTCATCAGAAACGACATATTATTTGCCAGAGTCCTCATGATCTGCAGTCCTTCCGCATCCTGCGCGGCTTCCTCCGCATTATTTCCATGAATACTGTTCCAATACTGGCCGGAGGCCACGGGCATACCACTGATCGTAAAATACTTATTCAGTTCATCAAAAGTAGCCGACAATCCGCCTCTTCTCGCGGATACGACAGAAGCACCCACCTTCATTGTCTTGTCAAAATGGGTACTATAAAAAAGCCTGTCCAGGAACGCGATCAGAGTTGCATTTGCAGATGCATAATATACCGGGCTGCCGACCACCAGGCCGTCACATTCTTCGAACTTTGACGCGGTTTCATTTACCATATCATCCAGGGCGCATTTTCCTTTTTCCGCACAAAAACCGCAGGCAACACAGCCTCTGATTCCTTTATTTCCTACATGAAGAATCTCCGTCTCTATGTTCTCCCTGCCGAAGACCTTCTCCATCTCATGCAGTGCCGTATAAGTACTTCCCTTCGTGTGCGGGCTTCCATTGATCAATAATACCTTCATCCTTCTACCTCCGTCTGTGGATTTCCTTATTGATCATACCACTTTTCCTCATATCCGGCAACTAGAATAATCCACATTAATTAGCCTTATGGTTACTACTATGGGTCTAGTACATCATTGCATTAATTCTTGAGTAATCAGCACTCGCTATCCGCGCCATCTGCACGCCTGCTAACCTAGGTG
>VSNK01000014.1 GCA_009774255.1 Faecalicatena sp.
ATGTTATAATAGATAATAGAATGGAAAGATCGAATGCAATATTGGAGGTGCTTGATTATGGGGCACAAGACACGTTTTTTGACAATCAGCCTTGTTCTCGCATCCATTTTCTGTGTGATTATCTTCAATGTTCAGACAGCATGGATGAATCAGATGGGAGCCGGTGCGATAAAGGAGATTGGCGCAATATATATGTCCGGCATGAGCAAACAGGTGGCCGCACATTTTCAGACTATAATAGAGCTTCGCCTGTCCCAGGTGGGAGCGCTGGTAGACGCCGTTTCTCCGACACAGGGCAAGGATGACATCGCGCAGCGTGTGGAGTTGGCGCACAATGCACGCTCCAGAGGGTTTGAATACCTTGCCTATTATACCGAAGACGGCGAATTCCACATGATATACGGCTCCAAGGTTCAGCCGGAAGTGCCCGATGCCCTTCATCGATCCGTGTCGGGTGGCCGGGATAACGTCTGTATCGGCCAGGACGAATATGGGGAACGGGTGGCTCTGATCGGGGTTCCGGTCGCTTATGATATAGGAAACGGGGAAGAGAGCATTGGGCTGGTGGCCGGACTTCCGATCCGTTATCTCAGTGATACTCTGACCGTGAATATTGACAGCAACATGGTCAATTATTGCATCATCCGAAGGGATGGAAGCCTGATCCTGCATAACGTCGATGTGGAAAGCGGCAATTATTTCGACAACGCTGCCTGGGAACAGCAGGATATACTTACCGCACAGCTCTGGGCTTCCATGGAACAGGGTAAGGATTATACAAATGAAGTTACCATGGATGGGAATCGATGGAATCTGTACTGTACGCCCCTGCCTGCTTCGGAGTGGTATCTTCTGCTGTACATGCCCTATAATATACTGGACCAGAAGGTGGAGCAGATGGCAAAAGGCTGGTCGATTTCTTCGCTGGCGTGCTGTACTATGATTCTCTGCGTGCTACTTATGGTTTTTGCCGGTTATTTCCGTGATACCAGAAAGCAGATGCGTGAACTGAACCGGGCTTACCAGTCGGCGGAAATGGAACGGCTTACCGCTGAGCGGGCAAACAAGGCCAAAAGTGAATTTCTTTCCAATATGAGCCATGATATCCGCACGCCGATGAACGGCATTATGGGAATGACACAGATTGCCATGAACAATCTGGATGATGTGGTGCGGCTCCGGACCTGTCTGAAACACATCATCGTATCCGGCCGCCATTTACTTGGGTTGATCAACGATATGCTGGATATGGCCAAGATGGACAGCGGCGGGTTTGTACTGAATATGGAGCCGGTCTCCCTGCGTGAGGTTATGCAGAACATTATGACCGTCATCCAGCCGCAGGTTCAGGAAAAGAATCAGCATTTTAATATCTACATAGAGGACGTGCAGTGTGAAGACGTGTATACGGACAGGGTGCGCTTAAGCCAGATTTTGATAAATATCATCGGAAATTCCGTAAAGTTCACGCAAGAAGGCGGCACGATCCAGGCATTCCTCCGCGAAGAGCCTTCCCCGAAGGGCGAGGCGTATATCCGCTCGACTCTGGAGATCAGAGACAATGGAATAGGAATGTCAAAGGAATTTCAGAAAAAAATATTTGACGCGTTTGCAAGAGAGGATAACGCGCGGGTAGATAAAACTGAAGGCGCCGGGATGGGATTGACCATTACCAAGTATATCGTAGATGCCATGGGCGGCAGCATCAGCGTAAAGAGCGAACCCGGCCTGGGCAGTGATTTTTGCATCACCCTTGATATGGAAAAAATCCGGCAGCAGCAAAAGCCTCCGCTTCCTCTCAAAGATGTGCTGGTCATTGACGATGATGAGGTCTGCTGCAAATCTGCAGAAAGAATGCTGAAATCTATCGGGCTGGAAGCGAAGAGGATTCCGGATATAGAAAGTGCTTTCCGGCAGTTGGAGGAAAGCCGCGGAAGCGGAAAGGATCCGATTGTGCTTCTCGACTGGGATATTGAGGGACAGGACGGTATCAGTATTGCAGGGCAGCTGCGCAGCCGCTTTGGCGAAAAACTCGTCATTCTTCTTCTTTCCGACGGGGAATGGGATGAGCTGGAGACAAAGGCGGTACAGGCGGGAATCAATGGCTTTATTATAAAACCCATGTTTTGTTCAGGACTGTATCAAAGCCTGTCTCCCTTTGCACAAATTCAGGAGGAGAAGCAGGCGGAAGCGGAAGAAGATGTTGACTTCACTGGCAGCAGAATTCTTTTTGCAGAGGACAACGAGCTGAACTGGGAGGTGGCCGAGTCCCTCCTTTCCGAGCTCGGTCTGGAGCTTGACTGGGCGGAAAATGGAAAAGTCTGTGTGGAAAAGCTGGAACAGTCAGAAGAAGGATGGTATGATATCATCCTGATGGATTTGAGGATGCCGGAGATGACAGGGTACGAAGCGGCAGCCGCGATCCGCGGTCTGGCGCGGGAAGATGCAAAACGGATTCCCATCATTGCCGTCAGCGCGGATGCTTTCAAGGACGACATAGCCAAATGTCTTGCCTGCGGGATGAACGCACATGCGGCGAAGCCCTACGATCTGGATGAGCTGACAGAGCTGCTGTGCCGTTATCTTCCTTACACAGGTCATCCGAATTCTTTGCAAAGAAGCAGCGGATCGTCTGTATAGCAGACAAAAATACGTTACAGGAGGTTGCCATGTCAAAAAAAAGAAGTATACTATGCGCAGTGCTGGCGGCTATGGTGGTTTTGCCTTGCTGCAGCGGGAAAGATATCCCGGCATAACCGGCAGAGACTCCGGAACCGGACGTCCGGGAACAGGAGATCACCCTCTGGACATTTCCGGTTGGAAACTGGGGAAATTTAACTTCCGTATCCAGCCTGATTGCCGGCTTTCAAAGAGAATATCCGGAAACTCAAGTGAACGTGGAATGCCTAACTTATGACGATGGAGATGAGAAAATCCGGGAAGCGATCCAAAAGGGCGAGGCGCCGGATTTGGTTTTTGAAGGGCCAGAACGGCTTGTAGCGGATTGGGGAGCCAGGGGGCTTCTAGTGGACCTGTCCGATTTGTGGGATTCAGATGCTGCCGGTGGAATTTATGAAAATATCCGGAAAGCCTGCCAACACAGCAGCGGCGCATATTATGAATTTCCGATCTGCATGACCGCGCACTGTATGGCGATCAATTATGATCTTTTTCAGGAAGCCGGAGCTCTTCAGTATATTAATGAAGAAACCCACACATGGACAACAGACGATTTTATAAAAGCCGTGAATGCCTTGTCCGATTATACGCAGGAGAGTGTGGGTGTCATTTACTGCAAAAACCAAAGCGGGGATCAGGGAACCCGCGCCTTGGTGAATAACTTGTACGGTGGAACGTTTACGGATGAAAATCACAGTACCTATACGGTTGACAGCGAGGAAAATAAAAAGGCGCTGAGACTTCTGAAGGATCAAAAGGGCATCGAATTTAGACCCGATATGACATCCTCTGATGAGATTGCCCGGTTTTGCAGCGGGGAGCTGGCTATGGCTTTTTGCTGGAATGCCTCTATTGAGATTACTCAGATTGTCAGCAATCCGGATTTAGATTTTGATGTTTTCCCCATGACTTTTCCGGTCAGTGAAGGGGACCCAAAGCTCCAGGGCGGAATATGGGGATTCGGCATTTTTGATAACGGAGATGAAGAGCGAATAGAAGCAGCCAAGACATTTGTCCGCTATATGACAGAAAATGACAGCTCTTACAGACAGGCTGTTCTTGCCTCCGCCTTCTGGCCGGTGCGGGATATGGCGGAAATCTATGAAAATGATCTTCTGATGACCGAGTACAGCAGGTTCATGCAATACATTGGGGATTATTATCAGGTCACGCCCGGATGGGTGGACGCCCGTGAAGGCTGGTGGAAAATGCTTCAAAAAATTGGTGCCGGGGAAGAGATTGACACGGCCATAGAAGAATTTTCCCGGCAGGTAAATAAGTAAGACATGGAAGAGCATATAGCTTCCGGACATACTTCCGGTACAAAATTACGAAAACGAATCATAAGCAGCCGAAAAATCTCACACAAGATATGACCCGGGCACTTATGATTCGTTTTCATTTTAATACCTATTGCGGATCGGAATCATTGCTTCTGAAATCTCTCCGCCTGGCTGTTGATCAGCTCGAGATCTTCAAAATAATTGATCTTCATGGCTGATTTTACATCCTGCAATGTCTCTGCCGCTCTTTTCTCCGCCTTTTCACTGCCCTTTCTGAGAATCTCATATACATATGGAATATCCTTTTGGTATTCCTTTCTCCGATTTCTGATCGGCTCCAGCTCAGCCTGCAGGACAGCGTTGAGGAAACGCTTTACCTTCATATCGCCGAGTCCGCCCCGCTTATAGTGCGCTTTCAGTTCGTCAAGATCCGTATAATCCGGCAAAAACTCCGGGAAATATTCTGGTCTGCAGAAAGCGTCCAGATATGTGAACACCGTATTCCCCTCCAGCTTGCCCGGATCCTCAATTCGGATATGAGTCGGATCCGTGAACATACTGAATACCTTTTGCTTAATCTCATCCGGCTCTTCCGAAAGATAAATACAGTTGTTCAATGATTTACTCATCTTTGCCTTTCCGTCCGTCCCCGGAAGGCGGAGGCATGCCTGATTATCCGGAAGCAGGATCTCCGGCTCCACAAGGGTCTCTCCATAGACGGAATTAAACTTTCTGACAATCTCCTTTGTCTGCTCCAGCATGGGAAGCTGATCCTCCCCTACCGGCACCGTTGTCGCCTTAAATGCAGTGATGTCCGCCGCCTGGCTGATCGGATAGGTAAAGAAGCCTACCGGGATGCTTGCTTCAAAATTGCGCATCTGAATCTCAGACTTCACGGTGGGATTCCTCTGCAGTCTGGACACGGTCACCAGATTCATATAGTAAAATGACAGTTCGCAGAGCTCCGGCACTTGAGACTGGATGAACAGCGTGGACTTCTCCGGGTCCAGACCGCATGCCAGATAATCCAGAGCCACCTCGATAATATTCTGCCGTACCTTCTCCGGATTGTCCGCATTGTCCGTCAGCGCCTGAGCATCAGCAATCATAATAAAAATATCGTCAAAGCCTCCTGACTCCTGCAGTTCCACTCTTCTCCTCAGAGAACCGACATAATGGCCTACATGCAGCTTGCCGGTAGGTCTGTCTCCTGTCAACATGATCTTTCCCATTGTTCCTTTTTCCTCCTCATAGCTCTATCCGAAAGGCCGTATCCACGGTGCCACAGAACCTGTACCTGAGGCCCGCCCCGGACAGCAGCCTTCTCTTTTGCTTTTGTTGTTCATTTATTCCGCAGCATCGCTGCTTTTGGCGGCCTTTGTCTTCTCTCGGAATACCTGCGCCCTTCTGCCGCGTAGAAGAACTGATACAGCATATATACCATCACGATTGCCGTTGACACATCAATCACGGAGTGCTGTTTTAAAAACATGGTTGCCAGTATGATCAGCGCCGCCAGTATATAGGCCCCCATACAAACTGCCCTGTGCTTTTGAAGTGCCTTGCTCTCATAGATCGCGATACAGGCGGCCAGTGAGTTGTACACATGGATGCTGGGCATCACATTGGTCGGCGTATCCGCCCGGTACAGCAGCTTCACCATATCTACGAAAATATTGTCCCGCTCAAATACATGCGGTCTGATATTCAGCCCGTTTGGTACCAGCGTGGATATGATCAGAAAAATAGTCATTCCCGTAAACATCAGCTTTGCGAGCTTATAGAACCCTTCCACATCCGTAAAAAAGAAATACAGCATCACCACGGCAATAAATACGAACCACAATAAATATGGCACGATGAAATACTCTATAAACGGAATCTCATCGTCAATTGCCGAATGGATGACATGATAGTTCTTTGTCACTTGCTTTTCCAGATAAAAAAACCACGGCAGATAAATTAAAATATAGCTGAATACCCACCCATGTCTATACTTTCTCAGCAGGTCTGCCGCCTGTTCCCTCCACATCATATAAAATGCTCCCTCTTTACAGATTACTCACGCCTTCTCAAACGGTTTCATCATAAGTACTCTTACTTATTTTACTCTTCCGATTATATATTCACGGCCGATGAAATCTGCCGTGAATATCGCGCCGGCCACAGCCGCAAAGCGGCAGATTCATCTGACGTTCAGTATAACATGATTCAGGCATAACAACAATAAAATTTACAAAACATTCATAATTCTTTGCGGAAATATGGTTACTGTTCACTCTCCAGGAATACGAACAGAATCTAGCAAATCGTACTGTCCAGGTACTTTCCGAGAGAACGTCTCATATTTCCCTCAAAATCCGTTTCCCCGCTGCGCAGACACCATTCAAATACATTGCCGATTACAATCATACGTACGTCCGTGGTAAATGCTTCGATATCCACATTCAAACGGATGATTCCGGCGAGAGCTGCTTTCTCTACATAAGCCTGCACAGTCACGATGGGATACGGCCGTTCTGTCCGAATAGCCGCGTTCAGAGCCTGATTCTTGGGATTATAGTATCCGGACATGAACTCTACTCCCAGTTCCCTGCAGTATGACACATAATTCAGATAGACCCTGATGATCGCGATCTTTGCTTCATCTACGTTGCGCGGGAGTTCCAGAAGCGCGGGATTGATGCTCGGCTGCTCCTCTATATAGTAAGAAAGAAGATCATCCTTTGTTTTAAAGTGATGATAAAAGCTGCCGTTGGAAACACCTGCTTCCTCACAGATATTTTTGATGGAAAGCTCTTCATAGCCTTTCTTTTTCAGTATCTGCTTCGCCGCCCGGAATATACGTTCCTTTGTCTCCTTTGATTTTTGCTGCTGTCTGGATAACTCCGTATTTTCTTTCATATGTGTTACCCCTCCCTGTTTGATTTAAGAGTTCTGTCCATGTATGCCTCAAAGGCCGAAGGAATCGAGTAGACGGTCTCTAATTCTTCTTTTTTCGCAAAGATCATCTCCTCACCACAATTTTTTTCCAGTTCATCTACCAGCATTTCATAACCGATCATGTGCCATTCCACATGGCTGAAAACGTGCTTGGCATGTTCCAGCTTTCGCACCCGGACCGGTGTAAGTCCTATAGCTTTTCCATAGGCTGTCACTTCTTTTCCTGTAAGGTGCCCCTCCACATTGGGCAGCTCATACAGACCGGCAAGCAGCCCTTTTTGAGGACGCTTCCGGATGGCTACGCCCTCCGCGTCCCGGAAGATCAGGACTGTTCTTTTTTCAATTCTTCGTGCCTTTGCCTTTGACTTAACAGGAAGTTCTGTCTGGATTCCTTTTTCCCGCGCAAGGCAATATTCTGCCGCAGGGCAGAAATCACATTTTGGCTCTCCATTCGGCACGCACACGATGGCCCCCAGTTCGATCAGGCTCTGATTGAAATCCGAGGCTTCATTTTCCGGAATCACTTCCTCCAGCGCCTTTTCCATCCGGGCACGGACGCTCGCTTTCATGATGTCTTCTTCACTGGCCAGGATCCGTGACAGGACACGCAGCACATTTCCATCCACTGCTGGTTTCGGAATTCCATAGGCGAAGGAGCTGACCGCGCCTGCCGTATAATTTCCGATTCCGGCAAGAGATCGGATCGTATCATATGTATGAGGGAATTCTCCTTTATATTCCTCCATCACCTGTCTGGCAGCCTTCTGCATGTTCCGTACCCGGTTATAATAGCCGAGTCCTTCCCACAGCTTCATGAGCCGGTCCTCCGGCACCTCGGCCAGATCCTTTACGGTAGGAAGCTCTCTGAGAAACCGCTCATAATATGGCTTTACCGCCTCTACCCGTGTCTGCTGCAGCATGATCTCCGATACCCAGATTCGGTAGGCATCCGAGGTATTCCGCCAGGGCAGTTCCCGCCGGTTTTCTCGGTACCATGCGATAAGCGGCTCTGCGATCTCTTTCAGCCGCGGACTTTCCAATACCACCGGAACCGGATCCGCAATCTCGATCCGGTCGCCTGATACCTGGCAGTCGTAGGCCAAAAGCCGGACTCCTGCGGCCTTCGCGGCCTTCAGCGCCTCGCAGAAAGCGGGATGGGTATCTCTGTTCGGGGTAAAATAGCGCACATCCTTCATCTGGATGACAAAAAAAACATACGCCTCATATCCCTCCCGAACTGCCTTTTCCAGCTCCTGCAGATGCTTCACCGCACGTTCACTGGGGGCATCCGGAAAACGAACCACCCCGTTTTCTTCCAGCGTCACCCCTTTTACTTCTATAAAGATCTTTCTGCTCTTGGTCTCCACATACAGATCAAAACGTGAATTACCATAGACAGTCTCCGGCCGGACCAGGCGAATATCAGGAGCCAGGTTTCCAGCCTCCACCCACTCCTTTACTACCTTGTTCGGTATCTGCGAATCCATATTGATCATCAGGCCGCCCATTTCCACACCGATCAGGTCCCACTTTGTCTTTCGTAACGGATTGTCGCTTTCCTGCACATAAATGGATGCTCCCGGCCGCAGAAGTTCCGCGCACCTTCCGGTATTTTTTACATGGACAACTTCCTTTTTCCCCGCCAGCCAGGCATAGGCGATAAACCTGTTGGGACGTTCAAGAAAGGTTCCTTTTGAGATGCGTTCATATTTCATGTCATTTCCACCTGAATTATCTACTAACGGCCGACGAAATCTGCCGCTCAGTATAATTTCGTTTCTGTTCACGGCCTAATCGTGCAATTGCTGCACAGTTAGGCCGTAAATAGTAACATAATTTCACGATGATTGTACTACTTTTTTCTTTTTATTTCAATAGTTCGTGATTTCCAGCATTCAGCAAAAAATCTTACCGGACTTCATTTTCTAAAGTTCAGTAAGATTTTATTTTGCGCTTTATTTCAAAATCAATTTTATTTTAATATCTTCGAAAGAAACTCTTTCAGCCTGGGATCCTTCGGATTGCTGAAAAACTCTTCCGGCGTCCCCTGTTCTTTCACCTGCCCCTGATCCATGAAAAGCACTCTGGTTGCGACTTCTTTCGCAAACCCCATCTCATGGGTAACAACTGCCATTGTCATACCGTCATGGGCAAGCTGCTTCATCAACTCCAGCACTTCTCCCACCATCTCCGGGTCCAGCGCGGAAGTCGGCTCATCGAACAGCATAACATCCGGATTCATTGCCAGGGAACGGACAATTGCAATCCGCTGCTTCTGCCCTCCCGATAATTGAGAAGGATAGGAATTCGCCTTTTCTTCCAGGCCCACCTTTCTCAATAGCTGCATCGCCTCGGCTTCCGCGTCTTCCCTGCTTTTATTCAAAAGCTTGATCGGTGCCAATGTAATATTTTCCAATATCGTTTTATGAGGGAACAGATTAAAATGCTGAAATACCATCCCCATTTTCTGGCGGTGCCTGTCAATATCGGTCTGCTTCCCCGTGATATCCACCCCTTCGAAATAGATATGTCCGGAGGTTGGAACTTCCAAAAGATTCAGTGAACGCAGGAAGGTTGATTTTCCCGAACCGGAGGGACCTACGATCACCACTACTTCCCCTTTCAGAATCTCTTCCGAGACGCCGTTCAGGGCATGCAGGCTGCTGTCGAAGACTTTATGGATATTATCCACTTTAATCAATACTTCTCCATTAGTGATCACTGTTTCTCAACCTCCTCTCCAGCATATTCACCAGTCTTGTGAATATCATGACCATTACCAGATAGATCAATGCCACGGCCAGAAGAGGCATAAACGCATCATATGTACGGCTTCGGATGATATCGCCGCCTTTGGTCAGATCCTGCAGGGCAATATATCCTGATACAGAAGTCTCCTTCAAAAGTACAATAAACTCATTTCCAAGGGCGGGAAGTACATTTTTAAATGCCTGAGGCATAATGATATACCGCATCGTCTGCGGATAACTGAACCCAAGACTTCTGCCCGCCTCGAACTGTCCGTTGTCGATCGACATGATACCTGACCGAAAGATCTCCGCCACATAGGCGCCGGAATTGATGCCGAATGCCATGGTCGCGACAACAACCTTGCTGATATCAACGCTTCCGAAGATCACAAAATAAATGATCAGGAGCTGTACTACCACCGGGGTCCCGCGGATCACCGTGAGATAGATGTTGCAGATAAAGTTCAAAAGCTTCATCTTGCCCGTCTTGTCATAGGTGGATCTTATAATCGCAACCAGGAACCCGATCACAATCCCCAGGATGACCGCAAAAAAAGTCACCTGCAGTGTCACGCCCAACCCGTCCCAAATATATTTCCAACGGTCGTCTTTTATAAAATTATCGTAAAACCTTTCCTGAAATGTCTGCAGCATTGTCTTATCCCTCATCTATCGCAGTTTATCGATACTGGTATCTGTTCAGTACTCTCGCAGATACGTCCGCAATCCCATGAAAATTGCATCCGCAGCGTCGATTTATTCATCCGCCGAGATATATTTTGCTACGATCTCATCCAGCTTTCCGGAATCCTTCAGTGAAGCCAGTGCCGTATTCACTTTTTCCAGCAGTTCGTCGTTGTCTTTCGCGATCGCGATTGCGTATTCTTCCTCGGTAAGAGGTTCATCCAATACCTTCAGGCCCTCATTCTCCGCCACGAAAACTTTTGCCGGCTCTCCGTCAATCACTACGGCATCAATCTTATCCTGCTGCAGTGCCTGGACAGCTTCCATCCCTTTGTTATAACGCTCTACTTCCGCATCCTCGATATCCTCGGCATAGATATCTCCTGTGGTTCCAAGCTGCACACCGATCTTCTTTCCTGCCAGCTCATCCGGTCCGGCAATCTCGCTGTCTTCCTTCACAATGATCACCTGTGCTGCTTTCGCATAGGTATCGGAGAAGTTTACATTCTTCTGGCGGTCCGGATCTACTGTCATGCCTGCCAGTCCCATGTCCGCTTTTCCGCCGGAAACCGCGGTAATAATAGAATCGAACGCCATATCCTCGATCTCCAGGGTCATGCCCAGCTCTTCCGCGATTGCCGCCGCGATCTCCGCATCGATTCCTACGATCTCATCGCCTTCATGGTATTCATAGGGCGGGAACTCCGCATTGGTCGCCATAACCAGCTTTCCGCCTTCACCGGAATCCTCCCCTGACGCGTCCTCTGCGTCCGCATCATCTGTCCCGCTGCTCTCTGCCTGACTTTGGCTGTCTCCCGCAGAACCGGAATCATTGCCGGAGCCGCATGCCGCCATAGAAACTACACATACCACAGCCAATAACAGGCTTAACAATTTCTTTTTCATAATCTTTCCTCCATATTTTTACTTTGATTCAACTTCTCAATATGTATAAACATACACACAGTTTTATATTTTATCAGATTTTCACAAAAATACAAGACTTAACACTCATTTTTATTCAAAACATCCGAAAACTGTGTGTTCGAGGAAATTTTCAGTTGAGGAAATTTTCAGTACAACAAAAAATTCAGCGGTGAACCGGAGAATGATAAACCGGAGGCCGCATTATGCCGCAAGCAGGCCGCTGATCCCAAAGTATAACAGTACAATAACACCCAGGGCGATCCTGTAATATCCGAATACCTTGAAATCATGATTTTTTATATACTGCATCAAAAATCTGATTGCAAAAATGGACACCCCGAATGACACGCCACATCCCAGCAGAAGCAGAAAAACTTCCTGCCCTGCAATGCCCGCGCCTTCCATCAAAAACTTTACAATCTTCAAAAAACTGGCTCCGAACATTACAGGGATACCCAGGAAAAAGGTAAACTCTGCCGCAACGCTTCTGGCAGTTCCGATCAGCAAAGCTCCGATGATCGTCGCCCCGGAGCGGGAAGTTCCCGGAATCAGCGCGAGAACCTGAAATGCACCGATGATCAGCACCATCTGTATACTCAGACGTGAAATTTTTGTCACCTTAGGCTGCACATTTTTATGCCTCTGTTCGATTACGATAAATAAGACTCCATAAATGATCAGTGTCGCCGCCACCACGTACGCATTCATAAATTTTTCTTCAATCATGTCATCGAACAGAAGTCCGATCACAGCAGCCGGCAGCGACGCGATCAAAACCTTCACCCAAAGCTGAATCGTCAGCATTTTCTGCTTTTGTGTCTTTTTCGGCGAAAATGGATTTAACTTATGAAAATAGATCACTACAACGGCCATGATCGCGCCGAGCTGGATGACCACATTGAACATCTCGATAAATGCTTCGCTTAGCTGCAGCTTGATAAATTCCTCCACCAGGATCAGGTGTCCCGTGCTGCTGATGGGAAGCCACTCCGTAATCCCTTCCACGATCCCTAAAATAATTACCTTTAACGCGTCTAACATGCTTCTCCTCCTGTTTTACACAATACGTATCTGCGCAGTAAATGCGCTGTCCTGTGCCGAATAGTTACCGCAGCACATATTTCACAATGGCTTTTGCAGCCCCCTCATCATCATTGGTCTCGGCAACATAATCTGCCGCCGCCTTCACATCCTCTTCCGCATTTCCCATGGCAACGCCAAGTCCTGCTCTTTTCAGCATTCCGATATCATTGTCCCCGTCGCCACAGGCCATGATCTCCTCCGGACGTATCCCCAGCAGTTCTCCAAGCTCCATGAGTCCTCTGCCTTTATCCACTCCGACGGCATTGATCTCTATGTTATATCCAAGGGATGAAACCAGAACGAGCTCCTCATACTGCTCCAGCTCCTTCCATGCCTGCGCAAGCTCCCCCATATCCGCGAACAATGCCTGGACCTTATCCATATCCTGATTCTCTCTTTCTATCAGTTCCGTCAAATTGCGGACAGGCTTTCTTGTCTTTCGGACATAATCCCACATATTGGGATTATGGTGATATTCGGAGATCCTTTCCAGCTTTTCCGCCTCCGCATATCCCTGTCCGTTAAAATATACCTCTTGTAATGTATCATACTTTTGTAATATTTCCAATGCCTTTTTCGCACTTTTCAGCGGAAGCAGGTGTTCGATCAGTACTTTTTCTGTCTGCGAGTCTAAGATCCGTGCCCCGTTGGATGTCAGCGCATACCGAATTCCCGGAAAGTTTCGGATTTCCTCCGGAATCCCCGTATAAGGGCGCCCGGTCGCCGTCAATACCAGAATTCCCTGTTCGATTGCTTCTGCCAGTACCTTTTTCGTAAATGGAAGTAATCTCTTATCCGATGTCAGCAGTGTTCCGTCCAAATCCAGACCTATCATTTTTATCCTATGCATGATTTTTCTCTTTCCTTCCTTAATATTTCATTCACAAATTTTTATTCAAAATTCTTGTAAAAATATTGTAACAAAAATTGATTAATTATGCAATTTGTAGTATACTATCATAGGCAATCTTTTTGAATAACCGAAAGGAAACTATTTTATGAAATCATACATAAAACCCATATTGCTCTGTTCCCTTATCATAGCATGTTCGCCGCTTTCCGCAAGTGCGGACGAAATTGCGGATCTGGAAAGCAAAACCAGCTCTCTGAGCAGCCAGCTCGAGAACATCAATCAGGAAATGGTAGAGATCAGCGATGACATTTCTTCCACAAAGAATCAGATTGAGATTATCCACGGTGAGATCCTCCGTACCCAGGACTCGCTTGCCGCTGCCCAGGAGGACGAAGCTCAGCGGTATCAGGATATGAAAACACGTATTAAGTATATGTATGAAGTGGGCAATTCATCACTTTTGGAAATGCTTTTTTCTGCGGAGAGCATGTCCGATTTTCTGAACAAAGCGGAATTTATCGAGACAATCAGCAGTTATGATCGGAATATGCTGGATCAGCTGCAATCCATACGGGAAGAAATTGCGGAACGTGAGCAGGTTCTTCTGAATCAGCAGACATCTTTGGAAGGTCTGCAAAATGAGCTGGAACAGCGGCGTGTACAACTGAATGAGACTGCGGTCGCGACTTCTACGGATCTTGCCGTATTCAACGCACAGCTCACACAGCTCCGCGAAGAGAAAGCCAGGAGAGAAGCGGAAGAGGCCCTAAGGGCCGCGCAGGCTGCCGCGGCAGGGATCGATACCTACGTAAATATTGACTTGTCAACTGTCACAGCCGCAGACGTGGATGTTTTTGCCGCTATACTGGAATGTGAAGCAATCCAGGATCATGATTCTCTGCTTGCTGTCGCGACTGTAATCATGAACCGTATGTATAGTTCTCTCTTTCCGAATACGATCAAAGAGATCGTATATGCGGACGGGCAGTTCGAGCCTGTATGGACAGGCCGTCTTGAGACAGTTCTTTCCAGAGGAGCATCGGATCTCTCCTATCAGGTGGCTCAGGAAGCTCTGGATGGCGCGAGGCTTGCGTCTGTCGCGGACTGTTATTACTTTCTATATGCCGGCGCGACTGACCGGGGCGGTGTTAATGTAGGGAACAATCTTTTCTTCCGGTATTGGTGATTTCTGTTACTGTTACTCCCCAGCCAATCACTACGCTGATTGGCCGGGAGGAGGCACGCTGCGCCTTGAATAGAATTCAGCCCGTCTATACTCCGTTCCGGTCCGTCCTACACACGCATAAAAAAACCTGCCTGACGGCAGGTTTTTTATATGCTTAAAATATCTTGATTCCGGCTGTTGAATTTTGAATTATACTAACTCAAGCAGTACTTCCAAAGCCGCGTCACCCTTACGCTGGCCAATCTTAACGATTCTTGTGTAGCCGCCGTTGCGGTTCTCATACTTTGGCGCGATCTCCGTAAACAATTTTTCTACAAGATCCACTTTCTTTGTATTCCTTTTCTTTCCTGCCTGTGCGGTCGGAACTTCCGTTATCGGGTAGAGTACCTTCAGCATCTCTCTTCTTGCATGAAGTCTGCTCGGCATATCCTTCTTGATCTTCTTCTCAACTTCGTCATATACCGTAACTTTCTTTCCGTCAACGACTTCCTTTACTCTCTTGCCGTCCTTATCCTTGCGGGCAACCTTTGCCTTTACGGTTACTTCTTCGTAATTGTCTTTTTCCTTTACGGCTCTGGCAATCAGACCTTCCGCCACTTTACGGATTTCCTTTGCCTTCGCTTCGGTGGTAACGATCTTGCCGTTGTAAAGCAATGCGGTTACCTGATTTCTGATCAAAGCTTTTCTCTGGCTGGATGTTCTGCCGAGTTTTCTATATTTTGCCATTGTTCTTATCCTCCATTCAACTGCTTATCGGGCCGCTTTGCGCCCCGTAAGCCTAACATTTGGTTATGCAATCTTCGGGCTTATTAATCAAATGCTCCTGCCGCGCGCTTCGGGCTTACCGACAGGAAATTTGGATTATATACGTATCTGCTCAAGTTAGAGATCTGTCATGACAGTCCCTAAGCAGTTACACTTATTCCTCACCTGAATTCAACTCCAGGTTGAGTTCTTTAAGCTTTGCAAGGACTTCTTCCAGAGACTTGCGTCCCAGGTTCCTTACTTTCATCATGTCTTCCGGCGTCTTATTCGTAAGTTCTTCAACCGTATTGATGCCTGCTCTCTTCAGACAGTTGTATGAGCGAACAGATAATTCCAGTTCATCAATACTCATCTCCAGAACCTTCTCTTTTTCGTCATCTTCCTTTTCAATCATGACCTCAGCAGCCTGTGCAACTTCTGACAGATCAATAAATAATTTCAGATGTTCACTGAGTACCTTTGCGGCAAGGCTGACAGCCTCGTCCGGAAGCAACGTACCTCTTGTCCATACGTCCAGCGTGAGCTTATCATAATCGGTAATCTGGCCGACACGAGTATTCTCTACTGACATATTGACACGATCTACAGGCGTATAGATAGAATCGATCAGGATGACGCCGATCGGAATATCCTCTCCCTTATTCTTATCTGCGCTGATGTAGCCCCTGCCCTTTGTGATCGTAAGTTCCATGTACAACTTGCTGTCCTTGCCGCCGCTTAATGTAGCGATGACCTGATCCGGATTCATAATCTCAATATCTGAATCTGCCTGGATATCGGCGCCTGTTACGACACCCTCTCCTTCGAACTCGATATATGCAGTCTTTACTTCGTCTGATTCCGATGTATTCTTGATTGCCAGACATTTCAGATTCATGATAATCTCGGTCACATCTTCTTTTACACCCGGGATGGAACTGAATTCGTGCAGTACTCCGTCAATCTTTACGGAACTGATTGCCGCGCCTGGAAGAGAAGAAAGCATAATTCTTCTCAGGGAATTACCTAATGTGATTCCATAGCCTCTTTCCAGTGGTTCTACAACGAATCTTCCATACTTCTTATCTTCTGAAATCTCTGTAATTTCAATATTCGGTTTATTAAAATCAAACACTACACGACCCTCCTTATGGGTTAAAAAATATTGAGGGGTACTTTTTCAGTCATGCTATATCCGAATCATTACTTAGAATACAGCTCGACGATCAACATCTCGTCAACAGGAACATCAATTGCGTCTCTCTTCGGAAGTTCTTTTACTTCACCTTTCAGATTCTCGGCATCTACCTCCAGCCAGTTTGGAATCATATTGCCTGCAGTCACTTCTAAGATATCTTTATATCTCTGGCTTCCTTTGTGCTTCTCCTTGATCTCGATCACATCGCCGGCTTTTACAAGGTAGGAGGGTATCTTCACCTGCTTGCCGTTCACCAGTACATGCTTGTGATCAACGATCTGTCTTGCTTCTTTTCTTGTTCTTGCGAATCCCATCCGGAACATTACATTGTCCAGTCTGGATTCCAGAAGGATCATCAGGTTCTCGCCTGTCATCCCTTCCAGCTGTTTTGCCTTTTCGAAATAATTTCTAAAGGGCTTCTCCAGTACACCGTAAATGAACTTTGCTTTCTGCTTCTCACGTAACTGGAGGCCGTATTCACTCATCTTTCTGTTCGTTCTTTTTAACTGTCTTTTTGACTTTTTATTAATTCCTAAATAGATTGGGTCCATCCCTAATGAACGGCATCTTTTAAGAACCGGAACTCTGTTTACTGCCATCTTCTTAATTCCTCCTAATAATAATGCGGTAATCCCTGACTCAACACTTTACTGAATATCAAACAGTTCAATCTGACTATACTCTTCTGCGTTTCGGCGGACGGCATCCATTATGAGGTACCGGAGTAACGTCCTTGATACTGATCACGTCAATGCCGCAAGCCTGCAATGCACGAATTGCCGCTTCTCTTCCTGAACCTGGACCCTTTACGAAAACATCCACTGTCTTCAGACCATGAACCAGTGCTGCTTTAGCTGCTGTCTCAGCTGCCATCTGTGCTGCGTACGGAGTAGATTTCCTTGAACCTCTAAATCCCAGACCGCCCGCACTTGCCCATGAAAGAGCATTACCCTGTGCATCTGTCAATGTTACGATCGTATTATTAAAAGATGACTGGATGTGAGCCTGTCCTCGTTCAACGTTTTTCTTGACACGTTTTTTTGTCACTTTTTTGGTAACTTTCTTAGCCATTTAAACTAACCTACTTTCTCATTATTCTAATTTGTTTGCACTAATTCATGCTGCGCTTGAAAGCTTGCATTCACTAAGTGCACGGGATGTTCGTCTCGCTTGGCTCGTCGAACAAAGTTCGCACTAAGTTCATGCTGCGCTTGAAAGCTTGCATTCACTAAGTGCTCACTTTTTCTTATTTGCTACGGTTCTCTTTGGTCCTTTGCATGTTCTTGCATTTGTCTTGGTCTTCTGGCCACGTACCGGGAGGCCTTTTCTATGGCGGATTCCGCGGTAGCATCCGATTTCTTTCAGTCTCTTGATGTTCAGCTGAATCTCTCTTCTGAGATCACCTTCTACCATCTGGGTCGCGTCGATGACTTCACTGATCTTCTTTACTTCCTCACTTGTCAAATCTCTTACACGGGTATCAGGATTCACACCTGCTTCTGCTAAAATACGGTTTGAACTTGTTCTTCCAATTCCATAAATATAAGTCAATCCGATCTCTACACGTTTGTCTCTTGGTAAGTCTACACCTGCAATACGAGCCATGTGTCTTTCCTCCATCTTTAAAAAAATTATAATATTGTCCCTAACTGGGGTACATCGGGTATCTGCCGGAAGACAAAGTATCTTCCCGATCTACCCAGGCATATCATCATATGCCCTTTCCCGGCCGCGCCTGAAGCTACGCGTCTTGATCCGGGTATTATAAGCAATATACATTTACGCAGCAATCCTGCGTAACGGCCACCGGTCTCGTCGGTACCTGATTCACGAGCCAGATGCATCCTTACTGTATATTAAACAGTTCCACACACTGCCTGGCGTGTCATACTGTCAGCCGCCTGATTTTAACAAACATTCTCCATGACCTGAACAATCATAGCTGTACACATCATCAGCCGCTTTTTCTTCCGGCATGCCGTGCACCGCTAAATCTGCCGTTCTAGCCTTGTCTCTGTTTGTGCTTCGGATTCTCGCAGATTACCCGGATACTGCCTTTTCTCTTGATAATCTTGCACTTTTCACAAATCGGTTTTACTGATGATCTAACCTTCATGTCAAATCCTCCTTCTATCCTTTGCTGAAAACCTTAGGGCTACTGCCGTTTTTGGGCACACCAAACCAAAGACGGCTATTTCATAGTATAACATCAAGCCTCTCGCAAAGTCAACACCTTTTTATTTATCTCTCCAGACAATTCTTCCTTTGCTGAGATCATACGGAGACATTTCCAACGTAACTTTATCCCCAGGTAAGATCTTGATAAAGTTCATACGTAATTTCCCACTGATATGTGCCAATACGATATGACCATTCTCCAGTTCTACCTTGAACATTGCATTGGGCAGCTTTTCTACTACGACTCCTTCAATTTCGATCACGTCAGCCTTTGACATACCTAATCCTCCTGTGCTTTTTGCACCTTCTATTCACTTTCCTTTGCCTCCGCACCTGCATCAATATGACTCACAAACTCTTTTATCACACGCCGTATTTCATCATTATCAGTTACTGAACCACAGCGCACTCTTCTGATTGGCTGCACATGCTTACAGTTCTTTTTTTTTGCCTGGCAGACGGTTCTTTTCTTACCGTCTGCCAGATATACATATTCATCATTGACAGAAATTATGACGTATATACAATCTTTATCTTTTCCCGCTTTTGATTTTGCAAGCATTCCTGGCTCTAACAGCATAAAGCGCCTCCCCCGGCTGATTTCATATGTATCAGATCAGCCAAGGATCTTCACGATCTCAGCGAACACATCATTGATATCAATGGTGCCGTCCACTTCCTTGAGGATACCGGCTTCGGTATAGTAGTCGATCAGAGGCTGTGTCTGATCATGATAAACGCCGAGGCGCTTCTTCACGGTCTCTGGCTTATCATCATCTCTTAAGATCAGTCCGCCGCCGCACTTATCACAGATACCTTCCTTCTCTGTGGGAGCATATACCATATGATAGGTTGCTCCGCAGTCCACGCACGCGCGCCGCCCGGACATCCGGTTTACGATGTTGTCATCCGGCACTTCTACGTTGATCGCATAGTCCATCTTCTGACCTAATGCCGCAAGCGCCTTATCCAAAGCCTCTGCCTGCGGGATCGTCCTCGGAAAGCCGTCCAAAACATAGCCGCCCGCGCAATCTTCCTGGTTCACCCTGTCCACTACCAGGTCCACTACCAGTTCATCCGGTACCAGGAGTCCCTGATCCATATAAGTTTTAGCTTTCTTTCCAAGCTCCGTTCCATTTTTGATATTTGCCCTGAAAATGTCTCCTGTAGAAATATGAGGAACGGAATATTTTTCAGCAATCTTCTTTGCCTGTGTTCCTTTGCCCGCGCCCGGGGCTCCTAACATAATGATCTTCATATCTGATACCTCCATTGTCATCACCCGAATCCGCAAAGATGAAACCGCCTGCCGGATGATTCATCCATATAGCACTTTAACCCGTTGTGATTATTCCTCACGAATAAGCACAACGAGCTAAATGATCAATCAATAGCCGAGGAAACTCGCGCTTTTTCCGGAGCCGCCTCTATTATTCAGAAATCCTGTATAGTTACGTACCAGCATCTGTGATTCGATCTGCTTGATCGTCTCAAGCACAACTCCTACGATGATGATGAGAGACGTTCCTCCGAAAGAAACCTCTGCCCCGAATACACCATTGAAGAAGAACGGAATCACCTGTACGATAACCAGTCCGCAGGCTCCGATAAATATGATATAGTTCAATATCTTCGTCAGATAGTCCACAGTCGGCCTGCCCGGACGGATACCGGGAATAAACCCGCCGTTTTTCTTCATATTGTTCGCAATCTCCAACGGATTAAAGGTAATTGACGTATAAAAATATGCGAAGAATATGGTGAGGGCAATATAGAACAGCAGACCTATGGAATATACTATATTCTCAGGGTCGCACCAGTTGTTTGAATTCAGTCCCCTCAGGATCTGGCTTCCTATGCCCGTACCGTTTCCTTTATTCATAAATGAGGCAACGACGATCGGAAGCTGCATAAGAGAAGACGCGAAGATGACCGGAATAACACCTGCGGTATTTACTTTTAAAGGAATATGCGTGGATTGTCCGCCGTAGGTTTTTCTTCCCTTCACTTTCTGAGAATACTGTACCATAATCCTTCGTTCGCCGCCCTGCAGGATAATAACAAATACGACCACAATGATCAGTACGGCCAAGATAATTACGGCTGCCAGCAGCCCCTTTGCAGGTGTCTTTCCCTGGATGAACTGTGTATACAGCTTCACAAAATCATCCGGGATACGGGAAACAATATTGATCAGCAGGACAATGGAAATTCCATTTCCAACACCTTTTTCCGTGATACGCTCTCCGATCCACATCAAAAATGCAGAACCTGCGGTCAGCGTACAAACTACGATCGCAGCATTTACAAAATTGAACTCTACTAAAAGTCCCTGGCGTCCGAAACCGACTGCCATTGCCGTAGACTCGAACAGTGCAAGACCTACCGTCACATAACGTGTAATCGCCGCAATCTTCTTTCTTCCATCTGCCCCTTCCTTCTGCATCTCTTCCAGCTTAGGAATCGCGATCGTCAGAAGCTGCATAATGATAGAAGATGTAATATACGGTGTAATGCTCAGTGCAAATACTGACATCTGGGTAAAGGAACCGCCGGTGAATGCATCAAAAAAATTGAATGCATCCCCGGACTGGTTCGCAAAAAAATTCTGTATATAAGCCGGATTTACTCCCGGCGTAGGCAGCTGGGAGCCAAGCCTTACAACGACCAGCATCATGAAAGTGTAAAGAAGCCTTTTACGGACATCTTCTACCCGAAATGCTTTTCGTACTGTCTCTAGCATTAGATCACCTCTGCTTTTCCGCCAAGAGCCTCGATTTTTTCAGCCGCCTTCGCGCTGAATGCGTTTACCTGTACAGTGAGCTTTTTAGTCAATTCTCCATCCGCAAGAATTTTTACACCGTCCCTCGGGTTTTTTACGATGCCCTTTTCCATCAGCGTCTCAACAGAAACAACAGCGCCGTCTTCAAATACTTCCAGGGCGCTCATATTAATGCTGACGATCCTCTTGGAATTTCTGCAGGTAAAACCTCTTTTGGGTATTCTTCTGTACAAAGGCATCTGGCCGCCTTCAAACCCTGGCCTTGGAGCCCCTGAACGTGCTTTCTGGCCCTTGTGGCCCTTGCCGGCTGTCTTCCCATTACCAGAACCATGTCCCCGGCCTCTTCTGAAATTATTGCTGTGTTTAGAACCATCTGCCGGTCTCAAGTTTGATAAGTCCATGCTAATACCTCCTTATCTTTTATTTATGCTTCGTATCTGTTCAATGCTTTCACAAATACGACCGTTATTATGCTTCTTCTTCAACCTTTACTAAATGTCTAACCTGCTGTACCATACCTCTGGTAGCTGCATTGTCCGGTAACACAACTGTCTTGTTGAGTTTCCTTAATCCAAGCGCTTCTACGGTTTTTCTATGCTTTGGCACAGCACCGATGGTAGACTTTACTAACGTAATTTTTAAATTTGCCATTGTTACCTACCTCCTACGCTTATTAGCCCACGATTTCTTCTATCGATTTGCCGCGAAGCCTTGCAACTTCTTCCGGAGTCTTAATTCCCTTCAGACCTTCGATTGTGGCAAGCACTACATTCTGCTTGTTGTTAGAGCCTAATGACTTTGTACGGATATTCTTGATTCCTGCCATCTCAATCACCGCACGCGCCGGACCTCCGGCAATCACACCGGTACCATCCGGAGCCTTTTTCAATAATACGGAAGCGCTTCCGAACTTTCCGATCGTATCATGTGTTACGCTTTCGTTTTCATCCATTGAAACCTGAATCAGCTTTTTAGCCGCATCCTCTTTTCCTTTACGGATTGCTTCCGGAATTTCAGTAGCCTTTCCTAAACCTGCACCAACATGGCCTTTTCCATCGCCGACAACCACTAAAGCTGTGAATCTCATGTTACGACCACCTTTTACGACCTTGGTAACACGTTTGATTGATACCACTTTTTCTTCTAACTCTAACTGACCAGCATCAATACGTTCCTGTCTCATATGTGTTCTCCCTTCCTAGAAATTCAGCCCAGCTTCTCTCGCTGCGTCTGCCAATGCTTTGATCTTGCCCTGATATATAAAGCCTCCTCTGTCAAAGACAACATCTGTGATGCCTTTTTCTTTTGCCTTTTCGGCGATGACTTTTCCAAGGTACGCCGCAGCCGCAACGTTATTGGTCTTTTCTAATTCTGCTTTCACGTCTTTCTGAAGAGTGGACGCTGCTACCAGAGTTTTGCTGCTGCCATCAGTATCGTCAATAATCTGTGCATACATATGATTATTGCTTCTAAACACAGCCAGACGCGGCCTCTCAGCGGTACCGCTGAAACGGTTACGTAATTTCATGTGCTTTTTTCTGCGAACTTCACTTCTTGATTTTTTACTAACCATTATTCACACCCTCCTTATTTATTTTTTACCTGTCTTACCAACTTTACGACGAATCACTTCATCAGCATACTTGACACCCTTGCCCTTATATGGCTCAGGTCTTCTCTTGTCTCTGATCTCCGCCGCATACTGGCCAACTTTTTCTTTGTCGATCCCTTTCACGGTAATCTTATTCTGGCCTTCCAGAACGGTCTCAATTCCCTCCGGATCGATCATTTCAACAGGATGTGAATATCCCAGGCTGAGGGTCAGCTTGTTGCCGGATTTTGCTGCTCTGTAACCAACACCGTTTACTTCCAGAACCTTCTCATAACCCTGGCTTACACCAACAACCATATTGTTGATCAGTGTACGGGTTAGGCCATGAAGAGATTTCATCCTCTTCAGGTCATTTGGCCTGGTGACAACAATTTCTTCGCCTTCCTGTTTGATTTCCATTTCCGCCGGAAGCTCTCTTACAAGAGTTCCTTTAGGACCCTTCACGGTCACTACATTATGCTCAGCAATCTCTACAGTTACGCCTGCAGGAACTGCGATCGGCAGTCTTCCTATACGTGACATACCATTGTCCTCCTAACTTAAATTTTCGGAGCAGAAGCTGTTGTCTGCTCTGTTTTCAGTTTAATCCAGGGAAGTTCTTTTCGCTAAGCTCAAAGAACGACCTCGCACTAAGCTCATCTCTCGCTTTCGCTCGGATTCACTAAATGCTTTCGGTCACCATACGAAACAAAGAACCTCTCCGCCTACGCCGAGCTTTCTTGCTTCTTTGTCAGTAACAACACCTTTATTTGTAGATACGATAGCAATTCCGAGACCGCCCAGAACCTTTGGCATATCCGCACTGTTCGCATATACACGAAGACCCGGCTTGGAAATTCTCTTGAGGCCGGAAATTACTTTCTCGTTTTTGTCCGCACCGTATTTTAATGTGATGTGTATGGTCTTAAATGTTCCATCTTCCACAATGTCATACTTTTTGATGTACCCTTCGTTAAAAAGAATATCTGCGATCGATATTTTCATTTTTGATGCAGGTACATCCACTGTATCATGTTTCGCAGTATTTGCATTACGGATTCTTGTAAGCATATCTGCAATTGGATCACTCATAGTCATGTCGAAGCATCCTCCTTCTATTCATTTTATCTGCTCTTATGGAAGTTCTTTTCGCTAAGCTCTGATGAAGGTATTCCTCACTTCATTCGGAATATCTGCTTTCATACCAGGCTCGAAAACACCTCGCCAGGTATTCAATGCATCGCTAAGCTCAAAGAACGACCTCGCACTAAGTTCCGCAGAAGATATTCCTCTCTTCGTTCGGAATATCTACTTTCATACTAGGCTCGAAAACACCTCGCCAAGTATTCAATGCATCACTAAGTTGCTTTCGGTCACCAGCTAGCCTTTTTCACTCCCGGGATCTCACCCTTATATGCCAATTCGCGGAAGCAGATACGGCAGATTCCATATTTTCTTAAATATGCATGCGGACGGCCGCAGATTCTGCAGCGTGTATATTCTCTGGTGGAGAATTTCGGTTTACGCTGCTGTTTAATTTTCATCGATGTCTTAGCCATTATTTCCCTCCTTACTTTTTGAACGGCATATTAAACTGTGCCAGTAATTCACGTGCTTCTTCATCGGTCTTGGCTGTTGTGACAAAGATCACATCCATACCTCTGACTTTGTCAATCTTGTCATATTCGATCTCTGGGAAGATCAGCTGCTCCTTAATTCCAAGAGCATAATTTCCTCTTCCGTCAAACGCATTCGGATTCACACCTCTGAAGTCGCGTACACGAGGGAGCGCAAGGTTGATCAGGCGGTCAACGAATTCGTACATCCTCTCGCCTCTCAGCGTAACCTTACATCCGATCGCCATACCTTCTCTGATCTTAAAGTTGGCTACGGAATTCTTTGCCTTTGTGATCACTGCCTTCTGACCTGAGATTTTTTCAAGATCAGCCATCGCAGATTCCAGTAATTTCGCGTTTTCCTTTGCTTCGCCTACGCCCATGTTGATTACAACTTTGTCAAGCTTCGGCACTTCCATTACATTTTTATATCCAAATTTTTTTGTCATTGCAGCGACAATCTCATTCTGATATTGTTCTCTCAATCTACTCAAAGTCCCGGACCTCCTTTCCTGGATTAATCAATCACTTCACCTGTTGACTTCGCAAAACGTACTTTCTTGTCCCCATCCATCTTGAAACCGATTCTGGTTGGTTTTCCTTTGTGAATATACATCACATTGGAAATGTCAATCGGCCCTTCCTGGTGTATAATACCGCCATTCTGATTCGCCATAGAGGGTTTTGCGTGCTTTGTCAGCATGTTGACGCCTTCGACCAGGACTTTTCCGTCTTTTCTATTTACGGCAAGTACTCTGCCTTCTTTGTCTTTATGAGCTCCGGCAATGACTCTCACCATATCGTCTTTCTTAATCTTTATAGTTGACATATCGGCACCTCCTACAGTACTTCCGGAGCCAGGGAAACGATCTTCATAAAATGCTTCTCTCTGAGTTCTCTGGCTACAGGTCCAAAAATACGTGTTCCACGCGGATTCAAATCGTCTCTTATGATTACAGCAGCATTTTCATCGAATCTGATATAGGAACCGTCTTTACGGCGGGCACCCTTCACAGTACGAACAACTACGGCCTTTACTACGTCGCCCTTTTTAACAACGCCGCCTGGCGTTGCATCCTTAACAGTCGCAACGATCACATCTCCGATGCTGGCATATCTTCTGGTAGAACCGCCAAGTACACGGATGCAAAGTAATTCCTTAGCGCCTGTATTGTCTGCTACTCTAAGTCTACTTTCCTGTTGTATCATGCAGGTAAACCTCCTTCAATTATCTTAAGGCATAAAAAATTATTTTGCCTTTTCCATGATCTCCACAAGTCTCCATCTCTTGTCCTTGGACAGAGGTCTTGTCTCCATTACTTTAACGGTATCGCCGATGTGGCATTCATTGTTTTCGTCATGCGCTTTTAACTTGTAGGTTTTCTTTACAATCTTCTTATAAAGCGGATGCTTAACGTGGTTTTCAACGGCAACAACGATCGTCTTGTCCATCTTGTCACTGACAACCTTGCCGGTACGGGTCTTTCTCAAATTTCTCTCTTCCACGATGATTCTCCTTTCTAATTACCTGCCTCAGTAATCAACGTCTGGATACGAGCAATATTTTTTCTCACTTCTTTGATTCTGCTTGTATTGTCTAACTGATTCGTCGCATTCTGGAATCTTAAGTTAAAAAGCTCTTTTTTAGCAGCTACTAATTCTTCTTTTAATTCTTCTACGGATTTTCCTCTTAATTCGTTTACAAATGTATTAATTTTCACTGTTATCACCGCCTTCTAATTCTGCGCGAGAAACGATTTTGCATTTGCAAGGTAATTTGTGCATTGCAAGACGAAGGGCCTCTTTTGCCACTTCCTCAGGAACGCCTGCGATCTCAAACATTACACGTCCTGGCTTTACAACCGCTACCCAGTACTCTAATGCACCTTTTCCGCTACCCATACGAGTTTCTGCTGGTTTTGCTGTCACTGGTTTGTCCGGGAAGATTTTGATCCAGACTTTACCGCCACGCTTGATATAACGTGTCATGGCAACACGGGCCGCCTCGATCTGATTGGACTTGATCCAGCATGGCTCCGCTGCGATGATGCCATATTCACCATAAGTGATCGTGTTTCCTCTGAGGGCTTTTCCCTTCATGGAGCCACGGAACTGTTTACGACGTTTTACTCTCTTTGGCATTAACATTATTTATCGCTCCCTTCCTTATCAGCTTTCGTCGGAAGAATCTCGCCTTTGTAAATCCAGACCTTTACACCGACCTTCCCGTAAGTTGTATCAGCCTCCGCGAACCCATAATCAATGTCAGCTCTCAGTGTCTGAAGCGGAATGGTTCCTTCGCTGTAGAACTCCGTACGCGCCATATCGGCTCCGCCGAGACGTCCTGCTACTGCGGTCTTTACACCGAGCGCACCGGATTTCATTGTTCTGGACATGCAGGATTTCATGGCACGCCGGAATGAAATACGGTTCTCAAGCTGCTGTGCAATATTTTCAGCTACAAGCTGGGCATCCTTGTCAGGTCTCTTTACTTCCTTGATGTCCACAATCAGCTTTTTGTCCGTGTACTTCGCAAGCTCGCCTTTTACTTTCTCGATCTCTGCGCCGCCCTTACCGATCACAACGCCCGGCTTTGCTGTATAAACAATGATCTTCACACGGTCAGAAGCTCTTTCAATCTCGATCCTGGAGATTCCGGCACTGTATAATCTCTTTTTAAGAAATTTTCTGATTTCATGATCCTCCACCAGGTTGTCAGCGAAATCTTTTTCCGCATACCATTTGGAGTCCCAGTCTTTGATAATTCCGACTCTTAAGCCGTGAGGATTAACTTTCTGTCCCATTATTGCCCTCCTTATCTCTCATTCAGCACGATTGTGATGTGGCTCATTCTCTTCTCGATCCTGTAAGCCCTGCCCTGTGCCCTTGGTCTGATTCTCTTCATCGTCGGCCCTTTATTCGCGTAACACTCTTCTATATAAAGGTTCTCCGTACTCATACCGTTGTTATTCTCAGCATTTGCGATCGCTGATTTTAATAATTTCTCTATAATGCTGGAAGCGTATCTTGGGTTATAAGCCAAGATTCCAAGTGCTGTCTTAACATCCTTGCCTCTGATGGCATCCAACACGAAGCACGCTTTCTGAACAGATACACGGGCATAGGAAATCTTTGCTGACGGCCGTGTATCTTTCTGCTCATTTCTATCTCTTTTGATCTGGGATCTATGTCCTTTTGCCATGGATAAACCCTCCTTTCAAATTGCTTATCGATTATCTTACTTTAGATTTTTTCTCGTCTTTGCCATGTCCTCTGTATGTCCTGGTTGCCACGAACTCTCCGAGCTTGTGTCCGACCATGTCTTCCGTAACGTATACCGGCACATGTCTTCTTCCGTCATGTACGGCAAAGGTATGGCCGACAAATGACGGGAAAATCGTAGAACGACGTGACCATGTCTTTATAACTGCTTTGCTGCCGGATGCGTTCATGGCATCGACTTTTTTCAGTAAGCTTTCATCTGCAAATGGTCCTTTTTTAAGTGAACGAGCCATAGGTTCTAACCTCCTTGTAAACTAATTATTTGATAGCCTTTCCATCTCTTCTTCTTACGATCAGCTTGTTAGAAGCTTTGTTCTTCTTACGCGTCTTGAGACCCAGCGCCGGCTTGCCCCATGGTGTTGACGGACCCGGACGGCCGATGCCTGTCTTGCCTTCACCACCACCGTGCGGATGGTCGTTGGGGTTCATAACGGAACCACGTACTGTAGGTCTGATGCCCATATGGCGTTTGCGTCCTGCTTTACCGATGTTGATCAGGTTGTGCTCTCCATTGCCTACGACGCCTACGGATGCTCTGCAGATGATCGGAACCATTCTCATCTCTCCTGAAGGAAGACGTAAGGTTGCGTACTTCCCTTCTTTTGCCATAAGCTGTGCGCTGTTTCCCGCGGAACGTACAAGCTGTCCGCCTTTTCCAGGATACAGCTCAATGTTGTGAATCTGCGTACCAACAGGAATATTCTCCAGCGGCAGGCAGTTTCCAATCCTTACTTCTGCTTCCGGTCCGTTCATGACTTTCATTCCGTCCTTGAGACCTTCAGGAGCAAGGATATAAGCCTTTTCACCGTCTGCGTAGCAGATCAGCGCGATATTCGCGGTTCTGTTCGGATCGTATTCAATTCCGATTACAGTTGCCGGAATACCATCTTTCTTTCTCTTGAAATCTATGATTCTATATTTTCTCTTAGCGCCGCCTCCGCGATGCCTTACCGTAATCTTACCCTGGTTATTGCGGCCGGCCGTTCTCTTCTTTGAAGCAAGAAGGGATTTCTCAGGTGTTGCCTTTGTGATCTCTGAGAAATCAGAGCCAGTCATCTGTCTTCTGGAAGGTGTATATGGGTTGTAGGTTTTAATTCCCATTACTATCTCTCCTTTCGTTTACTCTAATTATTAACTAGAACTCAATCTGCGCTTCGCTTGCTTTCGTTAGTCTACAGACCCTCAAAAATCTCGATATCGGCACTGTCTGCTGTTAACTGTACGATTGCCTTCTTTGTCTTTGCTGTCTTGCCGTATACCATACCGCGTCTTTTCTTCTTTCCGCCGCGGTTCATTGTATTCACGCTTTCCACCTTTGTTCCGGAGAACATCTTTTCAACGGCTTCCTTGATCTGGGACTTTGTAGCTTCTGTGTGTACAAGAAATGTGTACTTCTTGTCGCCCATGATTTCCATACTTTTCTCTGTAATTACCGGTTTAAGGATTACATCATAATATTTGAGATCAGCCATTATGCGTACACCTCCTCAATCGCTGCAACAACAGCTTTTGTTGTGATCACTGTGTTGTACTTCAGGATATCGTATACATTGATCGTGTTGGTGTGCGCGGTCTTAATGGCCGGAATGTTCCTCGCGGAAAGCTCCGCATTCTTATTGTCATCCTCCAGCACTACCAATGCCTTATTTATATTCAAATTATCCAGAACCGCCTGGAATTTCTTTGTCTTGATCTCATCGAACTTGATCTCGTCGATCACGATGAATTTCTTTTCTTCTACTCTGGAAGAAAGTGCGGACTTCAATGCAGCTCTCTTTTCCTTCTTATTCATCTTTACGGAATAGTCTCTCGGAACCGGAGCGAATACGACGCCGCCGCCTGTCCACTGAGGAGCTCTGGTTGAACCCTGTCTTGCATGACCGGTTCCCTTTTGTCTCCATGGCTTCCTTCCGCCGCCGGACACTTCCGAACGTGTCTTTGCCTTCTGTGTTCCCTGGCGGCTGTTTGCAAGCTGGCTCACAACTGCTTTGTGTACAAGATGATCATTGACCTCTACACCAAACACTGCATCGTTCAGATCGATCGTACCAACTTCTTTACCTTCGATATTATAAACAGATACTGTTGCCATCTGTGTGTTCCTCCTTTCTATGTTGTCAGATTATTTCTCAGCCTTTACTGTTTCCTTGATCGTTACGAGACACTTCTTCGGTCCCGGCACGGAGCCTTTGATCAGCAGCAGGTTGTTTTCTTTGTCAACTCTCACTACTTCCAGGTTCTGAACAGTAATCTGCTTGTTTCCCATCTGACCTGGCATCTTCTTCCCCTTGAATACTTTGCTCGGATCGGATGCCGCACCGTTAGAACCAGCATGACGATGATACTTGGAGCCGTGGGTCATAGGTCCTCTGCTCTGTCCGTGACGCTTGATCGCGCCCTGGAAACCTTTACCTTTTGAAATCGCCGTCGCATCTACTCTGTCTCCTGCTGCGAATATATCAGCCTTAATCTCCTGAGCCGGCGCATATTCTTCCGCATTTTCCAAACGGAATTCCTTTACAAATCTCTTAGAGGAAACGCCTGCCTTCTTGAAATGACCTGCTTCTGCCTTCGTAGCGCCATTTCTGTGGGCAATCTCTTTCTTACCGCTCTTGTCTTTGCTGACGATCTTGTCTTTCTTGTCAACAAACCCGACCTGAACCGCACTGTAACCGTCATTTTCCTCTGTCTTCACCTGTGTCACCACGCAGGGGCCTGCCTGGAGCACGGTCACCGGAATCAGGACTCCTTCTTCGTCGAAGATCTGAGTCATTCCAACTTTTGTAGCCAAAATAGCTTTCTTCATATTATTACCTCCTGTGATTTACAGCGGAGCACATATGTGCTCATCCTAAATTGTACCCAAAGGGCATCCCTTATCTAATGTCCTTCGGACTACGGACAATGTCCGACAGGGTATAGGATTCTGCTTCATGAATTACTTACTTTTCATCTTGATATCAATGTAGACACCGGCCGGCATCTCCAGTCTGGACAATGCATCTACCGTCTTCTGAGTTGGTGTGATGATATCAATCAGTCTTTTATGAGTCCTCTGTTCGAACTGCTCTCTGGAGTCTTTGTACTTGTGTACCGCTCTCAGAATCGTAACTACTTCCTTCTTGGTCGGAAGTGGTACCGGACCGCTCACCTGAGATCCGTTCTTCTTTACAGTTTCGATGATTTTTCTGGCAGATGCATCAACAAGCTGATGATCATATGCCTTCAATGTGATTCTCATTACTTGACTTGCCATAAAAAAAGTCGCCTCCTTTTCGTACTATTTACTTCAGTACGACAAGCGGTGACTGTACACTCTCCCGTGTGTGTCGTGAGAAACATACACGTTACTTCTTACTGCGCCTTACGGCAGATCAGTAGTCTGTTGTGATTCGTACAGTGACTTGTCGCCAGTTTCCTAACTTGACATTCGCTCCACGGAAAACCTGCCATCCTGCATGGTTCATACAATCGGCAGCAACCTCACGCTTCATCGCTATCATGCCACAGCTTTTTTAGTATAACGAATAGTTCCGGAAAATTCAAGTGGTTTTTTTGAAAAATTTTATATTTTTTCAATAATTATACTCGCGAGGCTTGCCGCAGCACTTCAATCTTACAAGCATGCACCTTCGTATCTTTATCATAGGCTATGCCCACGCCAAGTACCCTGCCCGGATATTTCGGTATTTCTCCAAGCTTTCCTTCAAATTTTAAAACATATTTTTTCTCTTTGATCTGCCGAAGTGCTTCCTCCGGTGTATGATCCACTTTCAATTCCAGAATGATTCCGTCTGCTTTCCGGTCAGTTTCCGGATAAAAAATGAAATCCACATATCCCACACCGCTCTTATCCTCACGTTCTACCCGATAATTCTCTCTTGCCGCCAGGTAAACAAGATTCACCACTGCGGTCAAATCTGCTTCATTGTTATAGTTCAGCAAAGGTATCTCGGTATTATGGGCAAGTTCGAGTATCTCCCAGAGGTTACAGGTCACTGCCCAGCCAGCGTTACAGGTCACACCTTGACCAGGCGTGACCTGTAACTCAGGCCGCATTTTGAATTGCCTACGGCAATGGGCGGCCTGAATACCAGCTTTTATGTGCATCCTCCCGACCAATCAGCGTGGTGATTGGTCGGGGTGTGACATGTAACAGCCAGCGAACTGTAACGAAATTTTATATGTTTTTTGATTGAATTCACCCGTGGAAAGTGATACTCTATTTCCAGCGGAATCAGACGTTTATGAAAGAAATGAGGATTTTATCATGTGGATTGCAGATCAATGGAAGGACTATGAAATCATAGATTGTTCGAAGGGTGAAAAGCTGGAACGATGGGGGGATTACACGCTGATTCGCCCGGATCCCCAGGTCATCTGGGATTTTCCGAAAAAAGCTCCGGGATGGAAGTGCTGGAACGGGCATTATCACCGCAGCAAAAAGGGCGGCGGTGAATGGGAATTTTTAAGCCTGCCGGAGCAATGGCAGATTCACTATGGTGACCTGACTTTTAATCTGAAGCCTTTTAATTTCAAACATACCGGGCTTTTTCCCGAACAGGCCGCGAACTGGGACTGGTTTTCTAATCTTATAAGAAATGCAGGCCGCCCTGTCAAAGTCCTGAACCTGTTCGCCTACACGGGGGGTGCCACGCTTGCGGCAGCGGCCGCCGGGGCGCAGGTCACTCATGTGGACGCTTCGAAGGGGATGGTGTCCTGGGCAAAGGAGAACGCTGCTTCCTCCGGGCTGAAAGATGCGCCCATCCGCTGGCTGGTGGATGACTGTGTGAAGTTCGTGGAGCGTGAGATCCGCCGCGGCAGTATCTATGATGCCGTTATCATGGATCCTCCTTCTTATGGGCGCGGCCCCAGAGGAGAGGTGTGGAAGATCGAGGACATGATTCATCCGCTGATCCGGCTGTGTAAAAAGCTTTTATCGAAGGACGCTCTGTTCTTTCTGGTTAATTCTTATACCACGGGACTGGCACCGGCGGTATTGACTTATATGATCGGAGCCGAACTCAAAGGCCGGGGCGGTCATACGGAATCTCAGGAAATCGGACTGCCTGTGAAGAGTACCGGATTGATTCTGCCCTGCGGAGCTTCCGGAAGATGGAATTCGATTTAAAGGCCGAATTTCCAAACAAAAAAACGGCAGAATATACTCCCCAAGTCTCCCCGCCATGGCATCAGAATGTTTCACAAAGGATGCCCCGGTGCAAAAGTATATTCTGTCGTTTTTCAGTCCATTTTTTATGTTTCCTGCATGGAAATATACTTGCAGGCTGCCAGTGCGGCTACGGCCCCGTCCGCAGCCGCGGTTGTCAGCTGGCGCACTCCCTTTGTACGGCAGTCTCCCGCGGCAAAGATTCCCGGCCGGGATGTCATACAGTCTTCCGATGCCGCCACGAATCCGGTTTCATCCAGATCTACCAGACCGGAAAAAGCCTGGTTGTCCGGCACCTGTCCGATGGCAACGAACACGCCGGACACAGAAATCTGAAAATCTTCTCCGGTCTTTTTATTATTTATTACGAGACCTTCCACCACATTCTCACCGAGAATATCTTTTACCGTAGCACTCAGGACAAATTCCACGTTGTCCTTTTTTTTCAAAGGTTCTACCAATCCGGCTTCCCCGCGGAATTCATCGCGCCGATGGACCAGATATACTTTATTACAGTAATTGGAAAGGAAATCTGCGTCCTGCAGCGCCGTATTGCCTCCGCCGATAACAGCCACATCTTTTCCTTTGAAAAAGGCTCCGTCACAGGTTGCGCAGTAGGACACTCCCGCCCCCATAAGTTTTTCTTCCTTTTCCAGTCCCAGATGGCGGTGTGACACTCCGGTCGCAATGATCACAGTCCGGCATGGATATTCTTTTCCTTCCGTCTCAATCACCTTGAGGCCACCTTCCTCATGGATTCCTGTGACCTGCTCCAGCTCCGTCTCTGCTCCCAGCCCCATGGCCTGGTCCAGCAGATTCATGGAAAACTCCGCTCCGCTGACACTTGCAATCCCCGGATAGTTTTCCACCTTCGGAGAAACCGTGATCTGTCCCCCATAATTCATTCCTTCTATCATAATCGTCCGCTTTCCCGCACGCTGCCCGTAAACCGCCGCTGTCATCCCGGCGGTACCGCCGCCGATAATTCCGATGTCGTAGACCATTGATAAAAACCTCCTCATTGTAAATAAATCTATGATTTCACAATAAAAAAGTGTGCGTCCTGACGCACACTCGCGCCGAAGCGCGGCTGCGGCAGCAGCCATTTTCTTTATGCGCGTAGTGCGCATCCCCCGGAGGGTTTTTGTTCTTCTATAGGAAAATTCGGAGAAGTTTCCTATAGAAGGACAAATAAAACTGCCGTTCTAAGCCCTCATACTGTAAATAGTATTCCGCAGGAAGCAGAATCTATATACAATACAATTTTCTTAGTGCGGCATTCTCTTTTCCCATTGTTTCCCTTTTCGCTCACTGCTTTGCGGGAATAACCTGTATAAATTTTTACTGCGCTGTCTGTACAAGCTACTTTCCTATAGTTCCTAAGGGGCAGATATTTCCGCCCCTTACAGTTCCTTACATATTATTCTCAGCATATGCTTTTATATTCGACGCATTTGCCATCTTTTTTACTCCGTCTTCTTCCACGACCACCAGTGTCGGCGCCTGCATCACGCCATATTTCCTTACCAGCTCTTCATTTTCCTCTGCATCTACCAGTTCGTAAGAAATATGCGCCTTCTCCAGAGACTTTGTAGCAATCCTACAATTCGGGCAGGTCTTTGTGGTAAACAGTATGGTCTTGATGCCTTCTTCGGACTTGCCGGGCAGCACGGTTTCCTCTTTCTTCACTGCCGCTCCTAGCTTCATCCTGGAGCCGGAATCAGACACATCATATTCCTTGCGGTCTTTGAATTCCTGGGCCTTGCCATCATTCCAGTTCTTGACCGGACGGTAATATCCGGTAATCCGGCTGTAAACCTCCGTCTCCGCCCCGCAGTGCGGGCAGATATAATGCTCACCAGTGATATAGCCGTGGTTCTTGCAGATCGAATAGGTCGGTGACATTGTATAATAAGGAAGCTTATAATTTTCCGCGATCTTTCTTACCAGGGCTGCCGCCGCTTTCCAGTTCGGCAGCTTCTCTCCCAGGAATGTATGGAAAACGGTTCCTGACGTATACAGTGTCTGCAGTTCATCCTGGATGTCCAGCGCTTCAAACACATCCTCGGTATAGTTTACCGGAAGATGAGAACTGTTGGTATAATAAGGTGTCCCGCATTCTTCCGCAGCCGTAATGATGTTCGGGAACTGCTCCACATCGTGCTTTGCAAGACGGTATGTGGTAGACTCTGCGGGGGTCGCTTCTAGGTTGTACAGATCTCCGTATTTTTCCTGATAATCTGACAGGCGTTCCCTCATATGATTCAGCACATTCTTAGTAAACTGCTGGGTCTCCGGATGTGTCAGATCCTTTTTCAGCCATTTCGCATTTAATCCGGCTTCGTTCATTCCCACCAGTCCAATGGTGGAAAAATGATTGTCGAAGGAGCCGAGATAACGCTTCGTATATGGGTAGAGTCCTTCCTCCAGAAGCCGGGAGATAACTTCTCTCTTAATATGAAGAGAACGGGCTGAAATATCCATCAGCCGATCCAGTCTGGTGTAGAACTCTTCTTCATTTTCAGACAAATACGCGATCCGCGGCATATTGATCGTGACCACGCCTACGGATCCGGTGCTCTCGCCGCTTCCGAAGAAACCGCCCGATTTTTTGCGAAGCTCCCGCAGATCCAGCCGCAGACGGCAGCACATACTCCGCACGTCGCTTGGCTCCATATCACTGTTGATATAATTTGAAAAATATGGTGTTCCATACTTTGCGGTCATCTCAAAAAGCAGACGGTTGTTCTCCGTCTCGGACCAGTCAAAATCACTGGTGATAGAATAGGTCGGAATCGGGTATTGGAACCCCCTTCCATCTGCATCTCCTTCGATCATGGTCTCGATGAAGGCTTTGTTGACCATATCCATCTCTTCTTTACAGTCTCCATAGGTAAAATCCTGATCCACTCCGCCCACTATGGCCGGAAGATTCGCCAGGTCATTGGGTACGGTCCAGTCCAGTGTAATATTGGAAAATGGAGACTGGGTTCCCCATCTGGACGGAATATTGACCCCAAACACGAAAGATTCGATACACTTCTTCACTTCCTGGTAGGTCAGATGATCCGCCTTTACGAATGGTGCCAGATATGTGTCAAAGGAAGAAAATGCCTGGGCACCTGCCCATTCATTCTGCATAATTCCAAGGAAATTGACCATCTGATTGCAAAGTACGCTCAGATGCTTTGCCGGAGCTGCCGTGATCCTTCCCGGAATACCGCCCAGACCTTCCCGAATCAACTGCTTCAGCGACCACCCCGCACAATATCCTGTCAGCATGGACAGGTCATGGAGATGAATATCCGCATTCTTGTGCGCCTGAGCGATCTCCTCATCGTAGATCTCGGACAGCCAGTAATTTGCCGTGATCGCACCGGAATTACTGAGGATCAGTCCGCCTACGGAATAAGTCACGGTAGAATTCTCCTTGACACGCCAGTCAGTTACCTTCACATAGCTGTCCACGATGTCCTTATAATCCAACAGAGTGGAATTCAGATTCCGAATCTTTTCTCTCTGCTTTCTATATAAAATGTATCCTTTTGCTACATCCGCATAACCGGCACGGATCAGCATAGACTCCACGCTGTCCTGAATATCCTCCACGGATATAAGCCCCTTCTTGATCTTTGGTTCGAAATCTGCCGTCACCTTCAATGCCAGCAGATCGATAATGTCCTGATTATACTCCTTCTCCTTTGCCTCAAATGCCTTGCGGATCGCCTCGCTGATCTTCGACAGATCAAATGCAGCGACCTTGCCGTCTCTCTTCGTTACCTGATACATGTGCGCTCCCCTTTCTGCCTCTAACAGCCCCCCACAGACAGCCCCGCGTCTGAATCTGCCGGACAGTTCTGTGCTGACTGCTATTTTACTGGCCCAACACCGTGCATGGAAATATTTGGCACGAATGTGAACAGTAACTATTTTAACACCATATAGTGCTTCTGTCAAATATGAAAACAACAATATCTTGTGTCATTTTCATTTTCCGAAACCAGATATTGTTGTTTTTATTTTTAATAATATTATTTATAAATTCAGTAACATATACGAAACAATTCCAATTCTCTAAGATTGCATCTCTTTCAAAGAGTGTTTTCTGAATTTTCTGAATTTTAAAACTCGTCTGTTCCGTAATGTAATACTCTTGAAAAGAAACCGCCTAAAAAATATAGGAAATACGGAAAAAGAACGATTTAGCAACCGCGCAGTTCCGCGTTGGGCACATTTCTCCGTATGATTTCCAGGGCCTGGACAAGGATTTCCTTCGTATACGCCCGAAGTCCCGGTCGGATCAGGTCCCCGGAATCCTGAAAGCTCTGAAGATAATACCGCTCCGCTCCCTTAATCCAACGGCCGATGGCCGCAAAATCCTCCCGCTTATGAAATTCTCTCACAACTGTTGTGCGAAATTCGTAGGAAATGGTCCCTGACAGCAAAAAATCTACGCTGCGTAAGATCTCGTCCATGTTATAATCCTCAATCCCAATGGTCATTCCATATTTATCCGGGGCATTCTTAATATCCATTGCCACATAATCTAGAAGCTTTTGCTCTGCCAGATTCCGGAGAAGCCTGGAATTGCTGCCGTTGGTATCCAATTTTACACAATATCCAATCTCCTTGAGTCCGCGGATAAAATCCTCCAGTCCGGGCTGCAGAAGCGGTTCTCCTCCTGATATACACACACCGTCCAGCACCCGCCAGCGCTTTTTCAGAAAATTCATAATCTGTTCCACCTGAATATTCTTTTCAAGATCAATATGCGTTACCAGAGATGCATTATGACAAAATGGACAGCGGAAATTACAGCCTGCCGTAAAAATCGTACATGCCACTTTTTCCGGATAATCCAGAAGTGTTAATTTCTGCAGTCCCTGTATATTCATTAAAATCCCCCCTCTCTCCGGATTTTCTGGTGCGTCAGGCCGCTATAAGTTCCGTGATACCTCCGCGCAGGCCTTCATAGACTCGATCAGCGCGCTTCGAAAGCCCTTCTGCTCCAGCATGCGCACCGCCTCTATGGTCGTTCCTGCCGGAGAGCAGACCATGTCCTTGAGTTCTCCCGGGTGCTTGCCCGTTTCCAATACCATCTTCGCACTTCCATATATTGCCTGGGCAGCGAACTTATAAGCCTGCGCGCGCGGCATCCCTTCTGCCACCGCAGCATCCGCCATAGCCTCAATCATGATAAATACATACGCCGGGGAGCTGCCGCTGATCGCCACTACCGCGTCGATCAGATTTTCCGGAACTACTTCCGTTTCCCCGATGGTTTTCAAAATTTTGATCACGTCTTCCAGCTCTTCTTTGCTTACACAGTCGTTCGGGCAGACGGCAGTCATCCCCTGACGTACCATTGCAGGGGTGTTGGGCATCGTGCGTACGATCTTGACTTGTTTTCCAAACTGCTCTTCCAGCCATTTCAAAGTTTTTCCAGGCGCAATGGTGATCACAAGCTGCCTGTCAGTAATCACATCCCTGATATCCGCAATGACAGCCGGATAATACTGCGGCTTTACACTGAGGAAGATCACCTCCGCTCTTTCCGCCACTTTTCTATTGCTCGGCGTCACGCGGATCCCATAGATCATCTGCATATGATCGCGTCCTGCCGCCGAAATGTCGGAACCGATAATCTCCTCCGGCGGAATCAGACCGGTCTGAATAATCCCCCCGATAATTGCTCCTGCCATATTCCCAACCCCTATAAAGCCTAATTTCATTTTTCTGATAACCTCCTTTAAAATATTGATATACTGCTGCGCCGTTCCTACCTGACTTTAAAACTGCTTTCCTCTTCCAATGGAATCTCCTCGGTATCCATCCATTCAATCGTAATAAATTGGTTGCTGTTCAATCCCACCAACATCTTCTGGATCAAGGCCTCTCTTCCCTGTACCTCCAGTGTCACCGTACCGTTCCAGTCATTTCTCACCCATCCGGTCAGACGAAGGGACCGGGCCAGATACTTTGCCGTATAACGAAATCCCACGCCCTGCACCCGGCCGTGAAATACAATATGCTTTCTGATTTCCGCCATCTGTTCTTCACTTCTCTCCTGATTTCTATAATATCAATGGTAATGGAAACAAAAGACTAACTTGTTAATAAGAATACTACATATTCAGACGATTTCAACCCTTTTTTTGAAAATGAATGAAATTCGTCTTATCAAAGTGTTACAGTTCACGGCCTAACTGACTGTGAACTGTAACGCAGCCAGCCCATTGAGAAGTCGCCAAAAAGGTCAAAACCACATACAAAATTTTGACCTCTCTTCATTTCCAAAATTAAAACAAGAATGATAAAAGTCATTTTCAGACGATGAAAAAGGAACGGCGGAAAGAAGCGCCCATTCAAAAAACAGAGTATACTTCTATTATAAAAATATAGAAAGTAGGATAGGGGATGATAGTTGTAATTACGAATAGGTCGGTAAAGGACTGAGACGCATATCTGCCGCTGGCAAAGGCATTTGCGGCGGACGCATCACACGATAAGGGGTGCGGCATGATGGATGTATGCGTGGATCCGGAGACAAAAGATGAGGTTGTCTTTGTCTCAAAGTGGGAAGCAAAAGAAGATTTTCAGGCGCACATCCAAGGAGAAGCGTTCCGGAAGCACATCCCCGGCATGGGTCCCTATTATGTAGCAGGAACAGATACTATTTTAGAAATACAATAGATTCACGGTTTCTCTGGACGTGGCTTTTCGGAAGCATGGAAAGACTACTTGATGATTCAACACAATTATGGTAAAGTTTTGTTGTTAAAATTGTGTGGTTCCTTTTCAGAACCGGCATATAAAAATCAGGAGGTATTTTCATGGCAGTTTATCCTTTTCCGGCCCCTCTCGCGTCCAGGCTCCGACAGCTTGCGGAACATTCTGACAGGCAGTTTCCGGAGGAATATGAAATTATATACAGTTCCCGCAGAACACTTGCCGTCCAGATCAATTCCGGCGGTCAGGTAAAAATACGTGCTCCTAGGCAGACTTCAAAATCAGCCATTGAACGATTCCTGGTCGAAAAACAAAACTGGATCGTAAAGCATCTGTCAACGACCGCCGTAAATGCGGTACCGGCGCCCCCGCCTCTTCCCGACTCGGAGCGCAGGCGCTATATGGAGCTAGCACGGGATATTTTTACCCGGAAGACGGCTTATTACGCTTCTGTTATGAATGTTACTTATGGCCGCATCTCTATCCGGGAGCAGAAGACTCGCTGGGGAAGCTGCAGCAGTAAGGGGAATCTGAACTTTAACTGGAGACTGCTCTTCGCGCCGGAGGAAGTGCTGGATTACATCGTGGTGCATGAACTGGCGCACCGCAGGGAGATGAACCATTCTCCCGCGTTTTACCGCATTGTAGAATCGGTACTGCCGAATTATAAGAAGGAGCAGAGATGGCTCCGCGAACATGGCGACAGCCTGTGGACAATCGTATGAATGTCCACAGGCTGTTATTTTCTACAGGTCCTAAATCTGACCGTTGTTTCGCAGGAAAATTTAATATGAATTTTCGCGGCGCGGCAAATATTCGATGATGGACAATAGGATCATAAAAATTCCCGCCGTGATTGCCTGCTGCCAGTTCCTGAGAATATCCTGCCAGGAGGAAAATTCCTGGTGAACGGCAAGAGCCTGAATCTGTTCTGCCTTTTCCCGGAAGAGCCGGGTGAAAAAACCAAAGTCTGACCAGTATGTCGGAAGATAATCGCTTCCCGGCGCGGCAAAGCGCACTCCCAGCCAGAGGACCGCACAGGAGGCTGCCAGATATGCCGTAAAAAGCCATTTTCCATATCTTTTTTTTCTACGTACGATTCCTGCAAGAATCAATAGAAAAGCAAGTCCTGCGGCATAGAAAAGACATGCTGTCACATAATAAAGCTGTCCGTCTATTTTTTGCCCTGTGGTACTTCCAAAGATTGCCTCCAGACGACTGAACACTACTGCGGAAGAATCTCCCGTTTTCATTTTTCGAACTGCCACTCCGTCAAAATACTCGGAGTCTGAACGGAAAGATGTGACGCAGATCGGCCGTTTTCCTCGAAGAATTCCGACGATCCGAAAGCCTGTTCCGTTGATCCGGATTTCCTTTTCCAGGGTATCTTCCGAACCAAACAACTGCCGAACTGTATTCTGATCCAGCAGGCATGCGTTATTCTCATCATCTGAAAAATATCTTCCATGTATTAAGTCCGCGCCAAAGACCGCCCCAGGCAGTCCTTTCATATGATAACATGGAATCTTCCGCCCGCGCCCGGTCTGTTCCGCGGAAATGGTATTCTCTCCTGTTGATTTCCAGAGAACCGCCTGGGAACACACCAGTTCCTCCTGCGCATCTTCATCTCCTTTCATCTGCTCCAAGGCAGATATCTGTACGGTTTCCTCAGGGTAGTGCAGAACAATCAGATCTGCGTACTCCCTGAGTTTTTCTATATGGACTGCCGCAAAAAAATTCGCAGAAAGGAACAGTAATAATACCAAAAAC
>VSNK01000140.1 GCA_009774255.1 Faecalicatena sp.
GATCTATTTTGGGCAGATATTCTTCATAATAATAAAGTGGTAAAAATTCAAGTTTTTCTTGATTATTCAAATAATCAATTCTATCAAACGTAAATACTTTGTCATATAAATACCATTTTTTTTCAATCCCTTTATTGTTTTCTAAACTATCCCACATGTATAGAACCACTTTTGCCTCGGGATAATACTCTTTCAAAAGTTTTAAAGTATCCGCAGGTGTATATTCACCACGTATCACAAGAATATAGTCATATTGTTTGTTTTTTAGGATCGCCAACTCTTTTTTATAATAATTATGGATTACAGTCTGGTATAAGTTTATTTTTAATCTTCCTAACGTTTTACAAATAACGCCATCATTAGGTTTGTCATTCAAATAATCTACTTCTGCCCCCATGTTACGCATCTGTGTAACAATTCCGTCTGAATATCCTGGAAGTGCAATAAGCAATATTTTCTTTTTTTCTAATTCATTCGAAGTCGCTACATTATTATTTTCAAAACTTTTGCCGTCCATAGCCTTGAAATCCATCTCAATTCTTGCAATACTCTCTTTTAGACTCACAATCTGATAATCTATTCCTTCATATGTACTGATATTCTTGTCAAATACCATATTCCCAAATGCCTTATTGGTTAGTCTGCCTATTTTACCTGGAATTTTGCTCTCAATCAAAACAACTGGATTAAGGAGTCCTGATTTTCTAAGCTTCTTATTAGCCGCTTTACTAATTTCTTCTACCATATCAGCAGTTTTTACCCATTCTCTATTTTGAGGAATCAGAACAACCGCCTGATCCGGACTATTTACTAACATGATCTGACATAAAAACTTACATAGATTGTCAATATAGAGCATACTTCTCTTATTATTTACATTTGGAAATACTGGTGACATCTTAGCCAGCTCAGAAAGTATTCGATAATTTCCTTTACTATCCTTTCCATAAATCATAGGCGGTCTAAGGACAATAACTGTAAAGTTTTTATCAGCAAACTCTCTTACCGCAACATCTGCCTGCAGCTTAGAATCACCATAAAAATTTGCCGGTGACGGCACCGTTTTTATTGTAATAACTTTTTCTTCTCCATATCCAACGGGTTCTCCATAGACAATAGCCGAAGACATAAAGATAAATTTTTTTACTCCAGACTCTTTAGCAATCCGGCACACTTCTACGGCGAGATCCGTATTTATCGAATAATATGTTTCTTTAGTTGCATCATCTACATTACCTACATCAGAATGTGCAATACCAGCCACATGATACACAATATCATACCGAGAGAAATCCGCCTCTCTCCAATTTGAATCCAGCATATCTACGGCATCAATCTGAAAATTATCTTTGTAATGCTCTAAAGCATACGTACGGAAAGATTCGCCAATATAAGATCCAACGCCTGTGATTAAAATCCTCTTAACAGTTGTAGTGTCTACGAATACCGGGGAAGAAAAACCAATTTGTCCAGTCAATTCGGCCGATGTTTTTTTCGCCGTGTAGTGACGGCCAATTTTTTTCTTTTCTTTGGTACTGCCTTCAACTACAGAATCGTCATGTACGAACACTCCGATGCTGCCAATGAAGCATTTCATATCCATTCTTAGTCCTATCTTCTGAACATATTCACCATCCGACTTAGCCTTAATCGGAATTTCAAGCTCATCTCTGCCATTAATTTGTGCCCATCCTGTAAGTCCAGGTCTTACATCATTAGCTCCATACTTATCTCTTTCCGCAGTTAGCACATCCTGATTCCAAAGCCCTGGACGAGGACCAATTATACTCATATTTCCCACAAAAATATCCCAAATCTGAGGCAGTTCATCAAGACTATGAGCGCGAAGAAATTTTCCTACTTTAGTTATATACTGGTCAGGATTATCTAACATGTGTGTAGGTACATCATGGGGTGCCGAAGTCTTCATTGATCTGAATTTATGGAGTTGAAAATATTCCTTGTTTTTTCCTACCCGTGTCTGTGTAAATAGAACGGGACCAGGATCTTCTATTTTAATCGCTATAGCAATTCCCATATAAACAGGAAGGAGTAAAATTAATCCTATTCCTGAAAGAATAATATCTAATATACGTTTCACGTATTTATCATAGAATTTAGGATTATAAATACTTTCACCTACAGCTTCCAGATGTCCCCTTACACCATCGGCATTTTCAATATCATTTTCATCTTCTACAAAAATCACTTTTTTCCCGGCTAATGGATTCTTTAATGAAGCTCCTGCAAATTTTCCAATTTTATTTTTATCAATGGACATAAATATCTCCTGTCTCTATGATTTAAAAGAAACCAAACTTCTCCAAAATTATGCACATCCTAAGACTTTTCCGTAATTTCCAGCCCCACACCTACCATTTTCTCTTTGTCATCAAGCCTCATGCTGATGAACCCTTTCCGCTTGTGCCGGTCAATCTTTTTTATCCTGGATTCCATCCCTCTAAGTACTCCCGATTTTATTTTTAAAATGCCGTTCTCGATCACACCGTAGGACATCCCTATTTCATCTTTCCCATCCGTCAGCCTGATCAATAACTCTTCCTCTTCCGGCCTGATTGGACAGACAGTGCTGCCGGTACCAAGAAGCCTTATATACTCTGTCATCCGATCAATGGCTTCGCCTGCGGGTTCTGGATGGTCTGTCACCAGGAACATATATCCGGGCAGAAGGCGTTCCCGCTCTTCCCGCCACTTTCCCATATATTTTTTCTTTTTTACGTAATACAGAATTTTGCATTCTTCATGAGAATCATTTGGGAGCATCCTCTCAACACGCTGCCGCGTGGGTTCTTCCTGGCCTGTTTTTGTCTGTATCACATACCACATCTTTTGCTAGCTCCTTTTTTTGCATTTTTCCCTGTTTTTTCTTTACCATATGATTCTGGAATCCCAGTAAATACGGTATTTTCAGGGGCTCCTGTGGGGAAAATACCATGGTTTTTTCCCCACTTCTTGTCAGAAAATGCTGGAAAGAACTTTTCCAAATCTTCTGGAAAAGCAAAGACATTTCTTGTTACAGTTCACTGGCCAGCCAGCGAACTGTAACGACGTCTCTCAGTCCATTGTTTTTTTAATAAGTCACGATGCAAGCATCGGGGAATGTACCCTCCTAGGATTCAAGGCGCAGCGCGCATCCTACCAGCCAATCAGCGTGGTGATTGGCTGGGGAGTGACCTGTAACCATTTCTTGTCACGGCCAAAAGGTCACAAAACTAACAGTTGTTCTAGTTTCGTTTTCCTGCTATAATATTCATGCACGAACAAGTCAAATATCCTTGCGAAAACCGCTGAAAAGAGGCGCAAAATTATGATTGAGAAAAAGAAACTTCCAATAGGAGAAGAATTTTTCCGCAATATCAGAACCAAAGGATTTTACTATGTCGATAAGACAGGATTCATCCGTGACCTGATCAATACAAGAGGGAGTGTTAATTTATTTACAAGACCCCGAAGATTCGGAAAGAGTTTGAATATGGATATGCTGAAGACTTTTTTTGAGATCGGAACGGATCCGTCCTTGTTTCACGGCCTGGAGATTTCGAAAGATATTCCCATCTGTGAACAGTATAGGGGAAAGTATCCCGTGATTTCGGTCAGCCTTAAAGATGTTGAGGGATCGGACTTTCGGATTGCATATGATATGTTAGGCAGTATCATCAGTGAAGAAGCCATGCGGTTCGGATTTCTTATGGAAAGTAATAAGCTGACACAAGCTGATAAGAAAAAGCTAAACCTTCTGATAGAGGGCACCTTTGAGAAGGCTTCTTCTCTTCACAGCAGTTTAAGGCTTCTGACACAATTGCTTTACAAGCATTATGGAATTCCGGTTATTGTCTTGATAGATGAGTATGATGTCCCCTTGGAAAAAGCTTATCAGGATGGCTATTATCAAGAAATGGTAAGGCTGATCCGTTCTCTTTTCAGCCAGGTACTTAAGACCAACAAGAATCTTGAATTTGCGGTACTTACAGGCTGTCTGCAGATTGCCAGGGAAAGCATTTTCACAGGGCTTAATAACTTCAAGGTACGGACAGTCTCTGATATCCGCTTCGCAGAGTGTTTTGGATTTACGGATCAGGAAGTAAAAGAATTGCTGGCTTACTATGACCTGGGAGATAAGTTTGAGTTGTTTCAGGAGTGGTATGACGGGTATCGGTTTGGAGAAACTCATATTTACTGTCCCTGGGATGTGTTGAACCAATGTGATAAATTCCTTGAATCGAGAAATGCGCGGATGGAGTCTCATTGGGAGAATAGTAGCAGCAACAGCATTGTGAAAGATATCCTGGAACATTCTAATGAGACCACAAAAGCAGAGATTGAGGCATTGATTTCGGGAGAATATGTTGAGAAGGCATTGATTTCGGGATTGACATATTCTGATTTTGACAGCAAAGAACCACAGAAAAGGCAGACGTATTTGTGGAGTATCCTTTTTTCAACCGGTTATCTGACGGATGCAGGGGCACCTGTCGGCAAGATTCACAGGCTTATGATTCCCAATAGAGAGATTCTTGGAATCTATGAGGATAGAATCCTCTCCTGGTTTGAAACAAAAACAGTAAGTAACACGGAACGGTGGAAGAAATTCTGTACGGCAATAAAAGAAGGAGATGGAAAGACATTCCAATTATTGTTTAATAGTTTTTTGGGTGATTCCATCAGTATCCGGGATACTTTTATCCGGAAAGAAATGAAGGAGAATTTCTATCATGGAATGTTGCTTGGGTTGATGAGGGCGGAAGAAAGCTGGATTGTAAAATCTAATGCCGAATCCGGTATTGGATATACGGATATCATGATCCGGATTCCTTCGGAAAAGATTGGATGCATAATGGAGGTCAAGTACGCGGAAGACGGCGCTTTTGAAACTACATGTAAGAAGGCGATGAAACAGATTGAGGCTGAGGGGTATGCATTAACTTTAAAGCAGGAAGGAATACGGACGATCCATAAATTTGGGATTGCCTGCTATAAGAAAAGCTGCAAAGTGGTATATGAGAAACAACAAGTTTGTGAAAATATGCAGGGAGCGGAAGATGGGACATAATTGATGATTCGATTCCAGTGCAAAATATCTCATCAATGAAAACGGACATTTTGCACCGGAATCATTCATCCTCCCTGCAGCCATCCTTCAAAGTTCAAAGCAGCTTCATAATATCATTATACATCACCACAACCATCAGCACCATCAGCACCGCCAGCCCTGCGAAATGCACCATTCCTTCTTTCTCCGGCGGCACTCTCTTCCTGCGGACCGCCTCCACAAACAAAAATACCAGCCGTCCTCCGTCCAGTGCCGGAATCGGCAGCAGATTCATAATTCCCAGATTCGCCGTCAATAAGATCCCCAGGTTCATCAGATTAAGCACCACGATCTTCAGACCTGCCGATCTGGAACTCCGGTAAGTCTCATCTACCACATCCACAATTCCAACCGGACCGGACATATCCCGGATGCCTACTTTTCCGCTTACCAGCATTTTCAGGCAGTCCATCGTATAATGAATCCAATACCTTACCGTATAAGCGCCATACTGCAGGGAGCCAATCAGGCCAGGCCTTTCATACTCTGCCGTACTCGTAATCCCCAGACGCTTATTCCTGTCTCCCTCCAGCGCCCGCGGTTCCAGCACGACGGTCGTTTCCTTTCCATCGCGCAGATAGGTAATCTCGGTATCTCCGCCTTCCATGTTCATCAGATTCGCCAGAGTGATCTCATCCCAGAGATAAATCCGTTTCCCGTCGATTCTCGTGATCACATCCCCGGCCCGCATGCCCTGCTCCTTCGCAGAATACCCATCCGACACTTCTCCCAACACCGGAGCCCGGTAGCCGATCCAGGCGACCATGATCACACAAAGGATCCAGGCAAGAATCAGGTTAAATACAGGGCCCGCAGCGATCACGGAAATCCTCGCCCACACCGACTTGCTGTTAAAGCTGCCCTCCGACACATCCTCCGCGTCATCCTCGCCCATCATACAGGCACCTCCGAAGGGAAGGAGCTTCAATGAAAATTTCGTACCTCCGAATTCCTTTCCGAACAGAGTGGGACCAAGCCCCAGTGAAAATTCATCCACACGGATTCCATTTGCCTTCGCCAGCGAAAAATGTCCCAACTCGTGGAAGATCACAATTGCACTGAATAAAAGTATCGCTATGATAATACCCATTTACCTTACCACCTCTTCATTTCTTTCTGCTGCCAGTCTCTTCCGGCAATATACGCATAAGTCTCCTGCTCTGTTTCCAGGATCTGTTCTACCGAGGGCTCCGCAATATTCTGATGCCGAGCCATGCAGCATTGGATGATTTCCGCAATCTGCAGATACCGAATCTTCCGATTCAGGAACATAGCCACCGCGGCTTCATTTGCCGCATTCAATACCGTAGGCAGAGAGCCGCCATTCCTTCCGGCCTCAAAAGCCAGCTTCAGCCCATAAAAGGTCTCCATATCCGGCCTTTCAAAGGTAATCTGGGAAAGCTGGGAAAAATCCAGCCTCTTTCCCGGCAGATACCGGCGCTCCGGATAATACAGGGCATACTGGATCGGCAGTTTCATATCCGGCGTCCCCAGCTGCGCAATGACTGCGCCGTCTACATACTCCACCATCGAATGAATGATGCTCTGGGGCTGCACCACCACTTCCACCTGATCCACACTGACACCGAAGAGCCATTTCGCCTCTATGACCTCCAGTCCCTTGTTGACCATCGTAGAAGAATCAATAGTAATCTTCCGCCCCATTTCCCAGTTTGGATGCTTCAATGCATCCTCCACCTGGATATGCTCCAGCTCCCTGCGTGTCTTCCCCCGGAAGGGACCTCCGGAGGCTGTCAGCAGGATCTTGTGCAGCGCCCTTTTCTGACCTCCCTGCAATGACTGGAAGATAGCACTGTGCTCACTGTCTACAGGAAGGATGGATACGCCGTGCTTCTGCGCCAGAGGCATGATAATATGCCCTGCCGTCACCAGCGTTTCCTTATTGGCAAGCGCAATATCCTTGCCCGCCTTGATCGCTTCTATGGTAGGCAGTATCCCGATCATGCCTACAATGGCTGTGACCAGTATTTCTGTTCCCGGCATGGATGCAACTTCCAGAAGGCCGTCCATGCCGGATACCACTTTTACATCCAGATCCCGGACACGGCTTTTCAGCTCCCGGGCTTTTTCCTCTGTCCACACGGCGGCAAGCTTCGGGCCAAACTCCCGGATCTGCGCTTCCAGCAATGTAATATTGCTGCCCGCGGCCACGGCCAGAACCTCTATATCCCCGTTTTCCCTCACGACGTCCAGTGTCTGTGTACCAATAGAACCGGTGGAACCCAGAATCGCTATTTTCTTCATGATATTCACATCCTCTTTTGTATATCTGCAACTGTTCTTTTTTCTGCATTTCTTAAGGAACTGTAGGAAAGTCAAGATGTAAAAGTTATTTCCATACAGTTACTATGAAAATACCCACGAATTTTCATTTATGGTGGCGGCTCAAATGTGAGGCATGGGTATTTCCTAAGATATCATAACCGCCAGATAATAAATGATCGGCGCCGTAAAGATCACGCTGTCGAACCGGTCCAGGATCCCGCCGTGTCCCGGTATCAGCTTTCCATAATCCTTGATACCGTAGTTACGTTTAATCGCCGAAGCCCCCAGATCCCCCACCTGGGAGATCATCCCGCCGACCGCACCGATCAACGCAAAAGAAGCCACATTTGCATCCCCATTTCCCCAATGGTTAATCGCAAGCGCATAGAGCACGGCGATCAAAGCTGCCCCTGCGATTCCGCCGATTCCGCCCTCCACGGACTTTTTCGGGCTGAGCCTGGGAGCCATCTTATGCTTCCCGATCAACATCCCCACACAGTACGCGCAGGTGTCACATCCCCAGGAACAGATAAATACAAGCCACACGGTAAAGGCTCCGCCCGGCATCACCCGGATCTGGTAAATGTAGGACAGCATCACCGTCACATAGAAGAAGCCGAAAAATGCCGCCATCAGCTGATCCGCGTGATACTTCGGGTAAGAAAATACCATGACCGCTATTAAAACGATGATCAAAACCATGAACAGCCCCAAAAACCAGTCCCTGGATTCTCCGGGAAGATATCCGCCATTCACGGCTAACAGAAGTCCGTCATACAGGATTCCGAAAAAATAGCCGCATAACCCCGGCAGTTCCTTCTCAATATGGAATGGCTTATACAATTCCCGCATCCCGATCCAGCTGATCAGAGCGACTGTGATCCAGAGTACGGTCCCTCCTGATATGATCGTAACCAGCGCGATGAATACCAGGAGAATCCCGCTTCGCAGTCTTGTCTTAAACATTCTTCCCCTCCTTTATTCCGCCATATCTCCGCTCCCTACTATTATAATGCTCAATAGCACGAATCAATTCCTCTTTTGTAAAATCCGGCCAGGGAACATCTGTAAAATAAAATTCCGAATACGCAAGCTGCCACAGGAGGTAATTGGACAGCCGCAGCTCCCCGCTCGTACGAATCAGCAGATCCGGATCCGGCAGCTCGCAGGTATCCAGATAAGACGCATACAGCTTCTCATCAATTTCCTCCGGTTTCACCTTCTGATCCACGCAGTCCTGTGCGAGCCTCTTCACCGCACGGATGATCTCATCCCTGCTCCCATAATTCAGCGCGATCGTAAAATTCAGCCCGCCGTTATGCTTACTTGCCTCTTCCAGTTCATGGATCCTCTTTTTAATATCCTCATCCAGCGGCCCGATATCCCCAATGACACGGATCTTCATATCATTTTTTTCTGCCGTTTTCAGACAGGTCTTCATATAATTTCTGAGCAGCTTCATCAATGCATCCACTTCCGACTTCGGCCTGCTCCAGTTTTCCGTGGAAAATGCATAGACAGTCAGATACTTGATCCCCATACGCCATGCTTCCTCGCAGATCCGCTCCACATTTTTACTGCCCTGGGCATGCCCGTAATTCCGTGGCATTCCTTTAGACTTTGCCCAACGTCCGTTCCCATCCAGAATAATCGCAACATGCTGCGGTACATTCATCCTCCGTTCCCTCCTTCGATGCTTCACCGGCTTGTGTGAACTCCCCATTGTCTAACGCTATACTGAGCGCCAGATAAATCTGCCGCACAGTATAAAATATGATGCGCACAGCCACATAAGGAATTATGCCGCTTTGCGGGCGCGGCTTGCGCGATATTCACGGCAGATTTCATCGGCCGTGAATATAATGGGCTTCCTGTTCAGGCTGCCTTAGGAGTTGTAGGAAAATAACTGATACAGGTTGCGCAGGATATTGCTTCGGATGCGCAGGTCAAAAAACGCAGGCGTAGAGGGCTACGTCGAGGCTTTTTGACCTGTGCAGCCGGAGTAATAGACAAGTCAAGATGTGTCAGTTATTTTCCTACAACTCCTAATATGCACAAAAACAAGCGCTGACAGCAAAAGGGGACTGAGATGTCCTGCCCCAAATCACCGGCTCTCTCAAATCCCCATCACCTCAGACGATTTTGTCCCCATCCGGTCTGCTTATACCGTCATAACCTCTTTCGTCTTTGCCTCTACCTCTTTATCCACTTCCTTGATATACTTGTCCGTCAACTTCTGAAGCTGTTCTCCAAGATCCTTGATCTCATCCTCGGAAACTTCTGTCCCCTTCAACTTTTTAAAAGCATCATTTCCGTCCCTGCGGATATTGCGGATGGCAACCTTCGCCGCTTCCCCCTTTTTCTTCACGTCCTTTGCCAGCACTTTTCTGCGTTCCTCCGTCAGCTCCGGAAATACCAGGCGGATCATGGAACCGTCATTGGTAGGATTGATCCCCAGGTCAGATACTTGAATCGCCTTTTCAATGACCTTCAGCATGTTCTTCTCCCACGGCTGGATCTGGATCATACGTGCTTCCGGTACGGAAACATTGGCCACCTGCTGAATCGGAGTAGGCGATCCATAATAGTCTACCATGATCCGGTCCAAAACATGCGGATTCGCGCGTCCCGCACGGATTGTCCCAAATTCTGCGCTCAGATTCTTCATTGTCTTCTTCATTTTTTCTTCGTATCCCTTTAATTTTTCATCCATCTTCCTGTCCTCCTTGAGTTGATGATATAGTGATATACTGATAAGCTTTTTTCATATCTGCTCAGTCCCCCCACAGATGCTAAGCAGTTACCTTTTTCAGACTACGACCTTCGTTCCGGTAAAGCTTCCGCTCATAGTCCTGACAATGCTCTCCTCCTCGTTCAATCCGAATACCAGCATCGGCATCCGATTCTCCAGACAGAGGATCGATGCGGTCAGATCTACGGCAGCAAGCTTTTGATCAATAACCTCCTGAATGGAAATCTCGTCATATTTTTTCGCCTCCGGGTTCACCTTCGGATCACTGTCATAGATCCCGTCAATGGCTTTTGCCAGAAGCATGGCATCCGCCTCGATCTCCACCGCCCGAAGAACCGCGCCCGTATCCGTAGAAAAATAGGGATGGCCGGTACCGCCCGCGAAAAAGACCACCTTTCCCTCTTCCAATGCTTCCACTGCCGCGTCCTTGGAGAACAGCGACGTGAACGCCCCGCATACGAACGGAGTAAATACCTCCGTTTTCATTCCTGCATGCCGGAAGATCTCTGACACATAGATACAATTCATCACCGTTGCCAGCATCCCGATCTGATCTGCCTTCGTACGGTCAATGGTCTCGCTGGTGCGTCCTCTCCAGAAGTTGCCGCCTCCGGTAACAACCGCGATCTGAAAGCCCTTGTCCACCAGCGCTCTTACCTGGTGTGCCACACCCATGCAGGTCGCTTCATCAAATCCTGTCTTCTTCTCCCCTGCCAGTGCTTCCCCGCTTAATTTCAGCAATACTCTTTTCATTTTTATGCTCCTTCATTTTTTGCAGCAAATTTTTGCGGCAAATTGATTGCCTGCTGAATGTAACACCTGCACAGCAATTGATTGCCTGCCGGCCCGCAATCGGCCGACATCTCCTAACATGCAGTATAACATAACTTTTCACTTTTGTCATGTATATATCCGATTGTCATTGCTTTTTCGTTACATGCCGTTACTATTCACGGTGCCTTGCACCCCGCTGCAAGGCATCCGGCCGATAAAGCTGCGGTTTCAGGCATCCAGCCCCTCGCCGAAGGCGACTTTTCAATGGGCTGGATGCGTTACAGTTTGCGGCCAGTTAGGCCGTGAACTGTAACTACATGTCACACCCCGACCAATCACCACGCTGATTGGTCGGGAAGATGCACATAAAAGCTGGTATTCAGGCCGTCCATTGCCGTAGGCAATTTTAAATGACGGCCTGAGTTACAGGGCACGCCTGGTCATGGTGTGAACTGTAACATCCGGCCTATTTAAAAGTTGCCTTACGGCAAGAGGCCGGATTCCAGCCCCAGTACGTACTGGCCTGCGACCGTGCAGCGTAGTGCACGGTCCAGGAGTGAACAGTAACGCTTTTTCCACACGCCGGAGGTTTTACTGCCCCCTTACCCTGACGGACAGTCCTTCCGATACGATATAAGCGGTCAGGCAGACAATCGACAGAGAGAGAAAATGATTCACCGTACCGGACATTTCGAATAAAAGTACGATCCCGGTAACCGGTGCCTGTAGCGTGGCCGAAAAAAAGCCTGCCATGGCCAGCAGCACAAAATTATTGATATAAGCCGAATCCAATCCAAACAGCTCTACTCCTGTCATGGCAAAAATCCCGCCCATGAGCGCCCCCAGGGTAAGAATCGGGAATACGCTCCCTCCCGGCGCCCCGGAAGCAAAACAAAGGCCGGAAAACAAAAATTTTACAACAAGTGCCAGCACTGCCGCCCCAAGCAGCAGCTTCCCTTCCGTAAGAGACACGATCAGGACGCTTCCGCCGCCCAGCACGGAAGGCATCAAAAGCCCGAACAAGCCTGCCAGAAAGAAGACGGTCATGAGCCCTCCCGCATCACCAAAAAACGGAAGCTTTTTGTACACATTTCTGATATTCAGCATGGCCCAATTATAGAATACCGCCGCTGCTCCCAGCAAGATTCCCAGCAAAAACAGCATCCAATACTGATTCCGGTGCAGAACATACTTCAACTGGAACTGAAACACAGCGGTATTCCCTATGATATGGGAGGCAAAATAATCTGCTGCCACCGACGCAGAGAGTACGGAAACAAAAAAATGCATGCTTCCCCTTTTATTTACGGCTTCCATGGCAAATATCATTCCCGCCAGCGGCGCATGAAATGTTGCGGCCAGCCCTGCCCCTGCGCCGCAGGTCATCAGATGTCGTTCCTCTTCCTCCCCCCGGCCAAGGAGCTGTGACATGCCCTGCCCGGCCATCGCTCCAAGCTGAATAGAGGGACCGCATCTTCCCAGAGACAGTCCGCCCAGGATACACAAAAAACCTCCGGCAAATTTTGCCGGGAGCACACGCCTCCAATGTCGGGACAAGGTTCCGTTGATCTCTTCCCTGATCTGCGGAATCCCACCGCCCTCGATCATCGGCTCCCATTTTATCAGAAACCTCACAAGTACCGCAAGCACGGCCAATACCACGAACCATCCTGCGATCCGAAGAGGATTCCCTTTGATAAAAGCAAGCACGCTGTCCAGACACTCACTGGCATAATTCAGCGCAATGCGGTATAAAAGCACGGTCAGACCGCCGGCCACGCCGACGAGAAGCCCCTCAGCGATTATGGCTGCTGACATCTGTCCGATCTGATTTACAGTGTGAGAGCTATTCTCTTTCATAGATTACGCCTCGATCCTTAGGAACTGTGCATAAATAACTTATATATCTGACTTGTCTCAATATCCATCTGCCACATCAGAAAATCTTGACGCAGCCCACTGCGACTGCGATTTTCCTCTTTGCAGATAAATATTGATCCTGCGTCATCTGTACAAGTTATTTATGCACAGTTCCTTAGTATTAAAATAAAGATACACCTCACATAAGAAAAAGTCAATCCATTGCTTCCACCGCGGCTTCCCATAATTATTTTTTTACACATCCGGCCGATATACATAATAAGGAACAAAATCACCGGAGCAATCATTGCTTTTTTCATAGAGGAGGTGCCCTATGAATTTTTATTCGGTTCAGTCTTTGAACACTTATACAAAAAATATGGAAATGCAGATGAAATGGCAAAAAAGAAAGGATAACAGCGACTTTACCGCAGATGGAACCACTACGATTGATGACTGGGTAAAGCAGCAGGCTGATGAGATCAGACAAGCCAATAAGGATGGTTCCGGCAAGCTGCGGGCACAGATCGACCTGAAATTAAAGTGCGGCCAGCGCCTGACTGCCGAGGAAATGGAATATCTGAGGAATACGGACCCGGAGACTTACCAGCATGTAAAATCCATGCAGTCGCAGCAAAAACAATATGAGGAAGAACTGAAACGGTGCAAGACCAAGGACGAGGTGGAGCGTGTAAAGATGATCCATACGGCCAGTTCCCTGAATGCCGTCAACAGTATCATGCACAACCCTGCTATCCCGGAAAACAAAAAATTCGAGCTGGTCATGCGAGAGCATCAGAAAAATGCCGCCCTCCAGCAGTCCACGAAGGAATTTGTAGAAAGCGGAAAATATGCAAAGCTTCCTACCGAGGCGGAACGCCTGAAAGCGGAAAAGGATCTGAAGGAAGCCAAAGAGGCGGAACAAAATATCGATGATCCTACCCAGGATACGGTACAGGAGGTTGTAGAAAAGAACCGGGAAAAGGGCGAGGCCGAGACAGAACCGTCAAAAGCAAAGGAGGAACTGATTGAGGACGCAAAAAAGGTGCTGAACCAGAGGGAAATGACCCGTGCGCAGGCCGAACTGACGCCGGAAGCCCAGAAGGTAAAACGGGCAAAAGCGCAGGCCGCATATCAGGCCTCCACTGACGTCGGCCCGGTACAGGTATTGGATGTAAAAGTAGATTAGGAGTAAAAAGTGTGCGGCAGGACGCACACTTTTTTAGTATCAACATTTATCAATATTTATGAAAATGATATCAGAAATACTCTCCCACAGATCAGAATAAAATTTGAACATGAAAAAAGCTTCCTCAA
>VSNK01000141.1 GCA_009774255.1 Faecalicatena sp.
ATGTAACATATGAAACTGGACATTAATATATTTCTGATAGATCCGCCGCCCCATTCCCACAGTAAATTTACACTATCGAAAGAAAGAAGATCAATGGATATTTTTATGAAATCATGCTATAATCGAAGAGAAAAAGGGAGGTTTATTATGAAGTATGTATTTTATATTGGCAGAGCAATATAACTTTCCGTTTGTCGGAAAGCTGCAGAGAGCGTAAAATCGGTGTTTGGAGGAGTGTATCAACAATATGATTGATTTACAAGATAAGAATCATTATCCTACTCTTGAGGCGATAAGCGAATATGTTAGAAATCCTGTTTTCGCACAATTCTGTTTGGAAATTAAGAGCACTTATAAATGCAATGAAAGAATAGAATACAGTTCATGTAGTTGGGAAAAGGGCTGGAATATAAAATTTAAAAAGGCTGGAAAAACACTATGTACTGTATATCCACGGGAATGCTATTTTACAGTTATGATTGTCATAGGCAGAAAAGAAAAAGCGTTTGTTGAGGCAATACTGCCAGAGTGTACGATTGAATTATCTGAGATATTTAATCAAACAAAGGAAGGAAACGGACAGAGATGGTTAATGATTGATTTAGAGGATAAAGGAAATTTGTATAACGATGTTTTTCGTTTGATTCAAATTCGTAGAAATTCTTAAATTTCCGTTTGCGGAGGAGCTGCAGAGAGTCAATCATAAGGATTTCATGTCAATTTTGACCTAGTTATTTGTCAAAAACTTATCTAAAAATCTCTTTTCCACGGTGATATTATAATACACGTAGCAAGGAAACAAACAATATCAGCCAAAAAGGAGAAAAAATTATGTATATGAATATGACAGTAGAACAGATGAATTATATGTTTGAGGCAAACGCAAGTATCGGAAATGCAATCATCCGCGCATTCAAGAAGTATTGGGAAGAGAACGCTGAGATGATCTGCGCAGGGCTCGCTGCAATGAGCGGACAGTATTATGTACCGTCCATAAGGAAATAAAAAGATGGACGGCAATCACAAAAAAAACCAACAAAAAGCATTACCGGCGAGTTGTGCCGGATACTCTGCAATCAAAAAATGACAGCAGGAACACGAAAAAAAGCTTCGGTTCCTGCTATTTTTGTAGATTGCCTAATGGGTGAGATTTTTATAGATTGCGTACCTGATCCCTCCGGTCATCTCGATATGCCTGCAGCGCCTTATTGTACTGCAGCGTCTTCTCCCCCACCAGCTTCGCGGCTCCAAGGGGATATCTGTCCGGCAAAATCTGTGCCGTCACCTCTGGCTCCCAGTAAAAGACGCCGCACTCTTCCTGCCCGTCCTGTTCCTTCACTGCCCCGACGCAGTCTGCAACGGCTTTGTACGTGCTCTCCGCATCATAGTCCGGGCCGCCCACCTCCACGATCATCGTGGGTTTGTGATACCGCTTCGTATACTCTTTAAGCTTCTGTGACAGCCTGTCCTTGTCGCTCTCGAATTTCTCCCAGTAGGGGTAATAGGAAAATCCAAGAAGGTCGGTCTTTCCATTTTCCGCAAAAAAATTGTCCAAAAACGGCAGGCACAGCTCGTCGCTGAGAACGGAAGCCATATGGGTAATCACCTGCGCCTTCGGGCACACTTCCTTGACCGCGTCATAGCCTGCGTTTAAGAACCGCACCAACTGCTTCGGGGCTTCCTTAAGGTTCCCTTTCGGCCACAGAATCCCGTTGTTGATTTCATTGCCCACCTGAACCCAGTCTGGCTCAGCCCCATGCTCTGCCAGGAGGCGCAGCACTTCCTTTGTGTGTTCATAGATCCTTGTTTCCAACTGCCCGTCACTGTCATTCATCCATTCCGAAGGAATGTCCTGGTGCTCTGGATCCGCAAAATGGTCGCTGTAGTGGAAGCCCACCATCAGCTTCATGCCGCTCTCTTTGATCCGTTTTGACATCTCAAGCACTCCCTTTGCGTCACAAAAACCGAGCATACACGTCTCGTCCTCCTGCTTCTGCCAGAAAGCCTCTGCCGGCGGATTGACGAAGATACGCAGGCGGACCGCATTGACACCAAGATCCTTCGAGGCCGCAAGAATCTCCGTCTCCTCACCGTCCTCATTCAGCCACCGGAAGCCCTGCGCCTCCAACTGCGTTGCCCACCCCAGATCCACACCATAAATCATTTTTTTCATATCACAGATTTCCTTTCTTAATAGATACACCTTTTCGTACCAAATATGTTACATGCCGCACCTTGATCCGTCATGATATGCAACCTGAATAAACCTTGTTAAACGGCCGAATGGCCATAATGGGATGCCCTTGGGTATACCCTACTTTACACTATCTCCTTTCCCTTTGTCAACATCCCGGGCTTTCTCGCTTTCTCCCATAACCACAATATGCCGGCAGAATCTATTTCCGCCGGCACACCCATTGTCAATCAATAGTAACTATTCAAAACAACAGACCTCAGACCCGTCTGATATGCAGACTATCCGCTGCTATTCTAAGTAATTAATCAAAATCGAATTTTGTAAACCTCTGATACATTGCCTTATATTTCACCCTCACCTGTTCATTTCCCTTCAGCACATCCTCTTCCTTCCCGGTGTACTGACAGCGCAGGCAATAGTATTCATCCTTTTCCCTGTCATAGAACATATCGATATCCAGATCCCTCATGAAGCAGGACGGACATCGGTAATTCAATCTGCCTTTTCCAGCCTGAGCCATGTTTCGAAGACCTCCTTATCTGATACTATTTTCTTATATCCAAGAGTGAACATCGGTGAAAATGCATATCCCTCGCGGATATACCCCGCGGCTCCTCCTGACGCACGCATGGATACCTTTGTCTCAATGGCGGGGATGACGGCGGATACCTCTTTTGCATCCGCCATACTTTCCTCCCTGCACTTGTACTCGTACGAAATCTCCTTCACCTCCGGCCCGCAGCCGTCTGTCCGGGAAAGCACCGGGCAAAGTCGTTCTCCGGCATGATCTTCTCCGACATGATCTCCTCCGGCATGATTTCCCACGGCATGGTCCTGCAAATCGCCGTTTCCTGCATAGGACTCCCGGGTCGGCTCCTCCTTCCCTTCACACCTGAGCACGATGCGGCTCATATCCTCCGGATACTCCGTAGTTCCATAGCATGCTACCATATATTCGTTGATTTCTACCTGCGCATCCAGCCTGCTCATCTCAAGGATTTCCCGCGCAAAGCGGATGGTTCCCGTGCCTTCCTCAAAATACATTCTCGTCCTCAGCTTCACCGTCAGGTCATAGAACTCTATCTCCACCGGATCCAGTGTCAGCACCCTTGTACTGCCCTCCTGTGAAAAATGAGCTTTCGTACGGCACAGACACAGATCCACTTCCTCGCCCTTATAGCAGATTTTTGCGCTTCGGATCGTGCCTTCCCCCGCATAGTGGGTGAAATAACCTGCCCGGTATTTCTCCTGGATCAAAACCGGATAGGACGCATCCTGCACATGCTTTGTCCCGATGCCCACCTCCCATTTCAGCTTGGCGGCATAGGGGCGCAGGTCAAAGATTGCCCCGCCCTGGTCCATATTCACGCCCACCCTCATGTAAGGGTCCGTGTACCAGAAAAGCTGCTTGTCCGAACCATAAAGGATATCCCTCCACAGGGCGCATTCCGGTTCTGTGTAGGTTTTCTTTTTCCGGTAATAATCCGCGAACTCCGACATGGTCATATCAAGGAGCTTTCCTTCCTTCTTCAGATCGCCGTAATATTTGCAGCCGTCGGAATAGGACTTTAACAGCAACTCATAGGGAGCCTCCCAGCGCCCCATCTTGTTCATCCACCCAGGACCTACGAACATCATATTGTATGCATAGCCGTTATTATATTTCTCCTGCGCCCGGTACTGGTCGATCAGATTATATAAATAGGGGAATTCCCAGGTTTTGGAGTCATAGATCATCCCCCGCAGCACGTTCTGCGGATGGGTCCCGAAATTGGAACCATTGCCGTCATAACAGGCCAGCAGATCTCTGGATAAATGCGGGATTGCCACAATGCCGCTGTCCTCCGACTCATCCGCGGCCGGTGCATGGGTATTCTGTCTGGACGGGATCCAGGGAGCCCACGGGCCGCCGTCAAACAGAGTATACCAGGAATTGTTGCAGGTATGGTAGGCTTTCGGCCCTTCCTCCCAGCAGGTGGCGATGGCGCACTTCACGGACGGATATGCTTCCTTGATATAATTGGTCAGTTCCGCATCCATGTAGTAGGAACCCGTAGATTCCGGGTAAAATCCGAATGTCTCATAAAATTTGCCGAACACATCATCCACAATGGTCTTCTTGTCTTCCATGGAAAACATCCAGATACAAAAATCTTTTGTCTTGTATTTCTCCCGGAACTGCTCACAGGGGAGCCCCAGGAGAGAGAGCGCGATCTCATCCCCATAGGCTTCGTGGTCATGCTTCGCAATCCGCACCGCTTCCTCGTTAAATAATGAGGCATACGTCATATGAATGGTCACCTTCAGGCCATTTTCATGGGCAAGCCTCTGCTGCGTCTTGAAGATATCCAGGGATTCTGTCAAAAGCTTTTTATCCCCGATATCCTCCTCCTTTCCATGGCCGGTCACCGTGGCCGAATACTCCGGCACCATTTCCGGCCTGTGGATTACATTTAGAATAAATTCTCCCATTTTTTCTCCTTTATCTGACTGCGCCTTTATCTGACTGCATATTCATTTAACTGCGCTTTTATTTGACCGCTCCTGTGATGCCTTCTGCGAACTGCTTCTGCAATACGAAGAATACAACCATGGTCGGTACGGAACAAAATAGTACGCCCAGCATCAGCATGCCGTAATCCGTCGTGTATCCGGAGGCCAGGTTTGCGATCAGCATGGGCATAGTCTGCGCATTGGTATCTGTCATGATTACCTTCGGCCACAGGTAAGAATTCCACGCATTCATAAATGAGATGACCGCAGCGGCCGCATAGGTAGATTTCATCATGGGCAGATACATTCTGAAGAAAATGGCGATCTCCGACAATCCGTCAATCCTTGCTGCCTCCATGACATCAATCGGGAAGTTTCTCGAATTCTGACGGAACATCATGATCAAAAACGGCGTGGAAATCGCCGGCAGGATAAAGCCGCCTACGGAGTTCAAGAGTCCAAGGTTCGCCACCATCCGAAACAGAGGGATCATGGTCGCCACTCCCGGAATCATCATGGCAAGAAGCAGGATGGTAAATACCAGATCCTTTTTCTTGTCATGGTATAACTCGAACCCAAAGCCTGCCAGGGAGCAGATATAGAGGGCAAGGACTGTCTGCACAATGGCATAGACAAACGAATTGCCCATAGAACCCCACAGGTTCTGCCCCGCGATCAGGTTCTGGAAATTCTGAGCCAGATATCCCCCGGGGAGAATCCGTCCGCTCGCCACGTCAAAGGACGTATTGGTGGCCGCGGAGATCATCCAGTAAAACGGGAACACGGAAAAAAATGATACGATTGCCAGGAAAATGTAGGTCGGGACGAGCCGTCTCTGGATCATGCTTCTATTCTTTTTCTCAGTCACGTGTATCACCTACTTTCATATTGATCAACGCCAGAATGCCTACCATGATAAACACGAAGAATGACATCGCGGTCGCATATCCGAAGTTCGCGACGCCCGTACCAAATGTCATGTTGTAAATATAGTGCGACATGGTAATAGTTGAGTTCGCGGGCCCGCCGTTGGTCAGGTTCACCGACTCGTCGAAGAGCTGCAGCGTACCGTTGATGGACATAATGAATGTCATGATGATCGTGGGCTTTAAGAGAGGAACCGTGATTCCCCAGAATGTCTGCCACCCGTTGGCTCCGTCAATCTTGGCTGCCTCATACACGGAATATTCAATATTCTGCAGCCCTGCCAAATAAAATACCATGTTGTACCCGGTCCATCTCCAGATCAGAGCGATGATGATGACCGCTTTCGCGCTTGTCGAATTGCCGAGGAAATTATAATTTTCCGTCAAAATATGCAGCTTCACAAGAATGCTGTTGATCAGCCCTTCGGTAGCAAATAAAGATTTAAAGATCAAAGAATAGGAAACCAGCGCCGTCGCGCATGGCAGGAATACGCATGTCCTGAAAAATCCCTTCAGCTTTAAATCTTTGTTATTCAAAAGCTGTGCCAGCAGGATTGCAAGCACCAGCATGACCGGCACCTGAACCGCCAGATATAGAAATGTATTCCCCACGGAACGCAGGAAAAGCTTATCCGAAAACATTCTCGTATAGTTATAAAAAATCGGTTCCGACCACTGCATATTGGCACTGGATCCTGTTTTTAATGATGTGATAAACGCGTTGAGCATAGGCCAAAAGCTCATAACCGCGATCAGCAGCGTAGCCGGGGCCAGGAAAATCCAGCCGGCTCTTGACTGCTTCTGAATCAGGCTCATTCCTTTCTTCTTTTCCACCTGGTATCCTCCTTTAATTTCCCATCTCAAAGTTCAGCTGATCTTCCGCATTTTGAAGCTCTTCATCCAAATCTCCGCCGTTGATAATATTTACGATTGCCGCCGCAATCTGGGTACGGCATGTATAGTGGTACGGACTCTGCTCAATGGTCGCCACATGGCTTCCCATCTCCACGATATCCGCATAGACCGGTGTATTGTTGAAGAAGGCAACGCCCTCGTTGTAAACCTCGGACTCGCCTGCCGGGATATATGTAGCTACCACGCCGCCATCTTTGAGCGCACCGTCATAGGTCACCGTACTTCCACCGAAGGTATGGGCCAGGAAATCTTTTGCAAGCTCTGTCTTCTTGCAGTTTGTCGTGATATATAGAGAAGAACCTCCGTTGGAGGCATATCCCTCTTCCCCCGACAGTGTGGGCATGGATGTGATCTCCCATTTTCCGCTGTTGGCTTCTACCTTCTCAATGGTAGGAATGATCCAGTTTCCGTTCATAACGCCCGCAACCTGGTCCCCCTGGATTGCCTTATCCGTATAATCGGACCAACTGTTTGAAAGAAGGAGAACCCCTTCATTTGCCATATCTACGATGGTCTGTACGACTTTCTTTAATGTTTCATTATCTGAAATATATGGCTTGCCGTCCTTGAACTGGGATACGCCCTCTGCCTGGCACATCAGATATACGAGGTCATTTCCGTCGCCGTCCATGCACAGCAAATATTTACCAGTCTTTTCTTTTACTGCTTTTCCGATCTCAATAAATTTCTCCCATGTGATCCCTGTCAGGTCGTCAATAGTATAGCCTGCCTCTTCAAGAAGATCCACACGGTAAGCCGTGATCACCGTACCGCCGTCTACCGGGACACCGTAGTGTACGCCGTCGATGGTGGAATAGTCAATTTTCTCCGGATAGAAGTCGTCCCAGTTAATATCAATGTCGTCCACATCCTGCCATGCGTCCGGATAATCGGCTACGAACTTCTGGATCCAGTGATCCTGGAACAGTACCATATCCGGCAGAGTCTCATACTTCCCTGAGGAAGCCGCCGTAGTGATGGCTGTCTCAATGTCCCCTGAACCGGCCTGCTCTTTGATCTCAAGCACAAAATCCGGATTCACATTTTCTTTGTAGTCCGCCGCTGCCGCCTCGATCGCCGGGATATTGAAGGACGGATCCCACGCCGCCACTGTCAGCGTATTCTCATCGTCGCTGGTTCCCATCTCTGCCGACGCGCCTGCTTCGTTGCCGCCTGAATCACCGCCGTCACTTCCGCCGCCGTTGTTCCCGCCGCCGTTGCCGCCGCATGCTGTCATGGAAAGAACCATTGCTCCCGCAAGCAGCATTGAAATTAACTTTTTCTTCATTTTCTTATCCTCCTATACGTTTTTCTCAAATCATCCGAAAATGCCCGTTATGCATTCTGCACAAATCTCACCTTTCCGGAACTGATTTTATGTGAATAATTATAAACAATTTCTCGTTTCTATTGCGTATTTATTCAATCAAAAAAACGGCGTATTCTTTCATTTCGGCAGTTTGCATGAGAAGAAGCTTCCTGTAGGCATAACAAAGTGTGCGTCTTGACGCACACTCGCGCCGAAGCGCGGCTGCGATAGCAGCCATTTTCTTTATACGCGTAGTGCGCATCCCCCGGAGGGTTGTTGTTCTATAGGAAAATTCGAATTTCCTATAGAACAAAAAAAGTGCGCGTCCTGACGCACACTTCTTATTTCCATCCCCGCAATACGCTGACCTTGGCCTCGAGCATCTGCCTGGAATAGTTTTCCGGAGACCGCTTCCACTGGTACGGAGTCATCCCAAACATCTTTTTAAAATTGCGGGTAAATGTCGATACATCCCCGTACCCAACCTGATACGCGATCTCTTCCATCGTCGCGAAGCTCTTCAAAAGAAGCCTGCTCGCCTTCTGGATGCGTATCACGTTGATATATTCATTCGGAGCCATATTCATGCACTCCTGAAAAATCCGCCGGAAATGAGTCTCGCTGATGCCGCACACCTCAGCCAGATCCTGGATCTTGATTTCTTCATTGTAATGCTCCTTCGCGTAGCTGAGCGCAGGCGCAATCTGGAAATTCCTGGAGCTTTTCCTGGGCATGGCTTCCTGCACATTATGTATCCGCAGAAGCTCCACTACAAAAGACTGTAAAAGACCTTTTAAGTTCTCCCTGTACATATAGGCTTTTTTGTCGCACTCGTCACGGATCTTCAAAATGATATTGCTGATCTTGCGATGCTCCTCCTGACGGAAAAACAGGGCCGATGCATACAGCGCACTCTGCATATAATCCGTATCCAGCTTGGAAAAAGACAGCTCCTTCATATCCTGCAGCACACTGTCCACATCAAAATAGAGCCATTCCCACCATGCCGTAGTCCCAGAATCCGCCGTGTTGTTGTGGGGATAATTGGGCGGCACAATCGTGATACATCCGCCCTCGAAGGGCTGGATGGAATCACACAGCCGGCTTTCCCCGTGCCCGTCATAACAGATCCCGATCTCCATATAGTTGTGAAAATGCAGGTTCGTGATGTCGTTTCCATATGCCCTTCTCCAATCCTCTCCGAGAAGGGCAAGCACTTGTTCGTTTGGCTCGATCTCGTAGTATCTAAACTCCAGCTTTGGTCTCTTCTTCGCCATTATGCATCTCCTTTGTGCAAACCGTATAGTATATACCTTGCCGACGTCGATTTTCTATCTATAATTATACTCATTTCTTAATATCATTGCGGTTTTATTCATTCAAAAAAATGGCATATTCTATCTTTTTGCTGTAAGACATACTTTGATCAGGTATGTCTTACACGGTTGGATGCCCTAAAGTGCCTCCAAAACCGACTCATTAGAAACCATCGCTGGCCCGGACATAAAAAAGTGTGCGTCCTGACGCACACTCGCGCCGAAGCGCGGCTGCGGCAGCAGCCATTTTCTTTATGCGCGTAGTGCGCATCCCCCGGAGGGCTGTTCTTCTATAGGAAAATTCGGAGAAGTTTCCTATAGAAGAAGAAAAGTGTGCGTCCCGACGCACACTCGCGCCGAAGCGCGGCTGCAACAGCAGCCATTTTCCTTATGCGCGTAGTGCGCATCCCCCGGAGGGTTTTTATTCTATAGGAAAATTCGGAGAAGTTTCCTATAGAATAAAAAAGCGCCCGGACGGTACAAGACCATTCGGGCGCTGGGTACAACATCATTAACTGGAAACTGACGATTTTCGCAACCTTGGGTAGAGGTTGCCGCTTCAAAAGCCACCATTTTAGGACGCAACAAGTTGTGCTACACGACGGCTTTTTTCTTTTGCCGTCGTACGGCAGATTGTTTTTTACTTGACGGGAGTAACAACAGGCTTGCCTTCCTGATCGACCAGCACAGTCAGTCCGGTGCCATTTGCCTTATTATGGGAAGCCATCAGGTAATTAACGCCGGTTTCCGTATCTACGATGACCTTTGCCACATTTACAAGACCCTGATTATAGACCTCCACAAAGCGCTCTTTCGCCATATGCTCACCTCCTCTCTTGTCTTGTCACTTGACAGGATGACCATACCACATAAACGGAGCGCTGTGTTATAAATTTCCTGAATGAACAGAAATACTTCCTAATTGGAAAGGGAGAGAACCTCATTGGCTCCCTCCCATTCTTTTGCGAAGTTCTGTTTTCCCTGCGCGGGAGAGCAGACACTCATGACCACCAGCCCACAGTTTATTGCGTTTCAAATCTACCGTTTCAATCTTATCCATTGCCACCAAATAGGCCCGGTGCGTGCGGACAAAGCGGTTTCCCAATCGAATTTCCAATTCATTGAGACTGCCTAAAAAATCCATTCGGCTGTTGGATGTATGGAGTAAAACATGGTGGGGGATGGAGGCAGTTTCAAAAAAGATAACATCACGCAAGAGGACATGACGCACCGTTTCCCCTGTCCGCAAAGTTAACATTTCTGCCGGGTCTTGACGTTCTGCCAATAGACGTAAATGTATCTCACTCAAACACTTTGACACCGAAGGTCCAATCTGTTCTGGTACTTTTATGATGTAGTCGAATGCCTCCAAGTGATATTGAAAGGTGCGCCAGACCAAATCGCCATAACTGGTGATATAGACCAGCGTACCATGTGGATCGCGCCGCCGTAACTCCTGCCCCAGCCGAAAGCCGTCCCATTCTTTATCTTTTAACTCCACATCCAAAAAGTATATTCCGCATCTTTCACCTTCCGATGCAGCCAGTAATTCTTGGACATTGGCAACGCTGCACACAACTTTCATATCATAGTTTTCAACAAAAATTCTCCACTCCAAGGCCGTCTGAATTTGGTGACGGACAGCTTCCTCGTCATCGCACAAATATATTCCAATCATAGCCTGCCCTCCACCGTCATCTCCTGCACAAATACGCCATTCTCCCAACTGGTGCCAGTGGAGACATTTGGATAGTTCTCCAAAATGTGTTGATAGCTGGACAGGCCCAATCCCCGGCCTGCCCCTTTGGTAGACCAGCCGTCACCCCACATTTTTCCAGGTTCAATGGTATTTGCGTAGGAATTGGATACCCGGAGAAACACCTGCCCCTTCTGGGCAAGCAGAACGATTTCCACCCAAGGTTGCTCCGTATTCAGCGCAGCCTCCATAGCATTGTCCATCAGAATGCCCAGGCAACGTACAAAATCCCATACATCCATATCCACTGCCACGACAGGATAAAGCACCTCCAGATGACAATCTATTTCCTTCTCCCGCATGACCGTGAGTTTGCTTAAAAAGAGGCTTCTCACCTCTGGAAGTCGTAAATTTCCAATTTGAGTAGATACCTGGATTTTCTTTCCAAGCCGCCGATCAAACCCAGCATCCAATTCGGACAACGTATGGCGCAGTTCCTCCATCTCTCCCTCTCCTGCCTGCTGGGACAGACCCGCCAGCAGATTTTTATAATCATGTCGAAATGTGCGTACCTCACGGCGGATTATCTCAAGGTCTTGCTCATAGAGCTGCTGCTGGGCGATAATATCCTGCTGAGCCTGCATTTTCCGGGCAGTGTCGAACCGCTGGGCCAGATAAATAATCAGCATCACCATAAGGATCACCATCACCGCCACCATCAAATAGTAAAATGGCAGATACCGCAGGTGAATGCCACGTCCCAGACTGAGGAACACCTCCATGGATGCCTCCAGGGCGAACAGCAGGAGGGCCATCCGCCAGGGCGCGGCTTCGCTGTCCAGCAGGAGGCGGAACCACATACCAAACCGCAGCTTATAAAGCAGCAGGGAGGCGACAATGCTGATCCCCAAGTGCAGTCCGATTTTTGCTACGAATGGAATTGAGACAAGCATGGACAGAGTAGCGTCCGCCACCTGGAAGATACCCGCCATGCAGGTAGCGGTAAAGGCCCGCCAAAACCCGAACTGCCACGCCCACCGCACCCACAGGGCAGACATGACAAGTACAGCAAAGGAGCTGATGAAATACCGGGATGTTCCCAGCGCCGGGACGACGTGCAGTCCGGCGGAAAGCAGTACGGAAATCAGCGGGGATAGAAGCAGGGGAGGCAATTTTTTCAGCCGTCTCCACACCGCCCGTTCATCTGTTACCGCCAGCAGATAGACTGTTAATGCCAGATGCCCTGTTAAGGTGTCCAAAAATCCAACTAAAAAATCGCTTGATGAAAACATAATGCTATAAATCTCTTTCTACATATTACTGTTTTGACGCAGTTATTATAGCATTACCGTTTTAAAATGGCAAGAAAAGAGTTTCGCTCGAAACTCGCGCCGTTACTATTCGTTACAGTTCGCTGGCTGGCCAGTGAACTGTAACACTATTCACGGCCCAATGTCAATTAGTTAAGCAAAGCCAGACAGTGGTTCTATAAACCTTCTTCCACGTAAGGGCGCAGGAATACCCTACAGACATGAGCCGCTGTACTAAAATTTATTTTATAATCATGCTTGGTCTCTTTTTGGTGGATCACGACAGGCTGTTCCCTAATCCTCCCCCTTCCATATACACAATATACATGCTGAAATAGCCTGTACCGAGGGCCTCCGTTTCAGGCCACACATTTACAAAACATATCTGTCAGCAAAATTCAAAAATCTCCGGTGTTTCTTTTGTACACGGTTTCCAGATCTGCTCCCCTGTGCCGTTAGGATCTCCGGTCTTCATAAAGTTCACCCAGCAGTCCAGCATCCGCGCGCTCAGTTCCCGGTCTCTTTCTTCCCACGGCCGCCAGCAGCGGTCCAATGTTCCGAACATATACCACAGTTCACTGGAATGCCATGCCCCGAAGTCATCGCCCGGCAGATTTCTTGTAAAATAATAGACATATGCCGGCTTTCTTCCCAGTTCCTCCAGCTTCTCGCTGAATGCGATGCACCCCTGATACAGTTCGGAAAATTCCCCTTTTTCCACCATTTCCGGCGTGACCAGGATGTCATCCTTTGTGGTGCCCAGCATGTAGGGAATATCCTTGATCCGTCCCGCGTCCATCAACGCATAGTAGCCGTCCTCCAGCACATGGCCGTCCATCGTCGGTGTCAGAAACAGCCCTTTGGCGGCAGGCATTGCCTTTTCCATAAACGGCCCCCCGTACAGTTAGAATTTTTCGGCAAGCTGCATTCTTAAACGTGCTATTTCTTGAAGCTGCTGTTCTATTTGCCAATTTTTCTGTGACAGCTGCTCATCCTTCTGTAACAACTGCTCATTCTGCTGCGACAACTGTTCACTCTGCTGAATCAGAACTTTCTTCTGCCCATCTATCTCATCCTGCATCTCGTCAATCATCAGCTGCACTGTATTTCTGTCCAGTATTCTCAACTCCTCCGAATACAATCCCATCACCCTTTCCGTATTCCTGCAAATCTCGTATATCTGATGATACATGGGTTTGAACTGCGGATACTTCTTTATAAGCTGTTCGATTATCTCCGGTTCATCCACACTCAAAAACGTCAGCCATGCATCCAGTTCGTTATTGATACCTTTATTTTGCAGGTTCAGCAGAAAAATGTCAAGCGGAATCAATATGTGTGATAGTGTAACTTTACCTGGGGATCTTGATAGGCAGACTTTCTGTAGCTACTGGTTCAACGGACATCGGTAGTCGATGCATGGCAATACACTTTTGTAGATTGCTGGCGGTTCCCGATCCTCAAAGCTCCTATCTATAGTATACAGCAGAAACATATGTTCTATGTTATATATTTTATAAAATTCCCCAGGTAAAGTTACACTATCTTTTCCAGTTCCTACTTAAACAGCTTCAAAATCGTTACAGTTCACTGGCCAGCCAGCGAACTGTAACGAATCCGGCCTATTTAAAGTTGCCTTACGGCAAGAGGCCGGATTCCAGCCCCAGTACGTACTGGCCTGTGACCGTGCAGCGTGGTGCACGGCCCAGGAGTGAACCATTGTCATTAACTTAAGGAAATTCCCACGTTCTGTCAATCTGAAAAATCCTGATATTCAGAGTCATGTGGAAATTAGATTCTGGGAGTAGAACGCTTAAGTTAATGACATTGGGAGTGAACAGTAACTCAAAATCTGCCTAAGGAGTTGTAGAAAAATAAGTGACACATCTTGGCTTGTCTATTTCTCCGGCTGCACAGGTCAAAAAGCCTCG
>VSNK01000142.1 GCA_009774255.1 Faecalicatena sp.
AAATAGTACAGTACAATATTTGTATAAAAATTAGATGCATGAAACACAAAAGCATCAAAAAAAGGAGGTAGAAAGGATGAAGAAAAAGATTCTCAGCGTGGCTCTGACTGCTGTCATGGCGCTTTCGCTCACACTGGCAGGGTGTGGTTCGAGTGACGGTGGGGAAAAACAGGGAGGCAACGGAAAACTGGTCGGTGTAGCCATGCCGACGCAGAGCTCAGAAAGGTGGATCAAAGACGGCCGGAACATGAAGGCGCGGCTGGAGGAGCTTGGCTATGAGGTGTTCCTGCAATACGCGGAGGATGATGTACAGGTACAACTTGCACAGATCGAGACAATGATCGCAAAAAAAGTGGACTGCCTGGTCGTCGCGTCGGTCGATTCCTCGGCGCTGATCAATGCCCTGCAGACGGCAAAGGATGAGGGGATTCCCGTGATTTCCTATGACCGTCTGCTGATGAATACCGATGCGGTCAGCTATTACGCGTCCTTTGATAATGAGGGCGTAGGCAGGAAGATCGGGGAGTACATCGAGGAAAAAGCCGGCCTGGCAGACGCAAAAGAACCCCAGACCATTGAGTTTTTCATGGGTTCGCCGGATGACAACAATGCGGTTCTTCTATATAAAGGTGTGATGAGCGTACTGCAGAAATATCTGGACGACGGCACACTGGTATGTAAATCCGGGAGAACCTCATTTGATGACACCTGTATTTTAAGATGGTCTCAGGAAGTGGCCCTGCAGAACTGCGAAAACTATTTATCCGGATTTTATGCAGACGAAAAGCTGGATATCTGCTGCTCCGCATTTGACGGCTTCGCTTATGGAATCAAGGCAGCGCTGGAAGCGGCCGGATACACGGAGGAGGACTGGCCCATCATTACCGGTCAGGATGCGGAAGTGATGGCGGTGAAAAACATCATCGACGGAAAGCAGACCGCGACGATATTCAAGGATACGGAGCTGTTGGCTGATAAATGTACCGGCATGGTCAACGCGGTGATCGAGGGCAGCGAGCCGGAGATCAATGATACGGAAACCTATGACAACGGAAAAATGGTCGTGCCGTCTTACCTGTGCGAACCCCTTTCGCTGGACAAGGATAATTACCGGGAGCTGGTCATTGACAGCGGATACTATAAAGAGGAAGAGATTCAAAACGCAAAATAAAGGAAAGGAGTTGAGAGGATGTCTGATTATATTCTGGAGATGAAGCATATTGTGAAGGAATTCTCCGGTGTAAGAGCATTGAACGATGTGAACCTGAAAGTAAAACGTGGCGAGGTCCATGCGCTCTGCGGTGAGAACGGTGCGGGCAAGAGCACGCTGATGAATGTTCTGTCCGGCGTGTATCCGTTTGGCACCTATACGGGAGACATCGTATACAACGGGGAAGTGGTCAAGAACCGCAATATCAAGGACAGCGAGAAAAAGGGGATCGTGATCATCCACCAGGAGCTTGCTCTGAGCCCATATCTGTCCATCGCGGAAAATATTTTCCTGGGCAATGAGCAGATGAAGGTGAACGGTGTCATCGACTGGACGCAGACCCGGAACGAGGCGCAGAAGATGTTGGAAGAAGTGGGATTGGGAAACGAAAACCTGGAAGCGCCCATCAATTCCCTCGGCGTGGGCAAGCAGCAGCTCATCGAGATCGCGAAGGCGCTGGCGAAAAAGGTAGACCTTCTGATTCTGGACGAGCCGACAGCGGCGTTAAATGACGAGGAAAGCGCGCAGCTTTTGGAGATCATGCTGAAGCTGAAATCACAGGGAATCACAAGCATCATCATTTCCCATAAGTTAAATGAGATCAGTTATGTGGCGGATGCCATCACGGTCATCCGAGACGGGCAGACCATTGAGACGCTGACCAAGGGTGTGGACGATTTCTCAGAAGACCGGATCATCAAAGGGATGGTTGGACGTGAGCTGACCAACCGTTATCCGGAACGTACGGACTGCCCCATCGGGGATGTGGTCATGGAAGTGAAGAACTGGAATGTCTTCCACCCGGAGGATCCGAACCGCCAGGTGCTAAAGGATATCAATATCAAGGTGCGCTCAGGCGAGGTCGTGGGGCTTGCAGGCCTGATGGGCGCCGGAAGGACGGAGTTTGCCATGAGCCTCTTCGGGCGGCAGTACGGACAGAAGATCAGCGGGGAGATCCTCATGCACGGAAAGCCGGTGAAGATAAGGAGCGTAAAGGACGCCATTGAAAATAAGATCGCGTATACCTCCGAGGACCGGAAAAATTACGGGCTGATCCTGTTCAACGACATCAAATGGAATATGTCCCTGGCAGCCCTGCGCGGTTTCTTCTCCCAGAACGGGATTGTGGATTCCAACAAGGAAATTCTGGAGGCGGAGAAATACAAAGAACTGATCAACATCAAATCCAACTCGGTTCATCAGGCGGTGGGAAGCCTGTCCGGAGGAAACCAGCAGAAGGTGATCCTGGCAAAATGGATACTGACGGAACCGGATGTCTTGATTCTGGACGAACCTACCCGCGGAATCGATGTGGGAGCGAAGTATGAGATCTACTGTGCCATCAACGACCTGGCAAAATCCGGAAAAGCGGTCATCGTCATTTCCTCCGAAATGCCGGAGATTCTCGGGACATGCGACAGAACCTATGTATTGAACGAAGGCTGTATCGCCGGTGAAATATCAAAAGAAGACTTATCTCAGGAAAGAATTATGAAGTGCATTATGCAGCATAATAACAGGAAAGGGGAATAACAATGGAAAAGAAGAAAACCGTAAATCTGAATTTGAAGCAATATGGCATGGTCTTTGCAATGCTTGCTATCTTTATTGTTTTTTATGCGCTGACAGGAGGCGTCAATGCCACTCCGATGAATATGAACAATCTGATCATGCAGAACAGTTATGTTATTATCCTTGCTACAGGTATGCTGCTCTGTGTACTCACCGGAAATGTAGACCTGGGCGTCGGCTCCTATGTGGCTCTGTGCGGTGCGGTTGCGGCAAAGCTGATCGTAGAGAACAATATGAGCATTCCACTGGCATTTGTGATCGCCATTCTTGTGGGGATTGCGTTCGGTGCGTTTAACGGATTTTTTATCGCCTATCTTAATATCCCTCCCTTTGTAGTAACGCTGGCAGGCATGCTGATCGGCCGGGGACTTACATATACACTTCTGGAAAACAAGACCGTTGGGCCTCTTCCCAACTCTTATGTAAAAGTAGGGGCAGGCTTCTTCGCTTCCAGCAAAATTGAATTCGGCGGCGGAACACTGGATATCATCACGATCCTGGTTGCCCTGATCGTCACCGTCCTGGTGATCGGCGCGGAATTAAAAACGATAAAAACCCAGCAGAAGTACGGATTTGCAATGGTGCCCACCTGGCAGACCGGTATCAAGGTAGCGGCCACGCTCGCGATCATCTGGTTCTTCTTCCTTAAAATTGCTTCCTATAACGGAATTCCGATCATATTGCTTCTGATGGCGGTGATCGTGGGAATCTATCACTTCATTACCAGCAAGACCGTTGCAGGACGCCAGGTTTACGCGCTGGGCGGCAACGAGAAGGCCGCAAGACTGTCCGGTATTGATACGAAAAAGGTGTACTTCTGGGTATATACCAACATGGGCTTTTTGGCTGCCATCGCAGGGATCGTACTGTCCGCCCGGAATGCTTCCGCTACCCCAAAGGCCGGGGACGGATTTGAGTTGGATGCCATCGCTGCCTGCTACATCGGCGGAGCTGCCGCATCAGGCGGTGTGGGTACGGTTGTCGGGGCCGTGATCGGTGCGTTTGTTATGGGTATTCTGAACAACGGAATGTTCCTGATCGGACTCTCAACAGATCTTCAGAAGGTAGTAAAGGGCTTGGTACTTCTCGGCGCGGTTACCTTTGACGTATTATCAAGCAAGAAGAAAAATTAACATATCTGTGAGGAGACGGAACAGATAGTAAAGAAGCTGCCCGCAGCAGACCTGTAGAGTCTGCCTGTGGGCAGTTTTTTGCTATTAAGAAATTTCTCCGAATTTTCCTATGGAACAAAAACCCTCCGGGGGCGCACATTTTTCTACAACTCCTAAGTATATATGCACAAAATTTGTACTCATTTTTTAGTACATTTTACGGATTGAAAAACGAAAAGTTGTATTGTATAGTAATGAATAATTATTCACGCGAAACAAGCGGCCTGTCTATGGTACGACGCTATTTGCATCGGAAGTAGCTGTACCGGTTGAGAGTTACGGAGGTGTACATTTTGGAAGAATCGGTTGCAAAATATAAAGAGATCTGCCTGTGGATCAAAAATCGTCTGGAAAGCGGAGAACTAAAGCCAGGGGATAAAATAGAATCGGAATATAAGCTGTGTCAGGAGTTTCAGGTCAGCAGGCAGACCGTGCGCCACGCGATTGCCGTACTGGAAGAAGAGGGGATCATAAAAAGGTATCGCGGGAGCGGAACTTATATTAACGATTCGGATCAGGTCACCCCTAAAAAAGAAAAAAACATGCAGATCGCGGTCATGACAACTTTTATCCAGGAATATATTTTTTCCTCTATTCTAAGAGAATTGGAGGAGCAGTTTTCGAACGCCGAATACAGCCTTCAGATCTCTGTTACAAACAACTCCGTGGAAAAAGAGAGGTTCATTTTAAAAAATATTTTGAATAAATATACGGTGGACGGGCTGATCGCCGAGACCACCAAAAGCGGACTTCCGAATCCAAATCTGGATATGTACGGAGAGTTGATGAAGCAGGGGATACCGGTGCTGTTCATTAACAGCCATTACCCGCAATTAGCTGCCCCGCATGTAAGCCTGAACGACAAAAAAGCAGGGAAGCTGGTGACCAACTATCTGCTGCAGTGCGGACATCGGAATATCGCGGCGGTCTTTAAAGCAGATGATGGCCAGGGACACCAGCGCTATGCGGGATATGTGGAAGCTCTCATGGAGGCAAATGTAAAAGTCGATGATAAACGGATCGTATGGGTGGATTCGGAGATGCTGACGGATTTTAAACAAAGTGAGGACTGGATCATGCACAGGCTGCAGGGCTGCACAGCATGTGTCTGCTATAACGATGTGGTGGCAAATAAGCTGTTGTCTGTCTGCAAGAAAAAGAAAATCAGGATTCCCGGGGATCTGTCCCTGATCAGTATTGATAACTCAGATATCGCAAGATTCTGTGAAGTGCCGCTGACATCTGCCGAGAATCCGGTTCGGGATCTGGCCAGGATTGCGGCCCGGCAGATGCTGGATATGATCGATGGGAAGAAGGTGCCTGAGACTACGGAGCTGGAGACAGAGATTATCACCAGAAATTCTGTGGCGATCTTAAACCAGGGACGGCTCTAAAAGTTTTCCAGCTGTGCGGTTGGATGCTCTAAAGAGCCTCCAACCCACTTATCCATTCGCAAAAACCGTGCTGACGCACTCTTGCGTCTGCTAACGCAGCCGCTTTTTGCTCATTAATAAGTGGGTTGCTGATTCGACAGGTCATTTTCATTGCAATAAATTGCATGAAAATGACCTGTCGAATCGCAACCGCACAGCTGGAAAGTTTTTGCCTGGAATATCTTATTCCCAATACAGGAGAAGTCAATGCAAGTACAGAAAATAAACTATCAAAAGGAATTGGATAAAGTGCTGGATGGACTTGGGCAGCAGGGACGTGTGCCCCGTCTTTTGCTTCATAGCTGCTGCGCTCCGTGCAGCAGCTATGTGCTGGAATATCTGTCAGAATATTTTGAGATTACCGTGTTCTATTACAATCCGAATATTTATCCGGAAAGCGAATACCACAAACGGGTGACGGAACAGCAGATGTTGATCGGAAAATTAAATCCCCTCTATCCGATTTCCTTCCTGGAAGGAACCTATGACAAAGAAAAATTTTATCGGATGTCTGCCGGGCTGGAGCAGGAAAAGGAAGGTGGAGAACGGTGTCTTCGCTGTTATGCACTGCGTCTGCGGGAGACAGCCAAGAGGGCAAAAGAAGGTGGATTCGATTATTTTACTACGACTTTGAGCATCAGCCCTTTGAAGAACGCGCAGAAATTGAATGAGATTGGCCTCTCTGTGGGACGAAAAACAGGGGTGCCGTATCTCATGTCCGATTTTAAGAAAAGAAACGGATATAAGCGGTCGGTCGAGCTGTCGGCAGAATACGGGTTGTACCGTCAGGATTACTGCGGTTGTCAGTTTTCACTGGAAAATCGCGGAATCAAAGGGTGAAAATGTAAGAAGTTGCTTATGGACAGAGATTTTTTCTTATGATAAGATGTTTGTAACTATTCATAACGGCAAATTGTAACTACTCAGCACAGGACAGCGCGTTTACTGCGCTGTCCGTACGAAGACGTATGGATTGCGGACGTATCTGCGAGAGTACGGAACAGATAGGGCCGATTTACATGAAAGAAGAGAGGAATCAGGAATGGCACAGTTGTGGGGCGGTCGTTTTACGAAGGAAACGGACAAGCTGGTATATGATTTCAATGCGTCGATCTCATTTGACAAAAGGTTTTATGCACAGGATATCCGGGGCAGCATCGCCCACGTGACGATGCTGGCCAGGCAGAAGATTTTGACCGAAGAAGAAAAGAATCAGATTATAGAAGGGCTGAATGGTATCCGGGAGGATGTGGAGAACGGGACCCTTTTGATCACGGAGGAGTATGAAGATATTCACAGCTTTGTGGAGGCCAATCTGATCGGCCGGATCGGGGATGTGGGGAAAAAGCTTCACACCGGCCGCAGCCGCAATGACCAGGTGGCCCTGGATATGAAGTTATACACAAGGGACGAGATCTTGGAGCTGGACGGTCTGCTCAAAGGTCTGCTGGAGGTCCTTCTGAAGCTGATGAAAGAGCATACGGAGACTTATATGCCCGGATTTACACATTTGCAAAAGGCGCAGCCCGTGACTCTGGCGCATCATCTTGGCGCTTACTTTGAGATGTTCAGGCGGGACCGCTCGCGGATGAAGGACATTTACCGCAGGATGAATACCTGTCCCCTGGGAGCCGGGGCACTCGCAGGCACCACCTATCCTCTGGATCGGGAGTACACGGCGGAACTGCTGGAATTCGACGGACCAACGCTGAACAGCATGGACTCGGTCTCGGATCGGGATTACCTGATCGAGCTGCTTTCCGCAATGTCCACAGTGATGATGCATCTGAGCCGGTTTTCCGAAGAGGTGATCATCTGGAATTCCAATGAGTACCAGTTCGTGGAGCTGGATGATGCCTACAGCACCGGGAGCAGCATCATGCCGCAGAAAAAGAATCCGGATATCGCGGAACTGGTCCGGGGAAAGACCGGGCGGGTCTATGGGGCGCTGATGTCCCTGCTGACTGCGATGAAGGGGATTCCGCTGGCATACAATAAGGATATGCAGGAGGACAAGGAACAGGTCTTTGACGCGATAGACACTACAAAAGGATGTCTTGCGTTATTTACCGGGATGCTTGATACGATGAAATTCCGCAGGGAAAAGATGGCGGACAGCGCAAAAAATGGTTTCACCAATGCCACGGATGCCGCGGATTATCTGGTAAATCACGGTGTACCCTTCCGGGACGCGCATGGTATCGTCGGACAACTGGTGCTATCCTGCATTGAGAAGGACAAGGCGCTGGACGACCTGACGCTGGAAGAATACAAAGCCGTTTCCACGGTGTTTGAGGAAGATATCTATGAGGCAATCAGTATGAAGACCTGTGTGGAGATGCGAAATGTCATCGGTGCGCCTGGAAAAGCAGCTATGGAAAAGGTGATTGCCCAGGAAGAAGCATATCTGGCCGCCGAATAATTACAGATTTTTACCAGATTGCCGGCGTATCGGGGATGCGCACTGCGCGCATAAGGAGTTATTTTCCTACAACTCTTAACCTGGATAAACCAGAAAAGCACGATTCGAAAATTTTGCCATTTGGCGCAAGAAATTGTTCGTAAGTGCCTAAGGAGAATGGCTGCTGCCGCAGCCGCGCTTCGGCGCGAATGTGCGTCAGGACGCATACTTTTATATAGAAAAGGATAAGGAGAGGATAATAATGGAACAGAAGTTGAAGGTTGGTATTTTAGGTGCGACCGGTATGGTTGGCCAGAGATTTATTTCTCTGCTGGAGAATCATCCGTGGTTCGAGGTAGTGACGGTGGCGGCCAGCCCGCGTTCAGCAGGAAAGACCTATGAAGAGGCGGTCGGCGGCAGATGGAAAATGGATACTCCCATGCCGGAGGCTGTAAAGAAGCTGGTGGTACTCAATGTCAATGAAGTAGAAAAAGTAGCTTCTACCGTAGATTTTGTATTCAGTGCGGTGGACATGTCCAAGGATGAGATCCGGGCCATCGAGGAGGCATACGCGAAGACGGAGACTCCGGTCGTGTCCAACAACAGCGCGCATCGCTGGACTCCGGATGTACCTATGGTAGTGCCGGAGATCAACGTAGAACATTTTGAAGTGATCGCAGATCAGAAAAAGCGTCTTGGGACAAAGCGGGGATTTATTGCCGTAAAGCCGAACTGTTCGATCCAGAGTTATGCGCCATGCCTTGCCGCGTGGAAGGAATTTGGTCCAAAGGAGGTCGTGGCGACCACATATCAGGCAATCTCCGGCGCAGGCAAGACCTTCAGGGACTGGCCGGAAATGGTGGAAAATGTGATCCCTTATATCGGCGGAGAGGAAGAAAAGAGTGAGCAGGAGCCTTTGCGCATTCTCGGTAAGGTTGAAAACGGACAGATCGTGAAGGCAGAACTTCCGAAGATTACCTGCCAATGCCTCCGTGTACCGGTTCTGAACGGACATACGGCGGCAGTGTTCGTGAATTTTGAAAGAAAACCGAGCAAAGAGCAGTTAATCGAAAAATTGGTGAATTACAAAGGCTATCCGCAGGAAGCGGAACTTCCCAGCGCTCCGAAGCAGTTTATCCGCTATCAGGAAGAAGACAACCGCCCCCAAGTAAAATTGGACGTAGATTATGAGAATGGGATGGGGATTTCGATCGGACGGCTGAGAGAAGACAGCCTGTTCGATTATAAATTCGTAGGACTTTCCCACAATACCATCCGCGGTGCCGCAGGCGGCGCCGTGCTGTGTGCGGAAGCGCTGACAGCAAAAGGCTATATAGAAAAGAAATAGTATCAGGTGTTACCGTTCACTCCGCGCCATTCGCAAAATGCATCTTCGATGCTTTTCCGCCGCTTTGCGGCTATTTTTGCTCATAAACCGGCGCTCCCTTTGTCAGCCGCTGTCATGATAAGGAGTTGTAGAAAAATAACTGATACAGATTGCGCAGGATATTTCTTCGGATGTGCAGGTCAAAAAACGCAGGCGTAGTGGGCTACGTCGAGGCTTTTTGACCTGTGCAGCCGGAGAAATAGACAAGTCAAGATGTGTCAGTTATTTTTCTACAACTCCTAAGTTCTTGTGCAAGCACAAACTTATCATGACAGCGGCTGACGAGTGAACTGTAAGAGATAAAATCGGGAATTTGTCAGATTTTCTTGACAAATTCCCGATTATCGTTTATGATCAAGTTACTCGTCTTAGGACAATTCTTATTTTCAAGGGAGTATCATCCCAGTTATCCAAAACGAGGACATAGCTATGTAACTTCTAACAACATTTTTCGCAGAAAGGAGGACTTTTATTTTCGTATTACTGTTCAAAACAATGGCGTAATCAGCAGATGTGAACGGTAAATTTTTAGTGGCGCTTTTTTGTACAGGCATTATGTGATGCATTGACTGTATTTTTCAGGTGATCAATTTGCTGCGCAGAGCGATCACAAATCGGAGGAGAAAAAAGAATGAAGCAATTTTTTTACCACATGCAGGGAACTTTCCGTACAGCGGCTGCCTTTCTGCTTATTTTGAGCTGTATGGTCACGGCAAGTGCTGCTTCCGTGCGCGCGGAAGAGCGGATGGAGAATCAGGCCGTATGGAAAACGGAAGAAACGATGACTGAGACATTTGGAGAGGCAAATGAACAGGTAATAGAGGAGATAAAGGAAGAGGCAGAGAAGGAAACAGACGATGAAAAAACCCGCGGTTCGGAAGGAGAGGGAAGCTCTGCCGGCCAGCCAAACCGGCCGGAGGTGTTTGACGAAGAAGAAAACAACGGCGGGAATCCGGAAATGGGGGACGTATCGAAAACAGATGAAGAAGGGCTGCCGGAGGAAACGGAGCCCTGTGAAGTTCCTGCCGAAAGAAAAACCGGTGGAAATGATGACACGGCAGATGCGGCCAGCGAAGATGAGGTGATGCCGCTTTCAGCGACAGGTTCCGACTGTATGATCAGAACCGGGACCGTTCACAGCTATGGAAGCCGGAAGACTACGGAATATGAAGTACTGACAGGCGGAGAAAGCTATTTAGGATATGGCACACATCCAAATACATCGAACATTTCGGGAACCTATCCGATCTACGAAGAGACGAATGAAAGGATCAAGATGGCATTGATGTTTGGGGCAGACGGCCATTGGGCAGAGGAGGCTTCCGGGCTATTCGGCGGCGCTGACGAACCTTACCCGTACATCCATGCGATGATCGGGGCAGAATATGGCAAAAACACGGATGGACTGACAGGGCAGCAGGTGCAGGATATGAAAAATAAATTAGACGGGCTGATGAACAGCGGCAGAAAGGAACTGTCTGTGTTTATGGAATATCAGGCATATGTTGCACACGTACCGGGACAGGACATTGTGTGGCTGGAATATGAGGGGCCGATCACTGGAACGGTGAAACTGCGGAAGAGCTCATCGAATCCTGACATAACAGATGGAAATACATGCTATTCGCTGGGTGGAGCGGAATATGGGGTTTATTCGGATGAATCCTGTACGACCCAGGTGGGACGGATTGCTACGAATGATGCAGGGGAATGTGATTCCGTAGAACTGGCGGAAGGAGGCTACTGGATCAAAGAGATTACGCCTCCAAAGGGATACCGGAAAGACCAGGAAGCACATCCCATTCAAGTGAAGGCCGGTGAGGAGCTGATGCTGGATATCAGCAATGTTCCTGACAGTGATTCCTCAGGGCTTGAACTGGCCAAATGGGATCAGGAAACCGGGGACGCTTCACTTCCGGATGGCGCCTCTCTTGCCGGAGCCCAGTTTACCGTCAGATATTATAACGGGTATTACGACAGGGAAAGTTTGCCTCAGACACCGACCCGAACCTGGGTATTGGAGACGAAAGGAGTGCCGGATGTATCCGGTACTCCGTCAAAGTACCAGGCGCTGCTCCGGGAGGAATATAAAGTTTCCGGAGATGCATTTTATATGATGGATGGGATTCCGGTGCTGCCCCTTGGCACAATCAGCATGGAAGAGACGAAAGCTCCACAGGGATACTCCATGGAAAATGCATATATGAAAGCGGAGGGAAGCGAGGAGAAGATTACCGGCCCGTATCTCACGCAGATTTGCCAGGAGGAAAACGGGGCTGCTATAAAGGGCGGAAACAAGTATGCCATGTATGACCAGGTCATCCGGGGCGGCGTGAGGGTCCGGAAGCGCGACTATGACACAAAAGCATTGCTTCCGCAAGGAAGCGCGACTTTATCAAACGCGGTATTTGCGGTCGTGAATCTGAATGAAAATGCAGTGGTGGTGGACGGAAAAGTATTTGCCAGGAATGATACGATTACGACAATAGAGACCGATGAAAATGGGATTGCGCAGACCACGGAGCGTCTCCTTCCGTATGGAAAGTACCGCATTGTTGAGACGGGGGCACCCACAGGGTATCTTGACCAGGGAATCTGGCGGCAGGAGTTTTTCATTACGGAGAATGGTGAAATCGTAGATCTGACAGATGCGGATCACTCGATCCAGAATCGGGTGAAGCGCGGGGATTTTGAATTGTACAAGCTTGATGCCGGCACGCAGAAAGCGATGCCGAATGTTCCGTTCAGCGTGACAAGCGCGACAACAGGCGAGTCCCATAACATTATAACAGATGAAAACGGTTATTATTCTTCCTCCTCGGATCGGAACAAGCATACCGAAAATACCAACCAGGGAGGAAAGGAAGACGGCCTGTGGTTCGGGCTGGACGGCGAAGGCGGCAGCGCGCCGGTAGACAACGATCTTGGAGCACTCCCTTATGACACCTATATTCTGGAAGAGATTCCGTCCGAGGCAAACGAAGGAAAAGAAATGCTGAAGATTCCTTTCGTGATCTCTGAGGATCAGGTGACGGTCGATCTGGGAAATCTGGAAAATAAGGATTTATATGTGAGGACACCGTCTATTTCCACCAGCGCGAGAAATGAGGCCACCGGAAACCACTATGCGCAGGAGGGAGTTGTGACGGTCATCGATTCCGTTCTCTATGACGGGTTAAAGGAAAATCAGGAATACCTTCTGAGATGCACTCTGATGGACAAGGAGACAGGGAAACCAATTACGGATAAAAATGGAAATCCGGTCACGGCAGAACAGGCATTTACCTCCGCAGTCTCCGCGGGTATCGCGGAGATTGAATGCACCTTTGACGCGTCAGGGATGGCCGGCAAAGATATCGTTCTCTATGAAGAATTATATTACAGGGAGGAAAAAGTAGCAGAGCATAAAGACATCCATGATGAGGGGCAGACGATCCATTTTCCGAAAATCACGACCAGAGCATTGGACAAGGCATCCGGAACTAACATGGCTGCTGCCGGAAACAAGGTTTCCATTGCTGATACGGTATTTTATCAAAATCTGAAGCCAGGGCAGGAATACACGCTTCGGGGGAAGCTGATGGACAAAGAAACAGGCATGATCGCCCAAAATGCGGCCGGAGGGGATGTGACTGCCGAAATGAAATTTACGCCCAAAGAAAAAGACGGAAAGGCCGAGGTGGTATTTCATTTTGACGGTTCGAATCTGGAAGGAAAGACTCTGGTTGCCTTTGAGACATTGGAGAAGAACAGCAAAGTATATGCCGTTCACGCCGATCCGGACAGCAAGGAACAGACCATTTCTTTCCCAAAAGTAAGAACCTCGGCAAAAGATACCGTGACGGACAGCAGCAATGCACGGGCGGCAGAGGACACGGTGATTGTAGATACGGTATTCTATTCCAATCTTACCCCGGGGCAGGAATACACGGTAGAAGGAGCCATGTTGGATGAAGAAACGGAAGAGCCTCTTCGGGCGGACGGAGAAAAAATCACGGCGGAGACCGATTTTACCCCAAAATCTGATTCCGGCAGTGTGGATGTGACATTTGAGTTCGATGCATCCGGCATGGAAGGAAAGACAGCCGTGGCATTTGAAAGCGTGACCCGGGATGGCGAAGAGGTTGCCGCCCACAAAGACATTCACTACGAAGGCCAGACCATTTACTTCCCGGAGCTTAGGACCAGTGCCGGGGAAAAGGGAAGCGGCAGCCAGAAGATTACGGCACAAGGAGAAATCACCATCTTGGATAAGGTGACCTATCAAAATCTGATCCCTGGAGAAGAGTACACCCTGAAAGGCATCCTGATGGAGCAGTCTGCCGGAACCCCATTTTTAATAGAAGAAAAAGAAATAACGGCTGAAAGAACCTTCGTTCCGGAAGAGGCAAAGGGAACTGTGGAAGTAGAATTCACCCTGGACGCATCGACCCTGAAAGATGCCCGGATTGTGGTGTTCGAAAAGCTGTTCCTCCGGGAATCCGAAATCGCCGCCCACGAAGATCTGGCTGATGAGGCACAGACCGTCCGTATCAACATGGACGGGACTTCCCAGGAAAAGCCCGAAGAAGGAACCGCAGCTTCTTCCTCCAAAAAAGCAGCTAAGACCGGCGATGCAGCCAATATTGTGCCGGCCGTCCTTCTGTTCCTTCTGTCACTGCTCATACTGATCACCGCCGCCCGTAAGAAACTCGGCTAAAATTATACTGCGCGCCAGATAAATCTGCCGCACAGTATAACGTGATGCGCACAGCCGCATGCGGAATTATGCTGCTTCGCGGCTGCGGCTGCCGTGAGTATATGTAATGCCCCGCAGGAGACAATTTCCCGTTACTGTTCACGGTGCCTTGCACCTTGCTGCAAGGCATCCGGCCAGTAAAATAGCGGTTTCTGGCATACAGCCACTCGCCGA
>VSNK01000143.1 GCA_009774255.1 Faecalicatena sp.
GTATTATTATACAATTTTGTGAGAAATATGTCAATAAAAATGAAAATTTTTCTAGTCGTATGTCTACGATTCGTTTATAGTTTACGGCCAGTTAGGCCGTGAACTGTAACATGGCCGGAGGTCTGAAACCGCCACTTTAGCTTTACACACGAAATTCCTTTTGCTATAATAAAATCATCCTATAAATCGAACTTTATAAAGAGGCGAAAACAATACTTTTAAAAAATGGGAGGTGAGCAGATAACAGGAAAACAAGTAGTAAATCTGATAAGGAAATTAAAGGAAAAGGGACTGAGCAGCGATGAGATACTCGAACTTATTGAGTACATTGAGACTCACGATCCGAAAGAGCAGGAAGACTAAATATCGAAAGGATTTGAAATCATGAATATAAAAGGACGTGTAACAATCCCCACAGACATGGATATCATCGAAGATACCATACGCCTGTCCGAACAATGGGGCGCCGATGCGGTCCGCGACTGTGACGGAACCGATTTTCCCGTAGAATTAAAAGATATCGGGCTGAAAGTATACTCCACCTACTATACCACCCGAAAGGACAATGTCTGGGCGAAAGCAAACCCGGACGAGATCCAGCAAATGTACCTCATGACGCCCATCTACACCGCCTCCGGCGAGACCTTGCGCATTCCCCTGATGAAGGGCTTATACCGGGACATGCTGACTCCCAATACCCGGGATGACATCACCCGCTGGTGGGAAGTCATTGACCGGAGTACCGGCGCGATCGTCCCCGCGGCAGACTGGAGCTATGATGAATCCCGGGGCGAGGCCGTCATCAGGAGCATTCCCTTTCACGATTACACGGTCAGCTTTCTGGCCTATATCATGTGGGATCCAGTGCACATGTACAATGCGGTAGTCAACGGCTGGAAGGATGTGGAGCACCAGATCACTTTCGACGTGCGCCAGCCCAAGACCCACGCATTTACCCTGGAGCGCCTGCGCAGATTCATCCAGGATCATCCTTATGTAAATGTACTCCGCTTCACTACATTTTTCCACCAGTTTACCCTCGTGTTTGACGAACTGGCACGAGAAAAATATGTAGACTGGTACGGCTATTCCGCCTCCGTAAGCCCCTATATCCTGGAGCAGTTCGAGCAGGAGGCCGGTTATCCCTTCCGCCCCGAATACATCATCGATCAGGGCTATTACAACAACCAGTACCGCATTCCATCCAAAGAATTCCAGGATTTTCAGGCATTTCAAAGAAGAGAAGTGGCAAAGCTTGTAAAAGAAATGACAGACATTACCCATGAATACGGCAAGGAAGCCATGATGTTCCTCGGCGACCACTGGATCGGTACCGAACCATTCATGGAGGAATTCCGAGGTGTGGGCCTGGACGCAGTCGTAGGAAGCGTAGGAAATGGCTCCACCCTGCGGCTGATCAGCGACATTGAGGGCGTTTCCTACACTGAGGCAAGACTCCTGCCCTATTTCTTCCCGGACACCTTCCATGAGGGCGGCGACCCGGTGAAGGAAGCCAAGATCAACTGGGTGACCGCCCGCCGTGCCATCCTGCGCAAACCCGTAGACCGGATCGGATACGGCGGATACTTGAAGCTGACACTGGATTTTCCGGAATTTGTAGACTACGTAGAATCCGTCTGCAACGAGTTCCGGGAGCTCTATGACAACGTCAAAGGCTGCGTCCCCTACTGCGTAAAGCGCGTAGCCATCCTGAACTGCTGGGGAAAGATGCGCGCCTGGGGCTGCCACATGGTACACCATGCCCTTTATTATAAACAGAATTATTCCTATTCCGGAATCATCGAAGCCCTCTCCGGCGCCCCCTTTGACGTACGGTTCATCAGCTTTGCCGAACTCAAAGAGAACCCGGATATCCTGAACGATATCGACGTCCTCATCAACGTAGGTGACGCCGACACCGCCCACACCGGGGGGGAATGGTGGTGTGATCCGGACATTTCCTCCGCAGTCAAGCGATTCGTCTATGAAGGCGGCGGCATCATCGGCATCGGCGAACCCTGCGCCCACCAGGCCAACGGCCATTTCTTCCAGCTCTCCAACGTGTTCGGCGTGGAGGAAGAACGAGGCTTCACCCTGGGGTATGATAAATACAATTGGGACAGCCACAGCCATTTCATCACCGAAGATGTGACAGGCGAAATTGATTTTGGAGAAGGAAAGAAAAACATCTATGCGCTGGAGGGAACCACAATCCTGGCAGAACGCGATAAGGAAGTGCAGCTTGCGGTCAATTCCTTTGGAAAAGGCCGCGCCGTTTATATCAGCGGGCTTCCCTACAGCTTCGAAAACAGCCGTCTGCTCTACCGCGCGATCCTGTGGAGTTCCGGCGATGAGCAGAACCTGCACAGATGGTTCTCCACAAATTACAATGTAGAAGTCCATGCCTATCTTGAAAATGGAAAATACTGCGTCGTCAATAATACCTACGAACCTCAGGACACGACCGTCTATGTCGGAGATGGCTCCGGCTTCCATCTTGAACTCGAGGCCAATCAGATTATATGGTATGAAATTTAGGAACCGGCACAAAATAACAAGCGTAGATAAATTTTGATACAATGCCCTGCACACGGGAGTGCAGAAAAGCGGTTAAGATAAAGGTATCAATAACAAACTGAAGGCATGGCTGACATTTTTGAGCGTGGATGAACATCTCTCCCAAAAAGATGAACAATTAGAGCAGCAGTTTCAGGAAATTGAACATTTAAGAAGACAGCTTGCGGAAAAGTAAGTAGGACTATGGAATACAAGGAGGCTTACCAATGAAATTTTTTAATTATGACAGTCCAATCATGCAGTTTTTAACCAGATTAACTGATCTGTTTATTTTGAATTTTCTCTTCCTTATATGCTGCATTCCCCTGGTCACGATCGGCGCGTCGGCAACCGCCCTGTATTCTGTCACGTTGAAAATGGTAAAAAAAGAGGAGAGCTATATTTTCTCCTCTTTTTTCCGTGCTTTTAAAAGCAATTTCAGGCACAGCACCGTTTCCTGGCTGATTCTGCTGCTCGCAAGTCTCGTCCTGGGAATGGATTACCGTGCCGCCGGAATCATGGGAGGCACTTTTCAGCAGATTTTTTCCTTTTTGGTGATTTTGGTCAGTATGATCATTTTATTCCCCGCAATCTACATATTCCCGTATATTGCCCGATTTGAAAATACCATAAAAAATTCTCTGAAAAATGCCTTTATCATCAGTATTGCGCAGCTTCCCTTTACCATATTGCTCCTGCTCATTCTGGCAGCGGCGGTGGCATTTACCATATTTATTGATTTCCGGATTGTCGGGTTTGTGTGGTTTGTTATTGGCTTTTCCGGGCTTGCCTATCTGAATTCCTTCCTGTACCGCCTGGCATTCCGCAAGTTTGAGGCGGAGGCCTGAGACCGGTTACAGTTCACTGGCCAGCCAGCGAACTGTAACGAATTCAGCCCATTTTAAGTCGCCTACGGCGAGGGGCTGAATTCTATTCAAGGCACAGCGTGCATCCTCCCCAGCCAATCAGCGTAGTGATTGGCTGGGGAGTGAACAGTAACTGAAACCGTGCTAATAAAATGATTTTTCCATATGGAAAAATCATTTTTTTTGTGATACACTGTATGTGCTGTTCCTGCGCTGCATAAGGAGTTGTAGAACCTAAAGCAGACAGCATCCCATACAATCAACAGAAAAGGAGAGCATCATTTATGCCAACTATCCGACCTTTCCGAAGCGTACGCCCGGCGGAAGACAAAGCTTCCTCCATCGCCGCGCTTCCTTATGATGTTTACAATCGTGCCGAAGCCAAGCAGGAAGTTTTACGGAATCCCCTTTCTTTTTTAAAAATAGACCGTGCGGAGACCCAGTTTCCGGATGACACAGATATGTATTCCCAGCAGGTCTACGACCGCGCAAGAGACACCCTGTGCGCGATGATCTCAGACGGTTCTTTTATCAAAGACCCGGAACCCTGCTACTATCTTTATGCCCTGACCTTCGCCGGGCGCACCCAGACCGGAATCGTAGGATGCGCCTCCATAGATGATTATCTGAGCGGCACCATCCGCAGGCACGAGGACACCAAGGAGGAAAAGGAACTGGACCGGATCCGCCATGTAGATACACTTAGCGCCCAGACCGGCCCTATTTTTCTGACCTACCGCCCGCGGCCTGAGTTGAAGCAGATCACGGAGAACGCCAAACGAGCCGCTCCACTCTATGATTTCACGGCAGAAGACGGAGTCCGCCATCAGGTATGGAAGCTAGAGCAAAAGACCGAAAAAATAACGGAACTATTTGCAGACATCGGGCATATTTATATTGCAGACGGCCATCATCGTGCCGCCTCCGCCGTAAAAGCAGGTCTGAAGCGCAGACATGCATACCCGGAATACACCGGAGATGAAGAGTTTAACTATTTTCTCTCCGTACTGTTTCCGTCCGATGAATTAAAGATCTACGACTATAACCGGGTCGTAACCGGCTGGAACGGACACACTTCGGAGGAACTGCTAAGCGCAGTCAGAGAACATTTTGATATCCGGGAAATGCCGCAGCCCCGTCATCCGCAGCACAAAGGGGAAATCGCCATGTACTTTTGCGGAACATGGTATGCGCTCACGGCCCGCCCGGATCTATATACCCAAGATCCCGTCAATGACCTGGACGTATCCATTTTGCAAAATGTCGTTCTCGCTCCTCTGTTCGGTATCCAGGATCCAAGAACAGATCCAAGAATCCGCTTCGTAGGCGGAATCCGCGGACTTGAAGAGCTGGTCCGCCTGGCTGATGAAGGGGACGAAAATGTCGCCTTTGCCATGTATCCCACTTCCATGGACGAACTGCTCTCCGTAGCAGATTCCGGCCGTCTGATGCCGCCAAAGTCCACCTGGTTCGAGCCAAAGCTTCGAAGCGGGTTATTTATTCATCTCCTGTCGGAGGAAGAAAAGGAAAATCAATAAAAATGTTGAATTATATCATTCGTAAATGGAAAAGAGAGGTAATGAAAATGCAGCGAAATGATCCATGCTGGTGCGGAAGCGGCAGGAAATATAAAAAGTGCCACATGCCGATTGAGGAAAAAATAATGTTACACGCGGACCGAGGAGAGATCGTCCCGCAAAGAAACCTCCTGAAGACGCCTTACCAGATTCAGAAAATCAAAGAAAGTGCCGCTTTGAACACTGCCGTACTGGATGAGGTGGCAAAAAATATCCATATCGGAATGAACACTGCCGAAATCGACCGGATCGTATACGACTTCACCACCAGCCATGGCGGGATTCCGGCGCCCCTCCACTATGATGGTTTCCCGAAGAGTGTGTGCACCTCCATCAACAACGAAATCTGCCACGGCATCCCGGATGAAAATATCATTTTACAGGAGGGAGATATCGTCAACGTCGATGTATCCACCAGCCTGAACGGCTACTATTCCGACGCCTCCCGGATGTTCACACTTGGAAAAATCTCTGAGCGCGCCGAACGCATCATCCGGGTCACGGAAGAATGTGTCCATCTCGGCCTGGCCCAGGCGAAGCCATGGGGACATCTGGGCGACATTGCCGATGCCATCAACTCCCACGCCCAGGCAAACGGCTATTCCGTGGTTGAGGAAATCGGCGGACATGGAATCGGGCTGGAATTCCACGAGGAACCATTTGTCAGCTATGTCACTCAAAAAGGCACCGAAATGCTGCTGGTGCCAGGCATGATGTTCACCATCGAACCAATGATCAATGAGGGAAGCCCCGATTTCTATGTAGACGAAGACAATGATTGGACCGTCTATACGAACGACGGCGGGTTATCCGCGCAGATCGAATACATGGTGCTGATCACCCAGGACGGCGCCGAGGTTCTCACAAAGTGACCCCCCCGATGCAGACAGACGGGGAATGATACCTTCGAAGGAATGAACGGAAAAAGCAGACGATAGAAGCAACTGCTCTCGTCTGCTTTTTTCATCACACATTCCTGCATATTTCTGCACGTCCCTATGCATTCCTGCGCAGCCCTATACATTCCTGCACATTTCTATGCATTCCTGCGCAGCCCTATACATTCCTGCACATTTCTACACATCCCTACACGAAATGTCTCACCCGCAGTTCCACTCCCAGCAGTTCCGCCAGCTTCCGGCTGTCCTCAATATCCTGCTCCGGCAGAACATCCACTACCGTCATCTTCACCTGCGGGATCAGCTTCCCGCATTCCTTGGTAAACGCCAGCATTCCCTCAAACGCATCCTCAAACTGCGGCCTGGTGACCTTCATATACTCATCCTTGTTAGGCGCATTCAGACTGATCGAGATAGAATCCACCACCTCCGCCAGCAGAGGCACAATATCCTTCTTATGATATAGATTTCCCAGACCGTTCGTATTCACCCTAATCTTCAGGCCATATTTCTCTTTCGCATATTTCGCCGATTCGATCAGATTCTCCAGCGCGCATGTCGGCTCCCCATAACCGCAGTAGACCAGTTCTTCCTTGCCCGCAAAATCAAAGGCATCCATAGCCGCCTTGATTTCCCCCAGCTCCGGATCCTTCTTATGCCACAGCGTATCCGCATCCCCTACCCCGTCATGATGGCTGCGGATACAGAACTGACAGCTGCAGTCACATTTATTTGTCAGATTCACATAGACATTGCCCTGATAGTTATATAAAATCTCCGCCATTATCTCACATACCTCCTTCAATCTACAATTTCAACATCTGATGAGCCAGATTCTTCATATGCATCTTATCCAGCGCCGCCGCCAAAACAAGGAAGATCACCGCACTTCCCCCGGACTGCACCGCGCTCCCCGCCAGAGAGGCCAGCGGAGCGACAAAAGAGCCGAACAGAATCCCCTCTGCCAGATAATATCCGACCGCGGAAATAACAGCCGCTATGAACGGAGCCGCCATATTCCGCGTGCAGAGAATTCTCCCTTCCTTACATGTAAAAGGCAGCACAATCAGCATCTTAATGATCACGGTCGCCGGAGCCCAGGCCGGTACGGTCAGGATGTCGGCCATTCCCCCTCCGATTGCCGCGGCCGCCAGCGCATACGGCCTCGGAAGAAATACCGCTCCCAGGTAGATCAACGCGTCCCCGAAATGAATATACCCGCCGTTCGCCCCATAAGGAATGTGAAAAATATATGCCGTCATGATCGTGATCATAGCCGCAAATAATCCCGCTGTTACAAGTTTAGAAGTTGCCGCATTCAAATTTCTGTTTTCCATCTTTGAAATCCTCCTTTTTGATCATCATTCTTTGATCAACATTCCAAGATATTTTTCATAATTTGTCCCGCCATTGCGCTCCGCAGGCTCGCTGGCAGAATCCTTCATCGCCCTTTCGATAAATTCCCCCGCCAGATCAATCAGCCGGAAGATATCATCACCCCTTGCGGTTCCGCCCGCAATGACAGAAGCAAACAAATCCCCGGTTCCGGAAAAGCTCCCTCCAATATAAGGAAACGCAGAAAACTTTCCGCCGTTTTTATTGACCGCAAGGTTACCGATTTTCTTTTCTCCGCTCTCCGTCTCTTCAAAACGCAGCCCCGTCACAATGACCATCTCCGGGCCGCATCGGATCAGCCGGCCTGCCAGCTCCTTCACAGCCGACGCCAGCTCCTCTTTTCCCTTCAAAGCCTGTATCTCCGCAAAATCCGTTCCGGTGAGAAGGCACAGCTCCGTCAGATTCGGCGTCAGCACATCCGCCCGCATGGACAGCTCCTTCATCCTCCGGAGCAGTCCCGGCGTGAACATCTTATAGACTCTGCCGTCATCACCCATCACCGGATCCACAAGCAAAAACGCAGATTCCTGATAAAACGTATCCAGGAAATCAAAAATATGTCCGATCTGCGCCTCACTCGCCACAATCCCTGTATAGATTCCGTCAAACCGCACATGCATTTTCTCCCATTCCTGCCGGAAATACTCCATCTTATCTGTATAGTCATCGCAATAATAGCTGGAATATCCCGTCTGCGCGCTGAGAATGGCCGTCGGCAAAGGACACGCCTGCACTCCCATAACAGAAATCGTGGAAATTGCTGCCGTCAGTGAGCAGCGTCCAAATCCCGACAAATCATTGATGACCGCAATCTTCTTTGTCATAAACTCAACTCCTATTTGTAACCACTTGCTTTTTTTATCTAAAAAAGAATATCACATAACTGGAGATTTCAAAACATCCAGTTATGTGATATATGACCAGTCCACTTTATTCAATTATGCCACTGTACTGTTAAAATACTTTTCGTATCTGCTCAGTACCCTCGTAAAATGCGCTATCCTGTGCTGAGTAGTTACTACTTTTCTATATTTATGTACTATTTATCACTATTTCCCTGCCGGTCCGTTGGCTGTTCTCAGCTTAAACCGTGTTACCAGTGATTTCAGAAGCTGTGACTGACTGGACAGCTCTTCGCTGGCAGCGGCACTCTCCTCTGATGTCGCAGAGTTCGTCTGTACTACGCTGGAAATTTGATCCATACCGGTTGTCACCTGTGCAATCGCTTCAGCCTGGCTCTCAGCCGCCGTAGAAATCCTATCCACATAGTCCACCGCACTCTTGGTGCTTTCCACCGTATCGGAAATCGCCTCAGCGGTCCGCCCTGCGATCTCAGTTCCATTCTCCACCGCAGCGATCGTACCTTCGATCAGAGCCGTTGTATTGCTTGCGGCTTCCGCACTCTTGGAGGCCAGATTACGCACTTCATCGGCCACAACCGCGAAGCCCTTGCCTGCCTCGCCCGCACGTGCTGCCTCTACCGCCGCATTCAGTGCAAGAATATTGGTCTGGAACGCAATATCTTCGATCGTCTTAATGATCTTTCCGATATCACCGGACTTCTGGCTGATATCACTCATCGCATTGATCATATCCTGCATCTGCTGATTAGAAACAGTCAGCTTATCCTGCGCCTCTGTTACCTTGCCGCTTGCGTCCTTCGCATTCTGCGCCGTACTGCTTACGTCTCTTGAGATCTCGTTCACAGTTGCCGCCAGCTCTTCTACGGAGCTTGCCTGCTGTGTCGCCCCCTGAGAAAGTGCCTGCGCTCCGGAGGATACCTGATCCGCTCCGCTGGCCACCTGATCGGAAGCATCGTTAATCTGGCGCATTACATCACTCAGGTTGATATTCATCCGGCGGATGGACTCCAGAAGTGGAAGGAAGTCACCCTTATACAATTCCTGCTTCGCACGGATATCGAAATTCCCTCTTGCCATCTCATCCAGAAGTCTTCTGAGGTCATCTACGACAGCTTCCAGTTCCTCACATGTGTTATCTACACTTTTCACCAATGTGCCGAACTCATCCCGTGACTCATATTCAAACGTCTGAGACATATTGCCTTCGGCCATGCCGTCCATCGCTTTTCCGATCTCCCGCACAGGTGCTATGATCATCGCCGTTACCTTGCCGCAGATAAACAACGCGATCAGGACTGCTATTACGGCCATGACAATCAGCAGAATCAGGCTTCTGTTTGTGCTGCTATAGCTTTCCTGCAGCGTATCGTTCTTCATTGAGACTGATTTTTCACTCAGCGGCTTTTCCAGTTCCACAACCTTCGCGAGCGCCGGAGTACATTTGTTAAGGATCGCGTCCTGCGCGGTTTCCTTGTCCCCTCTTTCAATCATAGCCACAATGGTATTTGCTTCGCTAACCCAGTCATTGACAGCCGTTTTATACTGAGATACTTCATCCTGGTTCAAATACTCACAAGCCTCAAGTACCGCAAAATTCGCCTCGATAGACGCAACGTCTTCTTGAATCGACTGTTTCACGGAAGCATCTACTTTTCCGCTGAGGCACAAATCACGCACAAGCCTTCCGGCGTCATTCGTAGCAATCCGGTTGTTCATCAGCGCGTCATCCGCCGCGACAGCTCCCTCCATAAGATCCACCATGTTGTCATTTGCTTTTCTCAGCTCCAAAATGGAGTAAACGGAAATTATGATTGTCAGCAACAGTACCATTCCAAATGATAAATACAATTTGTTCCTAATCTTCAAATTCTTCATGTTTTTCTCCTTGTGTCATCATTTCTAAATTTGCGGAAAATCCCCGTCCCCGCTGTCCGTTTCTTTTTCTTCAGCCGTTTTATTCATGCTTAGGATCCTCTCCTCTCCGGCTTCGGATCAAGTCTGTATCCGGCAGCTCTTCCTCTGTCTCCTGATTAAGCTCCACATCCTGCAGTGCCTCCGGCAGTTCCAAATCAAGCTCCATCTCCCACAGCTCTTCTGACAGCTCCGAATCAAGCTCCATCTCCTGCAGTTCTTCCGACAGCTCCGAATCAAGCTCCATCTCCTGCAAATCCTGCGGCAGTTCTGAACTAAGCACTGTTCCCCGCATTCTTTCAGCATGCTCCGAGTCAAACGCCGTCTCCCGCTTTCCTTCCGTTGGCTCCTGATTGGTACCCGGCAGTTCTTCTTCCGCTTCTGACTCGAAGCCTGAACCCGACAGCTCTTCTTTCAGCTCTTCGGGCGCTTCCTCTTCTCTTCTCCTGATCAGCCCCTTCATTTTCTCTTTTATGTCCAAAAATCTTACACTGAGCCGCAACCATACTTTTTGACATTTGGCGGCGCACATCCTTGAATAGATGCGATACCCCCGAATTCCCCAGCAAAAAATAATTAAAAATGGGTATTTATCCAGTATCGGGAAAAACTGGCACATATATTCCCTTGGGGGAAATCTCCATTCCCTCCTTTTCAGCAGCCACTCTTCCTTTCTGTCACGTCGGTAAAAATCCAGTCTGGCCTTTTCCTGCGGCAGGAGAACTCTGTCCAGATGCTTGTTCTCCCGGCCCGGCAAAAGAATATATTCTTCCAATTCCAGTGCGATCCCATACTGCTGCCTTCCCCCTTCTCCAAACCAGAGCGAAGAAAGCACATCGACCTGATGGGCGAAATCCGTCCACTTTGCCTTCTCTATGAGTTCCTTCACCGCTTTCCACGGAAATTCTTCATCCAGCACCTTCTGGAACAGCCAGAACTCCAGTATGTCTCTGATCTTCAGTACCCCTGCCAGGTACAGCTCGACCATTCTTCCCACACGATAAATATACTCTTCCTCGTCAGACAATATATGTATATACCGGTACTTTACTGAATAAACTCCTGCAAGCCCCAGTGCGCTCTGACGCAAAGCGTTCTGCTCGCTGTAGTTCTCCATACGCAGGTACTTCTTGATGGGGCCGGAAAAATACTTCGTAATCACCTTGTTCCGAATGGGAATCTCGCCGTAGAACACAATGCGAATCCCCGGCACTCTTACGTATACGTTTCCATTTCCCAGCCGGTCATCCTCCTGTTCGTAATCCATATCCCGCATCAGCCTGTATACCTGCGCCAGATTCGCCTTATCTACAAGTATCTCGATCTGGCCGAAAGAAGCCATCTCCGACATCGGATACAATTCTCTTACACTCGTATCCGACAGCAACAGCGCGTCAATCCCATGCTTTTCCAACTGCCAGATGATTACCTCTTCCGCGTTTTTATAAGATTCATACAAAAGAAGCGCCTTTTTATACTTCTGGTAGAACTGCAGTCCGCAATCCTCCGACATCTCCTTCTCTAATCCCAGGCTTCCCCGATAAACGAGATTGATCACATTCTGATAATCAGAAACACTTATGATTCTCTCCCAATTTACAGGCCTCCGCAATGACTGGACCGGGGTTTGATTAATTATGGCTTTCAGCAGCATCAGCATATATCTGATCTCATAATTAATAATTGCTCCCTCCTTCCAGCTGCATAAAAGTACACCTCTGTTATTCTATCGGATATTTTTCCGCAAATATAACACTTTTTCGATATTTTTCCGCTGCGGAAAGGGATTCTATTTCTTCTAATTTTTTCCTTTTGTATTGTATTCTCTGCTCTATACCTATTCTCTCTTTCCCGAAAGAATTCTCCTTTCTTCAAAAATATCCATAGCCTTCTGATTGTATATCGAATTCTTCTCATCCGCCACAACAATACCCGAAACCAGCGAAATACACCGCCGCCTCATAATCGTGACCAGATCTCTGGCATGGCTGGCAACAACTACCGTCATCCCCTGATAATTCACTTCTGCCAGAAGCTGCATCAGATCCCACGCGGCATCGGGATCAAGGTTCGCGGTCGGTTCATCCGCGATCAGAATCTCCGGTCCCGTAGAAAGGGCCCTGGCCAAAAGCACTCTGGCCTGCTCGCCGCCGGAAAGCTCATTCGGAAAGGACTGCGATTTTCCGACCAGCCCCACCAAGCCGAGCATCCGCATGGCGGTCTTCTTCATCCTGGCAGTACCGTGCTCCGTAGCCATCAGAGCAAATATGATATTATCATAGACAGAACGATCTTTCAGCAGGCCCACATCCTGAGACATGATTCCGATCCTGCTCCGATGCGCCGGAATCTTCTTTCGTTTCATAATGTCCACCCGGCTTCCATTGACCGTGATCCGCCCGGATGTCACCTCCTCCTGCTTTATAATCAGATTCAGCAGAGTACTTTTTCCCGCACCGCTCCTGCCAAGCACGAACACAAATTCCCCTTTTTCAATCTCAAAGGAAACATTTTCCAGCGCGGTCTCATCCCCAAACTTTTTTGTCACTTGATCAAAAATAATCTGTGCCATACACTCCCTGCCTTAATTTTTTTCCACAAATTCCGATATACGATGTGTGGTCATGTGTTACGATTTACAGTAACAGTATACCCCGACATACAAAAAAGGTATCATATATTAATATACTTTTTTTATTCGATACAGTCAATAGATTATAAAGATATGGAGTAAAAAATGAAAAAGAAAATATTATGCGGAGCCCTATTTCTCATGATCCTGTTCTGCATCTCCTTCTCCCAGACGCACCTGACAGCCGCCGGCCTCCCCGGGGCCGCTCCGGCCCCCGGCTCTCCCGGAACAGACTCAGCATCCGGTACTGCCCCCGACGCGGAACTCGAGGCTCTGTCAGAGGTTTCGGAAGATGCTTCCCTTTCTGGGGAAAATGCTGGTTCTCCCGGAGAAGATATCGCTCTTTCCGGTGAAAATGCCGGTTCTTCTGGGGAAAATCTCGGTTCTCCCGGGGAAAGTCTCGGTTCTCCCGGGGAAAGTCTCGGTCCTTCCGGGGAAGCTGCCGGTCTTTCTGGGGAAGATATCGCTCTTTCAGATGAAACATCATCGGCGGCTCCTGACAGTCAGCCCCCAGCGGTTATGGACGGTGCCCAGGTAGCTTCCGGAGCCCTCCCCGGACTTCCCTCCGCCTCCACGCCAGAGCCTCTGGAAAATAAAGCTGCTGCGGACGGAGAATACACGTTGTCCCTGACCACCAGCATCGGCACCCTGACCTACTACAATCAGTCCGATTCCCGCTGGGCGAATTACCTCTATGGCGGTGCCGACCCCCTTGCGGTCTACGGATGCGGCCCTACCGTGCTGGCCATGCTGGTGACCAGCTTTACGGAACATACCTGCCAGCCTCCCGACATGGCCGCCTGGGCGGCTGCCAACCACTACTGGTCCCTGGGCTACGGTACAAAGCATGAATTCATCCCCGAGGGAGCCGCTGCCTTCGGTCTCCACGCGGAATCCTTCCGCGACTTTACCCCGGAAGGCGTGATCTCCGAATTAAAAAGCGGCCATATTCTGGTCGCATTGATGGGACCCGGACATTTTTCCGACAGCGGGCACTTCATTATCATTACCGATGACTGGTCCGGCAACCAGGTCCGCGTTGCCGACCCTGCCAGACTGGAACGAACGCAGGCGGCATGGGATGTAGAAATTATTTTGAACGAATTGCTCTCCACTGCCACAGGAGGGGGGCCTGTGTGGAGCATTACACCAAAATAAGGCTGTTGTCTGCCCTAAAACTTAGGCACTTAATAGCCAAATGTTGCGCAAAATGGCAAAATTTTCGTCTCGTGCTTTTCCGGTTTATCCGGGTTAG
>VSNK01000144.1 GCA_009774255.1 Faecalicatena sp.
GTTCTAATAGGAAACTTCTCCGAATTTTCCTATTAAGAGATGTATTCTGAGATTCTTATAGAAAAACAAATTTCTTTAAAAGAATGTACACAATTTTATCACAAAGGACAGCTATGATATCGGTATAAAATAAATACAAGAGAAAGAAGGATGCAGTATGGATAATCAATACAATTATTACAATCCGGAAAATTCACAACATACTTATCAGAATTATGGCCAGCACGAGTACCCGGGCAGAGACAAAAAGTCAAAGAAAAAGATGCCTAAGGCAATTGCGGTAATCGGTTTGGCACTGCTGTTTGGCGTTGTATCCAGCGCCACCTTCCTGACTTCCAATATTTTAGGGAGTAAGATCCTGGGGCTGGACACCTCTTCTTCAGATAAGGACGAAGCAAGACAGACCACCCCGGTGACCAGCTCCCTGTCAAAATCCACCACAGCGGTCACATCGGATGTCTCCACAATTGTGGAGAACGTGATGCCGTCGGTTGTATCCATTACGAACCTGAGTGTTCAGCAAGTACAGAACTTTTTCGGCGGAGTCTATCAGCAGGAGATGCAGAGCGCAGGAACAGGGATTATCATCAGCCAGACAGACGAAGAACTTCTGATTGTTACCAATTATCATGTGATTCAGGGAACTGAGAATCTTACGGTTACATTTTCTGACGAAACCAGTGTTGAGGCTAATGTAAAGGGCTCCGATCCGTCTCACGACGTTGCGGTGATTGCAGTTCCAAAGAATCAGGTTTCAGCGGATACCATGGATCATATCTCAGTCGCTACGCTGGGGGATTCCACACAGCTTAAAGTAGGCGAACCGGCCATTGCAATCGGAAATGCGCTGGGCTACGGACAGTCCGTAACGACAGGTGTCATCAGTGCGATGGGAAGAGATGCGAACCCTGTGGACGAGACGACCGGACAGACAATCGGAAGCGACGTAAAGATGATCCAGACAGATGCCGCAATCAATGAGGGAAACAGCGGCGGTGCGTTGATCAATGCAAACGGAGAAGTGATTGGTATCAATTCTTCCAAACTTGCGGGAACAAAGGTTGAAGGAATCGGTTATGCGATCCCGATCAGCGATGTGTCCGATATTATCGATAGACTGATGAATCAGAAGACGAAGTATAAAGTGGCGGAAGGCCACCAGGGCTATATCGGAATCGTAGGATTTGATGTGGCGAGTGAAAGTGCGCAGAGGTTCCATATGCCGACAGGCGTTTATATTGAAGAAGTAATCGAAGGCGGCGGCGCGGACCGCGCAGGCATCACCAAAGGAAATATCATCACCGCAATCAATGGAAGCGGTGTGAACGGTATGAGCGCGCTGATGAAGGAACTGACCTATTATGCCGTTGGGGAAAAAGTTACACTGACGATTCAGATTCCGGAGAATAATGGAGAATATACGGAAAAAGAAGTAGAGGTTACACTTGGAAAGCAGGCAGAATAAGGAACTGTCACAAAAAGCTGTTCGCATAGAATGAAAATGCGGCAGCTTTTTTCTTTTTCTGCCGTATTTACAGTTAGGAACTGTCCCAAAATAACTTCCCATATTCCTTAAAACGAAGTCCTTTTGTCGAACGCACCTGACATAGAATGATAAATTCAGCTTTTTTCTTATGCTATGCTTTAGGAAAAAATAGCAGAGGTGAGTGTGATGGAAAGACAGATACCCAAAAATGTACGCCAGATCGGCAACGTAAGCGATACCCCGAAGATTTACGTGGAGGATTATGTAGATACATTTTTTTCACAGCTATGCGATAAAGCAGGAGAGACGCCTATAGGCGCATTTCTTGTAGGCGATATACAGAGTACGGAGGAAGAAGAATATGTATACATTTATGGGGCAATCCAGATGCATGAATTGAGGCTTTCGGGGACGGAATATGTTCTGGATGAAGACACCTGGAAGCATGCCTACGAGGACTGCAAGCAGTACTTCGAGGACGGCGAGATGCTGGGCTGGTTCGTGGCACATGCGGGGGTACCGCTGGCTGTGGAGGAAAGTGTGGTAAAGCTGCATAAAAAGTCCTTTCCGAAGAAAAATACGGTTTTTATCATGAAAGATCCGGGAGAAAAGGAAGAGGCATATTTTGTTTTTAAATTCGACGACCTGATGGAAATAGGAGGGCATTATACATATTATGAAAAAAATCCCTGTATGCAGAACTATATGATCTCCACCAGAAAGAAAAACGGGGCAAGTCCTACGGAGACCGTGGAGGATCAGGCGGCAAAGGATTTCCGAAGTATTGTCCGTACCCGGGAAGAACTGATGCTCAAACAACGTTCCAACCGTATGATGTACGCGCTGAGTTCCTGCCTTGTGCTGCTGGTGGTGATCATGGGTGTCGCGACCATGAATAATTTTGATAAGATGAAATCCGTTCAGAATACATTGGAAAATCTGTCCGGCAAGGTAAAATCAGAATCGGGTGATCAGGTCAAACAGACGGTCGCTTCGGCGGACTCATCCGGCAGTCCTGCCGATTCCGGGGAGAATATGTCCGGAACAGAAGAAGGACGGGCAGGCAAAGAAGCAGAGGGACAAGCAGGCGCAACTATGCCGGCAGAGGCAGGAGGCCAGGCGGGCGCGGATGTGCCGACAGAGGCTGGTGGCCAGGCGGGCGCGGATGTGCCGACAGAGGCTGGTGGACAGGCAGGCGGGACCGAAAACGGACAGGCTGATGCGGCCGCGCCGTCAGATAACGGAGAGGCCGCCGATGTTCCCCAGGAACCGGCGGTGGAGACCAGCGGAGGCGTGGTCACCGAGGGGATACCTGAAAAGGCGGAAGGAAGCGAAGCGCCCGACGCTGCGGAAAATAACGGAAGCAACGGCATCTACATCGTGGAACAGGGGGATACCCTGGCAATTATAAGCCAGAAGCTATACGGGGACATCTCTCATGTGGACGCGATCTCCAGGATGAACGGGCTGACAGACGGGAATTTAATTTATATCGGACAGAAATTGCTATTACCGTAAAAAGATGTTATAATGTAACTGCTCAGGACAGGGCAGAACAGACTATCCAATAAGAGGTATCAGAAAATAAGATGACGCAAAAGAAAAATCCAAACCTAAGGCTGATGGAACCACCGGCTCCGGAGAAACCAAAGAAAAAAAAACGGAAGCACCGGCGGATCAGGCTGAATAAGCTGATGACGACCGCATTTCTTGCGGCCATGGTGCTGTGGGGAACTTATCTGCTGCTTATGAACCATCTGTATCATTCGGTATATCAGACAGCATCCTACAAGAGAGAGACCTCGGACAGCAATCGTTACGCTTCCTTTCGGAACGGGATTATTCGGTACGGCAGGAACGGAGTCACGTTTCTGAACCGGAGAAATGAAGTACTCTGGATCCAGCCCGGTCAGTTCCAAAATCCGGCGATTGATGTGAACGGACAGACATTTGCGGTTACGGATATCGGAGGCAATTCCATCCAGATCTTCACGGAGAAGGGACTGAAGGGAGAATTTGAGACGAATCTTCCGATTGAAAAATTCTCTCTTTCGAACCAGGGAATTGTGAGCGCGATCCTGAAAAACGAGAAGTCTCCCATGATCGTGACCTATGATTCTACGGGGAATGTTCTGGTGGAAAATCAGGTGGTGACCGGGAGCATGGGATATCCTGTCGCATTGGAGATGTCCCCTGACGGGATGCTATTGATGGTCTCTTACCTTGATATGACAATGAGGACCAGAGTGGCCTGCTATAATTTCGGGGAGGAAGGGGCAGATCAGGAGAACCACCAGGTGAGCATGGAGGAATATGAGGATTCCGTCATGCCGGAGATTTTTTTTATGGATGATACTACATCCGTTGCGGTGGGTGATCATTCTTTTGTGATATCTAAGGGTAACAGGATTCCGGAGAAAATGGCCGAGATCGAGTTGTTCCGTGAGATCAGAAGCACATTTCACACTAACCGGTATATTGGCTTCATTCTGCTGAATGAGGAAAAGTCAGGCTATGATCTGCGGCTGTATAATCAATCAGGAAAGCAGATCATGGAGCGTGCGATTTCCGGAGAATTCAGCAATGTGTATATGGAGGGAAATGAGGTTATTCTATACGAAGGTTCCAGATGCAGTATTTATACAAGTATGGGGATGCCGCGGTTTGACGGTGATTTGAAGGACGATATCCTGATGATGATCCCCATGGAAGGAATCAATCAGTACATGATGATGAGTACGGATGAATTACGGGTCATTTATTTGGCCGGATAGGAGAAAAGTGATGGAGAACTGGTTATTGATTATTGTAGGAGTTATCTTTCTGGTGGGCATCGTGATAGGAGTGGTCCGCGGTTTTTTCAAAATCGGGATCTCACTTTTATCTACGGTGCTCACGGCTGTGTTGTTTGCATTTTTGGCCCCCCATGTGGGAAGCACCCTGGCGCAGTATACCCCGCTGGATGAGCTGATCGAGGACAAGATTGTTCAGGCGTTCATTCCCGAGATCTCCGCGGAGACGCTGGCAGGTAAGGACCTGAGCGGTACACCTCTGGAGAATGTTCCTCTGGAGGACATCGAAAAATACACAAGCCTGGACTGGAAGCGGCTGGGCGTTACGACAAGGGACTTTGCCAAGATCTACGGCTCAATTCCAAAGGACGAGCAGATCAAAGAAATTGAAGATTCGGGAATGCCGGATTTCCTGAAGGATCTTCTTCTGGAAAATAATAATACTGCGATTTATGAAGAACTGGATGTCAGTTCCTTCCCGCAGTATATTGCGGCGTATATATGCAGAATGATCCTGAATGTGCTGTCATTTCTTGTGACATTTATTTTGGCATTTGTGATCGTGAAAGCACTGATGGCCGCGGTGGATATCCTGGGGGAGATGCCGTTTCTGGGAGTATTGGACTACCTGGGCGGAGCTTTGATCGGAGCGGTAGGCGCGCTTTTATTCGTATGGGTACTTTTCCTGATCATCGCGGTCTGCTACTCATTTCCTTTTGGAAAGGTCTGTTTTGACATGATTGAGGCCAGTCCGGTATTGAAAATAATATACGATATGAATCCTCTCCTGACAAGGCTGCTTTCTTTCTAAAACCTTAAGAAATGGCAGTCATGGAATCCTTGCACTTTTTGTCGAAAATTGGTATGATAAACAAGGAGCATAAAATGTAATGATAATTAATGGAGGGACAAAACGTGGAAGAGGAAGTAATTCGTATACAGGAAGGCTCGGAGATGGCTTCGGAGCCGAAAAAAGAGACGGAACCGATGGGGACAGTGATTTCGATGGAGTCCATAAAACCGCCGGCAGAGTATTATGTGCCTCAGCAGACGCAGGAAGCGGCGGAGGTACAGGAAGCGGCGGAAGCTCCCCGGCATCAGCAAGCCTCGGGAGAGGAGCCCAAGCATACAGGACAAATTGAAACGGGACATATAGAAGAGGAAGTCAGGGGGCCGGTATTTTATGAACCGCCGATTGCCGGGAGGACGGAAGAGTATACTCCGGACAGCAAGGAGGAGCGCCCCGGTCATAGCAGAGAGAAGAAGCGTATGAATGACTTCTTCCATTTGAGAAAGGACATTGAGGATTTTACCAGGGAAGATTGGATACTATCCAGGATTCCGGAAGAAAATCTGATGGAATACCTTACCATGGAGCAGCAGAAAAGCGAGATGCTCCGAAAAGCGAAGGAGACAAAAGAAAAGAGAATCTTTACAACACTCCAGATTGCGATTTCTATGTCGGCAATTGTGGCAGTCGTGGCATTGCTGAAGGACAATCCTACGGTTCTTGTGAATATTTTGTACATAACGGGAATCGTAATCGCATTGTGGATCTGGAGAGGAAAACAGGATAAATGACCCGCTTTATCACAGGCAGACAGCGGACGACATAAGAGAGGCAGGGCGGCGCATGCTGAGAGAAGAACTTTGGGAGGAACTGACCAGACATGAGGGGAGGACGTTCCATACGGTAAAGGGATTGGAATTCCGGTATCAGGTGATCGGCGGAGAGTTATTTATAGACAGGAGATCCAAGTCAATTACTCGGGCAACGGTCGAAAGAGCGTGGGATAAAATACAGGCCAGGCCAGGAGAGATTACCGGCCCCAAAAGCCTTGGCGTATTTGGCGCTCCATATGTGTGGGCAGTGTTCAGGGAACTTGGGATTGTGTAAAAGACAGGATTTTTCGAAGAGGCGGTCGAATTTTGAAAGAATGATTTTTTTGCATTTTCTGGTATGATTGCTCTTTTCATTTGTAAAGATTTAAAGTATAATAAGATTTAGACTATAATACCGTGTATCACATGCTTGCCTGGAAGATGTGAAGGATTGATATACCGATAGGCCTATCCACATGTAATGCACGGAATAAAACAATCGGTAACGAGGTGGGCTTATGAAGAAAAATGATACCAGTAAAACAAAAAAGAACTTACAGCCTTATGAGATTGGAGAATTGGATCAATATCTGTTCGGCCATGGCACTCATTATGAGATCTATAAAAAGATGGGCGCTCATAAGGTAACCGTAGACGGCGTGGAGGGCGTATACTTTGCAGTGTGGGCGCCTCATGCGGAGAAGGTGTCCGTAGTCGGTGAATTCAACGGATGGGATGTGGAAGCCGATGAGATGGAGCGGCAGGAACCTGCCGGCATCTATACACTTTTTGTCCCCGGCGCGAAGGAAGGGGACATGTATAAGTTCTGTATTGAGACGATGGAGGGCGAGCGGCTGTTTAAGGCCGATCCATTTGCGAATTACTCGGAGCTTCGTCCGGGCAATGCGTCACGTGTGGCAGATATTGATCATTTTAACTGGACCGATGAGGCATGGATGGAAGCACGCCAGACGTGGGATAATAAAAAAAATCCAATGTCAGTCTACGAGGTGCATATGGGCTCCTGGATGCGTCATCCCTGCCGGGAGGACGAAGGCTTTTACACATATCGTGAGTTTGCGGTATCTATTGCGGAATATGTAAAGAAGATGGGATATACCCATATAGAGCTGATGGGGATCGCGGAGCACCCCTTTGACGGTTCCTGGGGATACCAGGTGACAGGCTATTATGCGCCTACGTCACGGTATGGTTCACCGGAGGATTTTGCGTATCTGGTGAATTATCTGCATAAGAACAAGATCGGCGTCATTCTGGACTGGGTGCCGGCGCATTTCCCGAGAGACGCGCATGGGCTTGCGGATTTTGACGGGACTCCGACCTTCGAATATGCGGATCCGAGACGAGGAGAACATCCGGACTGGGGAACGAAGATTTTTGACCTGGGCAAAACAGAGGTGGAGAATTTCCTCATTGCAAATGCACTGTTCTGGGTTGAACATTATCATGTGGACGGGCTGCGGGTGGACGCGGTGGCTTCCATGCTGTATCTGGATTACGGAAAGCAGGACGGACAGTGGGTAGCGAATAAATACGGTGGCAATGAGAATCTGGAGGCGATCGAGTTCTTTAAGCATCTGAATTCCGTGGTGCTGGGCAGAAATAAAGGTGCTGTCATGATTGCGGAGGAATCCACGGCATGGCCCAAGGTGACAGGGGTGCCGGAGGAAGACGGACTTGGTTTCAGCATCAAGTGGAATATGGGCTGGATGCACGATTTTACGGAGTATATGAAGCTGGATCCCCTGTTCAGGAAAAATGCGCATTATATGATGACGTTTTCTATGGAATATGCATACAGCGAGAACTATATCCTTGTACTCTCCCATGATGAGGTCGTACATCTGAAGTGTTCCATGCTGAATAAGATGCCGGGGCTGGGCTTTGACAAGTTTGCGAATCTGAAAGTCGGGTATGCGTTCATGATGGGACATCCCGGCAAGAAGCTTTTATTTATGGGACAGGATTTCGCGCAGCTCAGGGAATGGAGCGAAGAAAGAGAGCTTGACTGGTATCTGCTTGCGGAGCAGCCGCATCAGCAGATACAGAACTGGGTGCAGGAGCTTCTGCATCTGTATCGGAAGCATAAAGCGCTGTATGAACTGGACACTGACAAGGAAGGATTTGAATGGATCAATAAGGATGATCTGTTCCGAAGTATTTTCAGCTTTGTAAGATATTCAAAGGATAAAAAGAAAAATCTTCTGTTCGTATGCAATTTCACTCCGATGGAGAGGGAGGATTACCGGGTCGGTGTGCCAAGGGGCAAGCAGTATAAGCTGATCTTGAACAGTGATGACGAAAAGTATGGCGGAAAAGGGGAGAATAGGCCTCTGATGTATAAGGCAGTCAAGAAGGAGTGCGACGGCCAAAAGTATTCCTTTGCATATCCTCTTCCACCCTATGGGGTAGCGGTCTTTGAATTCTAGTACTTTATTGCATTAATCTTGAAGTAATAGTGCTCGATATTCGTGTCAGCTGTGCGTCTGCTAACCGACGGTGTAGTGGGCTACACCTAGGTTAGCAGACGTGCAGATGGCGCGGATAGCGAGTGCTGATTACTCAAGAATTAATGCAATGATGTACTGGCCTGATATAAAACGACGGAGAACGGAAAAGTTTTCCGCCGTTTTGTCGTATTTTTACGGAGGTATTTTGAAATGAACGAAAAAAAGAAATCTCTGCAGAATACCCTTTATATTTTGTTCCTTTTGATTGCTATTTTTATTCTGTTCTGGTGGTATACTTTACAGAACAGCAAGCGTATAGAAACACAGAATCTGAATTATGCCGCAGATTCGGCACAGCAGACGGCAGAGTATATTACAAAAGAATTTGAAAATGCGGAAAGCCGGATCAGCACATATTCTTATTTCCTTGGGGAGGGGCTGTCCGAATCGTCCGTGACTACGGAAGAACTGAGTGCGATGACAGAGAGGTCTTTGTTTGATTCGTTCATTTATACGGATATCAATGGTGTTAGCACGATATCAGACGGACGCACTTTCGATTTGTCCGACAGAGAATATTATACCAAGGGCATGAAGGGAGAGACCGGCATGTCTGTTGAGACGGATTCTCCGGTGTTCGGAGGTACCGTGATCACATTTTACTCTCCGGTCTATCATCAGGGCGAGATTATGGGGGTTCTGGAAGGAATCTATTCGGCAGATTCCTATCTGCACGATCTGCTGAATATGAGTTACTTTGGGGAGGCTGCGGATGTGTTTCTGTGTATGCCGGACGGAGAAAAGATTGCCTGTTCGGACGTGGAGAATGATACGGAAAATATATTTGAGATGCTCAAACAGGATCAGATCATTGACCAGGAGACACTCCATGAGGTAGAGGCCGTGTTTGAGGAAGGCGGAGAGGGATACTTTTTCTCTCCTGATGGCAAGCAGACAGATAATATCTGTGTGATTAATCTTTCGGAAAATAGCTATGTTCTTGTACAGATGTTCCCAAGGACCGTCACACGCACGATGATAGAGAATGCGAATCGCACGGGCAGCATACTGGAAATCATGCTGATCGCATTGTTTATCATTTACATTATCCTTCTGCTGGCACGGGCAAAAAAGGAAAAGAAGCTGCTGGAAAAAGAAAACCGAGAGATGGGCTATGTTATACGCGGTGTGAATATATTGTTTGCGCGTTTTGTGATGATTGATTTTGAGGAGGGGACTTATCAATATCTGTCCGGGACGCGGCCGGAGCAGGAGGACTTTGGATGCAGCGGCAGGGTAGAAGAATTATGCGAGTATTTGTCCAGCTTTCTGGTGGAACAAAGTGACCGCGAGAAGTTCGCGGAATTATTTAATATAAATACACTTGCGGAGCTGCTGGAAGAAAACGGCACGGATGTGCGTTTTGAGTACCATGTACAGAGAAACGGAATATCAGGGTGGGAACACATGAATGTGATCTGCCTGGAGCGGAATGAAGGAAGGGTCAGCAAGGCGTTGTTTATCCGGCAGAATATTACGGATGTGAAAGAAAGGGAAATGCGTATTCAGGCCGAAATTTCGCTTGCGAACCGAAAAGAAAGGCAATACAGGATCGCGATTACATCAAAAGCGATTTATACATTTGATTTTAATCTGACCCGCGACCTGATCGAACAGGATATTATCTGTATGGTCGACGGAAAGCTGGTGTCTCTGATTGAGCAGATGGGACTGAAAATACCATGCAGTGCTTCGGAATGGTTCGAAAAGTGGGAGAAGAATATTTCGGAGGAATCCGTAAAGGATTACTGTGCAACGGCGAATGCGGATTATCTCATGAAATGCTTTAATGAAGGCGATACGGAGATCAATGTAGAATATTGGAGCCAGAATTATAAAGGAGAGAAAGTATGCATCCGTGATTCCTTTATTATGACATGGGATGATGATACGGGCGATATCATGGTCATGGTGGTGGCCAAAGAGATTACCGGGCAGGTGAGAAAGCAGATGGAGCAGACACAGGCTCTCCAGGATGCAGTGATGGAGGCTCAGCACGCAAATAATGCGAAGACCACTTTCCTGTCCAACATGTCCCATGATATCCGCACGCCGATGAATGCGATCATCGGGTTTACGACCATTGCCGTGAGCCATATCGATAATAAGGAACAAGTCAGGGACTGCCTGCATAAAGTCCTGTCTTCCAGTAATCATTTGCTCAGTCTGATCAACGATATTCTGGATATGAGCAGGATCGAGAGCGGTAAGGTACAGATCAAGGAACAGGAATGCAACATTTCCGAAATGATGCACAACCTGGTCAATATTATTCAGCCGCAGGTAAAGGCAAAGCAGCTGGAATTATTTATTGATACTTATGATATTGCCAATGAGGATGTTTTCGCCGATTCGCTGAAGTTAAATCAGATGTTCGTAAATCTGATCAGCAATGCGGTAAAATATACACCGGCCGGAGGGACGGTCAGCTTCCGGATCATACAGAAGAGCACATACCGCCGGGGATACGGAGACTATATTTTTATTATTAAAGACACCGGTATCGGAATGTCGCCGGAATTTGTGGAGCATATATTTGAGCCGTTTGAACGGGAATCCAGTGCGACCAAGACCGGTATCCAAGGTACCGGGCTCGGCATGGCGATCACGAAAAACATTGTGGATATGATGGGCGGCACAATCCGTGTTGAGAGTGAAAAGGGGAAAGGAAGTACATTTACGGTAGAGCTTAGTCTGAAGCTACAGAATACGGTAAAAGAGTCGGAAAAGATCAAGGAGCTGGCAGGGCTGCGTGCGTTGGTGGTAGATGATGACTTTGATATTTGTACCAGCGTCTGTAAAATGCTGAAAAAGATCGGCATGCGCGCGGAGTGGACAACCTCAGGGAGGGAAGCGGCATACCGCGCCAAGACCGCATTTGAGGAAGGGGATTCCTATTATATCTATATTTTGGACTGGCAGATGCCGGAGACCAGCGGGATCGAAACTGCAAGGAGAATCCGAAATGCTGTCGGCCATGAAGCACCAATTATCATTCTGACAGCCTATGACTGGGCGGATATTGAAGAAGAGGCGAAGGCAGCGGGAATCACTGCGTTCTGTGCGAAGCCGCTCTTTATGTCGGATCTGAAATCCGTCTTGCTTGTGGCGAGCTGCCTGGTGGAAAAAGAAGAAGAAACCGCGGAATGGATGCAGGCTGATTTTAAAGGAAAGCGAGTCCTTCTCGTGGAAGATAACGAACTGAACCGTGAGATTGCGGAAGAGATTCTGGAGGAGACAGGATTTCTTGTGGAGTCAGCTCCGGATGGTACGGACGCGGTAAGGATGATGAAGAGTGCAGAAGAAGGATACTATGACGCTATTTTGATGGATGTCCAAATGCCGATCATGGATGGCTATGAAGCGACCAGGACGATCCGTGCGATGCCGAGGCAGGATGTCCGGAATCTGCCCATCATTGCCATGACGGCAAACGCGATGGACGAAGATAAAGAAGCAGCATTAAAGAACGGTATGACTGCCCATATCGCAAAGCCGATAGATGTGGATGTGTTTATATCTGTGTTGGGAAAATATCTGAATTAAGAACTGCGCAAAACAGACGGCTGCTGTCATATGATGATAGATTCATATGGCAGCAGCTGTTATTTTTTATTCTATTCGTGCAGGCATGAAATGCAAGACCTTTTGATGTCGGTATCACATGATCTATCATATGATGAATATTTCTACAATCAGGACGGCGGCGCAGCATAGTACTGCCGTTTTGAACAGATCCGCGCCCAGCCATGCGGCAGTGATACCGATGACAAGGGCAATGAGGCCGGATACCGGACTTTGCGTTGCATCTACAATTGCCGGAAAGGTCATGACAGCAAGCGTCACATAAGGGACATAATATAAAAATGACTGGATGAACTTATTTTTTATGGGCCTGCGGATGAGGGTCATGGGAAGGACACGGATTGCATAAGATACACCGGCCATGATAAAAAGATAAATATACATATTATGCATGGTCTTCGTCCTCCTCATTCGAATTCTTTGGAAATAGAACCGCAGCGGCAGCAGAGAGCGTGACAGTCAAAAAAATTGTCCGGGTACCGCCGGATATTTCGGAAATAAGCGGCAGATGCGCGGCACCATAGCTTGCCGCAAAACAGAGAGCAATCAGCCCTGCAATCACTTTACTTTTCCGGGCGGCGGGGATGATGACGGCCAGGAACATGCCATACAGGGCCACACTGAACGCGCTGGCCAGGCGGAGCGGCAGCAGACCTCCGGCAATCGCGCCCAGTGCCGTTCCTACGGCCCAGCAGGGGCCGGCCGCCAGGACAGCGCCGTAGCTGTAATAAGGATTCAGACAGCCCGGCCGGGCGATGGCGATGCCGAAAAGCTCGTCCGTGATATGAAAAGCCATGAGAGGGCGGTGGAACCCGGGCATCTTCGGATCTAGGCGCTGGCTCATGGCGCAGCTCATCAGAAGATACCGGGCATTGGCGATCAAGGTAACGATCGCAAGCTCCAGATAGGTTGCCCCTGCGGCAATTAATGTAAAACCGGCATATTCTCCCGCGGAGGCATTGCAGAGCAGGCTTGCAAGAAAGCCCTGGAATGGAGTAAGGCCGGCATTCTTAGCGGCAATTCCAAGAGAAAAAGATACCGCAAAATATCCCAGCCCGATGGGCACACCGTCGCGCATCCCATCTTGCAGAGCCTGCCTGCTGAAATGTATTCCGAGAGAGGTTTGATTATTTTTATGTTCCATTATATACATACTCCTGTGTGTAAAAATATTGTTGCGGCTTATCGTACGAAAGGGAAATGAAAAGAATATCCGTATTGACGCCACAAGTGCTATTCTAAATTAATATGGAGACAAAATCAATGATACTTTTCAGCTTTTTGAGAAAATTGTGGCATTGTGGTTCCTTTAATTGTACTTTTTCCGCCGTATGCGGTATAATGTTGTTACTATTCACTTCTGGGCCGTGCACCACGCTGCATGGTCACAGGCCAGTACGTACTGGGGCTGGAATCCGGTCTCTTGCCGTAAGGCAACTATAAATAGGCCGGATTCGTTACAGTTCGCTGGCTGGCCAGTGAACTGTAACATAATGTTTTCAAATTAATACAAAGCGCCGCGTAGGAGTTCCTGCTGCAAATATCTATGTAGTTTATAGTAGGCAATCCATTTGCTGCGTAAATTGATTACGGAAGAGAGGATAAAAAATGAAATATGATTTTACAACAATTATGGATCGAACCGGTAAAGACGCAATCGCGGTGGATGTGATTCCGTATGATAATGTGCAGGTCAGGGAGGGCCTAAGCAAGATTCCGATGTGGGTGGCGGATATGAATTTTCAGACAGTCCCGACCATACCGGAGGCAATCATTGAACGTACTCGGCACGCGGCATACGGATATTTTTCTGTAAGAGACGAGTACTATGATTCTATTATTAAGTGGCATGAGACTCGGCACGGCGTACAGGGGCTGGCGAAGGAATGTATCGGTTATGAAAACGGTGTTCTCGGCGGCGTCCTCAGT
>VSNK01000145.1 GCA_009774255.1 Faecalicatena sp.
AAACCCGGTCAATAGCAACCGTTTTTATAAATCAATTCTTTAACTAATATATATCTTTTAATAATTATCTTTTTATAATAACCGATAAAATATTTTTACCCTATTTTACTTTTTCTCTATGTTTTAACACATTTTGCGAGCACTTATCAATAATAATTCCATTTTTTATTATTAATAATTTTTAGAACTTGATTTATTTTTCATTTCTTCAGAATATCTTTTTACCGTTCGCTTGTCCGGCGGATAGGAGGTCGTTCCGCGGATCACAAGCCTTGGCTCGTACTCCACATGATAGATGCTTATGGGCTCCATATCCGAATATTTCCGGTCACTGGTTTTAATCTTTTTCATAATGATATCGCAGGCGTCCCTTCCCTTGTATATAACAAAATGCTCGATCGTTGTCAGAGATACCTTTTTCATTTTTGCGAACAGCGTATTATCGCAGCCCATCACGGACATGTCTCCCGGCACCTTATATTTTTCGTCATACAGCGCGTCCAGAATGCCGAAAGCGATCATATCATTGAGTCCTACGATCGCTGTCAGTTCCTCATGCTCTGCCAGCAGTTCCCTGGTCAGGTCGTATCCGATCCGGTACTCTGAATCAATACCGGGAATGTCTTTATCAATGGATTCATTTGCCGCCTTGATCACTACATGATCTCCCAGGCCCGCTTCCTGAAATTCCTTCTGAAATCCTTCCACCCTCTTGGAACGCTGCTTCTGACGCACGGTCAGGGGCGGTGCTATGTAGGCTACGTCTCGATGTCCCAGATCCAGCAGGTGTCTTGCCATGATCCGTCCCAGCTTGGAATTGTCCAGCTCTACTGCGTCCACGTCCAGCTTTTCATTCTGATTATTGATCACCGCGAAAGGGATCTTCCGGGACAGTTCTTCCACCATCGGCATATAGCAGCGGCTCGGATTGCAGGTATAGACGACCCCCTGCGGGTTCAGAGAAGGAAGCATTTTCAGATAGCGTTCTTCCAGTTCCAGATTGCGCTGTGTATTGCACACAAAAAGACCGTATCCCTGCTCTGTCGCCCGTGATTCGATTCCCTGCAGCAGCATAACATAATACGGATTCGTCAGATTCGGGCAGAGTACAACCAGCAGCTTTTCCTTTCTGCCCGCCTTATGCGTCTTTCGCTTCGGCAGCTCATATCCCAACTCCGCAGCGGCCTCCTCTACCTTTCGGATGACTTCCCGCGAAAAGGATACATTGTACTTTTTATTCAATACCATAGAGACTGTGGCCTGTGATACCCCGGCAAGCTTCGCCACATCGGAAGAGGTCGCCTTTTTTCTGCTCATAGCTGTGTCCGCCCTTCCAGTGCCCGCAGGAGCGTAACTTCGTCTATATATTCCAGATCCCCGCCCACCGGTACTCCGCTGGCGATCCTGCTCACCTTAATCCCCACCGGCTTGATCAGCTTGCTGATATACATTGCCGTGGTTTCCCCTTCCAGGCTGGAATTGGTGGCTATGATGACCTCATCCACCTCTCCCCGCAGCCTCTCCATCAACTCCTTCAAACGGATATCCCCGGGGCCGATTCCCAGCATGGGAGAGATTGCTCCGTGCAGGACGTGATAAACGCCATTGTATTTTCCGGTTTTTTCATAGGCCGCCAGATCCCGGGGAGTTTCCACCACCATGATGGTCTTCTGATCCCGGGACGGATTCTTGCAGATCGGACAGATCTCCTGATCCGTCAGCGTACAGCACTGCGCGCAGTAGCATACGTTCTGCCGTGCGTCTACCAGCGTCTTCGCCAGGTTTTTCACCTGCTCCTCGGGCATATTGATAACATGAAATGCCAGCCGCTGGGCGGACTTTGTTCCGATCCCAGGCAGGCTGGAAAATGCTTCTATCAACTGATTGATTTGATTGCTGTAATATTCCATAACTAAAACATCCCCGGCATGCCTCCGCCCAGGCCGCCTGTCAGCTTCGACATCGCCGCGCCGGACTCTTCTTCCACTTTACGAAGTGCTTCATTGACTGCCGCGACAATCAGATCTTCGAGCATTTCAATATCATCCGGGTCTACCACTTCTTCATCCAGCTTCACCTTCGTCACTTCTCGCTTCCCGGAGATGGTCACTTCCACCGCGCCTCCTCCTGCCGTGGCCGTGAACTCCTTAGACTCCATCTCTTTTGCCTGCTCTTCCATTTGCCGCTGCATCTTCTGTGCCTGCTTCATCAGGTTCGCCATGTTGCCCGGCATTCCGCCTCCCGGAAATCCTCCTCTTTTTGCCATATCTAATCCTCCACTGTTATTTCCATATTGATTTTCGTTTTGATATTTTCGATATCGATGAAGGTATCTTCAAAGCGCCGTCCTTCTTCTATCTCCCGGACTTCCACCTCTACCTTCCTGCCGATTTGCTGCTCAATCAGCGCTTCTAATTCCTTTCTGTGCTCCTCCGTTCCTACAACCGAAGCCCCCAGGCTGTCCGGCAGTACGATCATGAGCCGGTTGTCCCCGCCCAGGCTCAGACGTGCTTTTTTCAGATACGTGCTGACAGGAGCCGATGCGCTATCCGCGATGGAGCGGAAGTTCTTCACCACCTCCTGCACATCCTCGGGAACGGCAAGCGGGGATTCCTGCTTCCCGGCCGTACCGGGACGGCTGACGCCGGAGCCGCCAGTGGAATCATCTTCAACAGAGATCGACATATTTATTTCGTGAAAACCGCCTTCCTGACCACCGTATGTTCCCGCCCTGACTGCCGCAAGCCCCTGCTCCAGCTTTTCTTCCATTGCCCGGATCCGATCAAGCAGAGTGTCTGTCTTTACCTCCATGGCCGGCGTACACAGCTTGATCAGCGTCACCTCCAACAGCACTCTCTTCTGAGTCGCATACCGGAGCTGCTCCGACAGCTCAGAAAAAATTCGGATATAACGGAGCAGCATATCTGTCTCGATCATTTCCGCCTCTTCTTTGAGCTGCGCCAGATTCTCCGAGGATACATCCAGGACATCCTCCGACATATCCGAAGTCTTCAGGAGAAGCAGGTTTCTGAGATACCAGGTAAAGTCCACCGAAAGCTGAAGCAGCTCGCGTCCCTGCATGACCAACTCCTCGACCGTATCCAACACCGCCGGCACCTTTCTGCCGATCAGATTGCGCAGCAGCCTGCTGAATACATCGGTATCCACCGCCCCCAGAACCTCCAGCACGTTATCATAAGTCAGCTTCTGCCCCAGATAAAATGCGATACACTGGTCCAACAGACTCAGAGCGTCGCGCATGGAGCCATCCGCCGCCTTCGCGATGTAGCGGATGGCTTTGTCTTCTACCTCCACCTGTTCCTTTTCCATCAGCTCTTTGAGACGGTCCGAGATCGTCTCGATCGTGATCCTTCGGAAATCGTAGTGCTGACAGCGGGACATAATCGTAACCGGAATCTTATGCACCTCTGTTGTCGCCAGGATAAATATGACATACTCCGGTGGCTCTTCCAATGTTTTCAGGAGTGCGTTGAATGCTCCGGAGGACAGCATATGCACCTCGTCAATGATATAGACCTTGTACCGCCCCTCCGTAGGCCGGTAGGTCACTTCTTCTTTGATCTCGCGGATATTGTCCACACCGTTGTTCGAAGCTGCGTCGATCTCGATCACATTCATGGACGTGCCTGCCGCGATCGACCTGCACATCGCGCATTCCCCGCATGGACTTCCATCCGCCGGATGTTCACAGTTAACCGCCCTGGCAAATATTTTCGCGGCGGTAGTCTTGCCCGTCCCGCGGGTCCCGCAGAACAGATACGCATGTCCGATACGGTCTGCCTTAATCTGATTCTGTAATGTTGTGACAATATGCTCCTGCCCTTTTACATCTCCAAATTCGGCAGGGCGGAACTTTCTGTATAATGCCGTATATGACATAACTTGTACCTCTTACGTTACTGTTCCCGGTGCCTTGCACCTCGCTGCAAGGCATCCGGCCAATAAAGCTGCGGCTTCAGGCATCCAGCCCCTCGCCGACAGGCGGTTTCTTACTTTTTATCTTTTTCTTTCTTTTCTTTTTTTGCCTTTTTCACTTTCTTCTCTTTCTTCTTGCCCTTCTCCTTGGCAGGAACTTCTTCCGTCGCCTTGACAGCTTTCGGCAAAGCGGCATCTACCGGAACTGCTTCTTCCTCTTCTCCCACTTTATCTCCGAAGCTGATTCCCATCATTCTTGCCTCCTTGATCAGACTGCAGTTGGGGTCTACAAATTTCAGCTTTCCGGCAACCTCCTCCAGAGGAACCATTACGGTCTCGCCGTTTTTCATTCCTACCATGTAGCCGTACTCTCCATTCAGGATCATTTCCGCAGCCTTGGCGCCTACTCTGGAAGAGAATACGCGGTCATAAGGTACCGGGGAGCCTCCGCGCTGAGTGTGTCCTGGAACCGTGATACGTACTTCTTTTCCCGTAGCCTTTTCCACCTGCTCCGCCAGTTCAAAAACGATGGAAGGATATTTCCGGTTGGCCAGCTTCTCTTTGTATTCCTTCTTGGACAGCTTCGCGTCCTCTTTGGAGATGGCGCCTTCCGCCACTGCCAGTATGGTAAATGACTTTCCGGCCGCCGACCTGCCCTGGATCACATCGGCGATCACATCGATATCGTACGGGATCTCCGGAATCAAAACGATATCCGCGCCGCCTGCGATTCCGGCATGGAGGGTAACATGTCCCACCTTATGGCCCATTACTTCAATAATAAATACCCGGCTGTGAGAGGTAGCCGTGGTATGGATCCTGTCAATCGTATCTGTGGCAACATCCACCGCGCTCTGGAAACCAAAGGTCATCTCTGTTCCCCACAGGTCATTATCGATGGTCTTCGGAAGCGTGATCACATTCAGCCCTTCCTCACGCAGCATATTGGCTGTCTTATGGGTTCCGTTTCCTCCCAGGATCACCAGGCAGTCCAGGCTCAGCTTGTGATAAGTGTGCTTCATTGCCTCCACCTTGTCCAGTCCGTTCTCGTCCGGTACGCGCATCATCTTGAAAGGCTGCCTGGAGGTTCCCAGAATAGTGCCTCCCCGCGTCAGAATCCCGGAAAAATCTCTAGAAGTGAGCATCTTAAAATTAGAATAAATCAATCCCTTATAGCCATCCTGGAATCCGTAGATCTCCACATCCTCCCTCGCGGAAAAAATACCTTTTACCACACCTCGCATTGCCGCATTCAATGCCTGACAGTCTCCGCCGCTTGTCAACATACCAATCCGTAACATATCTTTCTTCTCCTCTCCATAACTGTAATCCATGCATCCGTTTTGTCTGTGCACGCTGTCTGTTACAGGGCACGACTGTTCAGTGCGCGCCCCATAACTGACCGTTGTTTATCTTATCATATCACAATCTGAAAAAAAATCCTAGATTTTGTTAAATTTTACAAAATGCTCATATTTTCTTTGAAAATCAGCAGCTTATCCCCTGCTTTTATTTTCTCATTGTCCAGCCCGTTCATTTCCCGGATGCTGTCCTCTGTCGTCATATATTTTTTCGCGAGATCCCACAGATCATCGCCATTTTTTACAATATATCCGACAATTCCCGGTCGCTTCTCCAGTTCTTCTATTGATAATGGCTCTGGTTCCACGCCGGTGATCACCTGCATGAATACGGGTTTTCTCATAAAGGTGTCAAATGCCAGTACTGCTTTCACCTCCACCGCTTCGCTGCCTGCGAGGTTCACCGAAAGCTGTTCCACATGGTAGGCCAGATTGTAACGGGCGTCTTTTGTAATTCCCGGGCATTCCAGGAGCCAACTGAACGGAACCATACCCTGCCAGCTTCCGAAGGGCATCTCATCATCCGCGCGCAGATACAGGAAGGAAAGGTGAAGAATCCCTTCGATCTGAATTCCGTCTTCCGTCTGCTCCATGTGCTCCAGCTGCACCGTCCCTTCACTGTGGCAGATCTGCAGCACATCATCCTTAAGCTCCGGCAACGAGAGGCGCTCAGAGACCTTGCATTTGGAATGATTCTGAATCAGCAGTTCTTCATATACGGCCTCCCTGGTGTCGAAGCGGCAGTTTTGCTCCAGGGAATACAGGTCTTCCAGAAGTTCCAGCTCTTCTTCCTGATAAATGTTCATACGCAGGACCAGCGTCCCCTCAATCCCCAGAACGCGCATCTCTCCATCTTCATCCAGCCGTACGTCCATCAGCGTGTCATCCAGCGAGTTCTGGACATGGTAATACATTTCCTCGGTAACGCCGCCGCACTCAATCCTTCCTTCGTAGGGCACGCTTGCCTCCAGCCAGTCTGTCTTTCCTTCATCCGAAAGATACATGCAGAATACAAGCAGTTCCCCACTCAGCTTCAGCTCATCCTGCCCCATGCGTATCTCCAGCTTCCGGCTGCTGATATTGCTGAGCAGGAGCTGGCCAATGCTCTCTTTTGTGCCCGGCAGAGTAATTTCTTCTTTAATGCGGTATGTATCCTTTTTCGTGGTATGAAGCTCCAGCAGATTGACACGGCGCTTTTTCTTATATACTTGGATCGGTGCCTCCACATCCACGACCGTAGCTTCATCCTCCAGCTTCTCCCTGCCGATCTCCATTTCCACCATGGCGCGGATGCTCAGCTTCCGGGAATGCACCAGGGTCGAGGTGAATTCCACCCGGATGTTCTGTATGAAATATTCCGTCATCTCCCCGCTGTCCATATAGACCATTTCTTCAAATGGCAGCTTTCCTTCCAACGCGGCCGGCTGTGGTTCCGCCGCGTCTGTCATGTACAGAATCTGATAATAGAGTTTCCCGGAGATCCGCAGATAATTCTCGGTAAGGCGGATCTCCTCTACTTTCGCCGTCGCGGTTCCCTGTATGATCTGTTTTACATCCTCCTTTGTATCGGGGACGTTGAGATCCTCATCCAGATAAAACTGGTCAAAGGTCCGCTTGCCCTCCTGTGTATAATGTATCTGTTTTTGAATCAATTCCATATTGCTGCCCCTCCGCTTTTTTTCATATCTCGTTTCTGAAAGTCCCGGAATATACCGGGCCGTCTTTCCCCTAGCTGTCGAATACCACTGTTTTATCGATTGCGTCCAACATCACCACAACATAAGGGAACGTAGTGATCTCCTTTGTCTCTTCTCCTTTTTCCGGCCCCAGAAGATTTGTATGGAAATAAATCGCGTTGGAGGTTTCATAGAGTCCCTCCACTTCCACACTATAGCCTGTTTTCAGTTGTGCGCCGTACCCTTCCGCAATATAGAGCCTCCCCTGGTCGGTATAAGTCAGTCTGAAAGGCATATCCTGATTCTGCAGGATCTGCTCCTGGAATTCCTCCGGTACATCCTCCTTATTCATCACAGTAAATTCCAGATCCCGCAGCTTCTCCGTTTTCTGCGGTCTTGACACGCAGCCTGTGAGCACAAACAGCAGTAGGAAGAAGCCCGTCAGGACCGCCCATGGGGCACCCTTCTTTTGCTTCATAATGCAGCCCCCGCATCTATCGTTACTGTTTACACCTGCATTGTTCACAGCAACCACCTATTCTCTCTATAAGCATATTGAAAAGAATGCCTGATTATTCTTCACTTTTGAAAATTCCATTGTCTGCCACAGGAGTTTTTGGTATAATAGGAAACAGCTTTTTAAAACTCCAAAATGAAGGAGGTTCATACCAATGATTCGTTTTATCTGTGTTTCCGTATTCCTGATACTGTTTTTGATCCTTTCCATTCCGATTTTCTTAATCGAATGGCTGATCGGAAAATTCGACCGTCAAAAACGGGATTACAGTTCCTTGCGTATTGTCCAGTGGGGCTTTAAGGTCATCCTGAAGATCACCGGGGTGGAGGCCACGGTCATAGGGGAAGAAAACATTCCGGATGAACCGGTCCTCTTCGTAGGCAATCACCGCAGCTTTTTTGACATCCTGCTGACCTATTCCCGGTGCCGGCGTCTGACCGGCTATGTGGCCAAAAAGGAGATGGAAAAGATCCCCCTGCTCTCTACATGGATGCATTTTGTGTACTGCCTGTTCCTGGACCGTGAGAATCCCCGGGAAGGCTTAAAGTCGATCCTGCAGGCCATTGAGCAGATTCAGAACGGCATTTCCATCTGCATCTTTCCGGAGGGTACCCGGAACAAAGGAGAGGAACTGAGCATGCTGCCGTTCAAGGACGGGGCTTTTAAGATCGCGACCCGCACAAACTGCGCCATCATCCCCATTTCCATGAACAACACGAGCGCCATCTTCGAGGATCATCTGCCGAAAATCAAAAAAGTGCATGTGGTCATTGAATACGGAAAGCCCATTTACCCGAATGATCTGGAAAAGGAAGAAAAAAGGCATATCGGCGCGTATGTGCAGGAGATCATCCGGACTACAATCCAAAAAAACGCAAAAATTGTGTAGAGCTGCTGAATTGATACAAAATAATATAAAAGGAGAACACGTATGAGAACACAAAATCTGACCCTGCTCACCGATCTGTATGAGCTGACCATGATGCAGGGTTATTATGAGACACAGGAAAATGAAACCGTCGTATTCGACGTATTTTTCCGGGAGAATCCGGACAAAGGCGGATATTCTGTCATGGCAGGACTGGATCAGGTGATCGAATATATCAAGAACCTGAACTTCTCTTATGATGATGTTGATTATTTCCGGAAGCTCGGTATCTTCAGTGAGGACTTTCTGCAGTACTTGAGCGGCTTCCACTTCAGCGGGAGCATCTACGCCATCCCGGAGGGCACCGTTATTTTTCCAAAAGAGCCCCTGATCAAGGTCATTGCCCCCATCATGGAGGCGCAGCTCGTGGAAACCGCAATCCTGAATATCATCAACCACCAGAGCCTGATCGCCACCAAGGCCTCCCGGGTAGTCTACGCGGCTCAGGGGGACGGCATCATGGAATTCGGACTGCGCAGGGCACAGGGGCCGGATGCCGGGCTCTACGGCGCGAGGGCGGCTGTCATCGGCGGCTGTGTGGGCACTTCCAATGTGCTGGCGGGCCAGATGTTCGATGTCCCGATCATGGGCACCCACGCCCACAGCTGGATCATGAGCTTTAAGGATGAATATACCGCATTTAAGGAATACGCCAAATTGTATCCAGACGCCTGCACCTTGCTGGTAGATACCTATGACACGCTCAAATCCGGCGTTCCCAATGCAATCCGGGTATTCCAGGAGATGCGCGATGAAGGAATCCATCCGAAGTCCTACGGTATCCGTCTTGACAGCGGCGACTTGGCTTATCTGTCCAAGCAGGCCCGCAAAATGCTGGATGCGGCCGGATTTTCTGACGCTGTCATCGCCGCCTCTAATGACCTGGATGAGATGCTGATCCATGACCTGAAAATGCAGGGAGCCAAGATCACCTCCTGGGGTGTCGGCACCAACCTGATCACTTCCAAGGGCTGTCCGTCCTTCGGAGGTGTATACAAGCTGGCTGCGATCCAAAACGATGCTGGAGAATTTGTCCCCAAAATCAAAATTTCGGAGAACACGGAAAAGATCACCAATCCAGGCAACAAAACAATTTTCCGTGTATATGATAAAGAGAGCGGCAAGATCCGGGCGGACCTGATCTGCTTTGCCGACGAGACCTTCGACACGGATCAGGATCTGACACTTTTTGATCCCAACGCGACCTGGAAGAAGACCCATCTGCCAGGCGGAAGCTATCGGGTGAAAGAGATCCTCAAGCCTGTGTTCATAAACGGCGAATGCGTATACCAGTCTCCTTCCGTCATGGAGATCGCTGCGTTCTGCCGCCAGGAGAAGGATACCCTCTGGGACGAGACAAAGCGTCTCTTCTTCCCACACCGGGTATATGTGGATCTGTCACAGAAATTATATGACACAAAGGAAAAGCTGTTGAATGAGATGAGCAAGTAAGCCATGGTTCTGTGAAGTTTAAAAAACAAAGTGAGGTATTATTTATGAAAATTATTGTACTGGCCGGAGGCTTGAGCCCCGAGCGTGATGTTTCTCTTGTTTCCAGTGCCGGAATCTGCCGGACGTTGCTGGAGAAAGGGCATGATGTGTTTCTTATGGATGTTTTTATGGGGTTTCCCTGTGAGAAGGACCGGCTGGATGAGGTATTCACTCTGCCGGGACACGGCCTGGATATTGTCGACAGGATCCACACCGAAGCCCCCGATCTCGCGGCTGTCAAAGCTTCCCGCCCGGATCAGTCGGATTGTTTTCTCGGGCCCAATGTCATCGAATTGTGCCGCATGGCGGACATGACCTTCCTGGGGCTTCACGGCGGCGAGGGAGAAAACGGCAAGCTGCAGGCCACCTTTGACCTGCTGGGCATCCGCTATACAGGGCCGGACTCTCTCGGTTGCGCGATTGCCATGGATAAGGGGATCACCAAGCACATTTTCCAGGAAACAGGAGTCAGTACGCCCAAGGGAGTCTGCATCCACAAGAATAAGAACAAAAAGGCTCTGGAAGAGCTGGACCTGTCCCTTCCCGTGGTAATCAAGCCCTGCTCCGGCGGCTCTAGCATCGGTGTTTATATCGTCCATACACAGGATGAGTATGAGCATGCACTGGCAGCTTCCTTTGAGCAGGAGGACGAGGTAGTCATCGAGGAATACATCAAAGGACGGGAATTTTCCTGCGGAGTCCTGGACGGAAAGGCACTGCCTCCCATCGAGATCATTCCGAAATCCGGATTTTTCGATTATGCCAATAAATATCAGGCGGGCGCCACGGAAGAAATCTGTCCTGCCGATATCAGTGAGGAAATCTGCGAACGCATGAAAGCGCTGGCTGTACGCGCCTTCCATGTTCTGAAGCTGAATGTTTACGGCCGGGCGGACTTTCTGCTGGATGAGGAAAACCGGCTCTACTGCCTTGAGGTCAATACCCTGCCCGGCATGACTGAAGGAAGTTTGCTGCCGAAGGAAGCCAAAGCAGCGGGCATGGAATACGGGGAGCTCTGTGAATGGATCATAAAGAAATCCCTGGAAGAACGGTATAAAGAAGAAAGGACGGAAGAAGCATGAAGCATATGACTTTGGCGGAAATCGCCCGTGCCTGCCGCGGAACCTGCCATGCGGACGATGCGGACATGGGGCGGGAAGTATCCTCCGTCACCATCGACAGCCGCAAGGTTCAAAAATACAGCCTGTTCGTTGCCATAAAAGGAGCCCGCGTGGACGGTCATGATCTGATCCCGCAGGTCATGGAGGCCGGCGCCCTGTGTGCCCTGTCAGAAAAAGAGCTGGTGAACGTCCCTTTCCCTTATATCCTTGTGAATTCCTGCAGACAGGCGCTCAAAGACCTGGCAGAGTACTATCGCCGCTCTCTCGGTATCCGGGTTGTGGGAATCTCTGGAAGTGTCGGAAAGACCAGCACCAAAGAAATGATTGCTTCCGTCCTGTCGCAGAAATACAAAGTATTGAAAACAGAAGGAAATTATAACAATGAGATCGGGCTGCCTCTGACCGTATTTCAAATCAGGGAAGAGCATGAAATCGCGGTTTTGGAGATGGGAATCAGTGATTTTGGAGAAATGACCCGTCTCGCGAAGATCGCAAGGCCGGACATCTGCGTCATTACGAATATCGGCTGCGCGCATCTGGAACAGCTAAAATCAAGAGACGGAATCCTGAAAGCCAAGACGGAGATGCTGGATTACATGAATCCGCAAGGACATATCGTATTCAACGGTGATGATGACAAGCTGCGGTCTTTCGTACCGGGAAACGGCATACGCCCGGTCTTTTTCGGACTGGAAGGAAGCTGTGATTTCCGTGCTGAGAAGGCGGAGGATCAGGGACTGCACGGAACGGATGCTGAATTTATCACACCGACGTCCCGTTTTACGGCGCATATTTCCATTCCCGGCAGCCATATGGTCTATAATGCCATGGCCGGAACTGCCGTCGGACGCGTCCTTGGCCTGACAGACGATCAGATCAAAGCCGGTATCGAGGCTCTGGTTCCTCTCGCAGGCCGCAATCATCTGATCGAGACAAAAAAATTCACCATTATTGATGACTGCTACAACGCCAACCCCGCCTCCATGAAAGCTTCCCTGGACGTTCTGGCAAAAGCAAAAGCCGGAACCGCCGCAATCTTGGGGGACATGGGGGAACTGGGAGAGAACTGGGAGGGACTGCATCAGGAGGTCGGGATATATGCCGCCGGGCTTGGGATCCGAACTCTGGTGTGCATCGGAGAGATGGCCGCAAAAATCGCAGACGGCGCACGAAACGCCGGCTTGCGGCAGGTTCACCACTATCCTTCAAAGCAGAACTTCTTCGCTGATCTGAACACGATATTAGAATCAGGCGATACCATACTTGTAAAGGCTTCCCATATGATGGAATTTTCCGAAATCGTGGAACGCCTGGAAACACTGGGGAACAAATAGTTCGTTACTATTCACGGCCTAACCGGCCGCTCATAGTAACGACATCTGCCATTTAAAATCGCCTTCGGCGATGGGGCAGATGTCATCGCCCCATCACTTTTCTGGCGGCTAACCGTGCAGCAAGTGCACGGTTAGGCCGTGAATAGTAACAATAGTTCCCCTTATTTATTCTGTGATGAAAGCGTCAAAAGGTATTTTTACGCCTTTTCTTTTTGCCTCTGAGGAAGCTGTGCCAGTATGATCGCGGCGAATACCAGGACACAGCCCAGCAATTCTCTGACGGAAAGACGTTCTTTCAAAACCAGCCATCCTGTCAGTACTGCAAATACGGATTCCAGACTCATCAGCAGGGACGCCACCGTAGGATTCAGATGCTTCTGCGTTATGATCTGAAGTGTATAAGCCACACCGCTGGAAAGCACACCCGCATAGGCCAGCGGAAGCCATGCCTGCAGGATCTGATACAGATTCGGTTGCTCGAACAATATCATCGGAAATGCGCTGAGGCATCCGCAGACGAAAAACTGAATGCAGGACAACTGGATCCCATCTGTCTTTGGTGAGAAATAGTCCACCGTAAGAATATGCAGTGAAAAAACGAACGCACACAAAAGAACCATGAAGTCTCCGTAAGAGATGGAGAAGCCTTCTTTCATACAAAGCAAATACATCCCCACTACTGCCAGCGCAACGCCGATCCAGGTCTTGATCCCGACCTTTTTGCCCAAAAGCAGCCCCAGGAGCGGCACAATCAAAATATATAGAGCCGTGATGAATCCGGCTTTTCCCGCAGACGTATATTGAAGCCCGATCTGCTGCAGCGAAGTGGACACCGTCAGGATGATTCCGCAGCACACCCCGCCGGTCAGAAGTACTTTTCTCTGCTGAACCTTCGTCATTTCCTTTTTTTGCTGCCCAGCCCCTTCTGCCTTTTTTTGTCTGTCCATAAACCAGATCACCGGAAGCAGTACCAGACTTCCCATAAAGCTTCGCACACAGTTGAACGTAAACGGGCCAAGATAGTCCATCCCCACGCTCTGTGCCACAAAAGCGCTTCCCCAGATCAGCGCCGCCAGCATAAGCAGAACATTATATTTCAATTTATGATTCATTTTGCATTTCCTCCTATTTGTAACCAATTACTGCCTGTCTCTTCGCATCCAGATTCTGAACGGTAAGGAGTTGTAGACATCTCTCAGCTTTTCTCATAAGGAAAGGAATGTCTGTGCTTCGGCAGCAGACATTCCCTTATGTATCTTACATATCCGGTGATTTTTATACTGCGCGTCAGATAAATCTGCCGTGAGTTCATTATGGTATGCGGAAAAACCTACAGTGTATCTTCCCGGCGGACATATCCGGGCTTTTCAGGCGCTGCGATCACTTCCTTTGCGTGAATGATCTTGGCACGCTTGTCTACGACCTGATTCTCGATGTGCGCGTTTTCTCCAATAAGCGCTCCCGGAAGAATCACACTGTTCTTCACCACGGCACCTTTCTTAATCGTACATCCGCGGCCGATAACAGAATTCTCTACCGTACCT
>VSNK01000146.1:0-10916 GCA_009774255.1 Faecalicatena sp.
AAAACACTTTGGACACATTTTTCTCTTATACTAAATGTCAGATAGTTGAAAAACAACTATCTCCCCCCTCATAAAGTTTTGGACATCCGGGGCGGTAACCCCGGATTCCGCACTTTTACTCTCATTCCTTTTTAGATAACTATACGGAAGAAGCTCCTGACGGAGCTTCTTTCTGTATGTCCTGCTATTTTTCTATTCCCGTTTTCAGTATAAAAGGCCTCATTCCTCTTTTGTACGGATCCTTTTTCCCCATCCTGTGCCGAACTCATTCACTTTAAGCCTGTGTTGAGGAGATTTTCTACTTCCTCCATCTCATGCCCAATCGCCTGGTGCCGTTCCTGGAAAAGAAGTCCCTTATTATAGCGGTAATAATAGTCGCATCCATTCTCCTTGATAAACCACACACTGTAATAATTGGCATTCAATTCCGTAATCAGCGCGACCATCTCCTGGCTTTCCCCAAACGCGTCTTCCATAAATTCAAATACATGGGTCAATATTTCCGAAGTCTGTGTAATCAGCGCTTCCCGTTTATCCACTTCTTTTTGGAACAGCGATTTTACTTTTTCAAATGCCGCATTTCCGGTCGCCAAATCTCCTTTGACACTGACCGTAAATTTTTCCAGCGCGGCGATGACCCGTCTCAGGATCACTTCCTCCTGCCGGTCCAGCAATTCTTTTTGTTCTAGAGTTTCCAGTTTCTTCTCCGCCTGATGCCAGATATCCTCCACTGTCTCTGTTGTCAGGTGCTCCCGATAATGAAGCAGATATTCATAGAGTCCGGATACATAAGAATCCGCCAGATAACATTCCGTGAACCATTCACTGAGTTTTCCATTGAAGAGGCTGACAAGCTTTAAATGCTCGTCGAATGCAGCCGTCTTCACTTTCTGCAGGACCGCCCTATTCCAACTGCCTTTCAGTATCTCCTCCACGCCATAATCTGCTTTATACTTGTAATAAAGCTCCAGATAATTTGCAAAATCCCTGGCTATCTTCTGATGCTGAATATACTGAGATACAACTTCCCGGTCAACCTTCTTTCCAAGAATCTCATATACCTGAATGAACTGGGACAGATCCTCCCATCCTCTGGCCGTAGCAAAGCATTTTCCGTCTACGTTCGTCTCCACCTTATAAAAATGATTCTTCCGCAGCTCCAGATAAGAGATCACTGCCGGATGGACTCCCTGTCTGTACGCATACTCTTTCCAGACACCGAAATTTTCTTCCACATCAATCTTTTTCAGTCTGTCCAGCGTCACCACGTCAAAATCCCGCACTGACTTATTGTATTCCGGAGGGTTTCCCGCCGCCACGATGATCCAGCCCTCGGGCACCTGCTGGTTTCCAAAGGTTTTTCCCTGCAGAAATTGAAGCATGGTCGGGGCCAATGTCTCTGACACACAGTTGATCTCATCGATGAACAAAATTCCTTCCTGCAGACCTGTCTGTTCGATCTTATCATACACGGATGCAATGATCTCGCTCATCGTATACTCCGTGACAGAAACTGTCCTTCCGCCGTAATTCTTTTCCTTAATAAAGGGAAGCCCCACCGCGCTCTGCCTCGTATGGTGGGTGATCGTATATGCCACGAGTCCGATGCGGCATTCCCTGGCAATCTGATCCATAATCTGCGTTTTTCCGATTCCCGGCGGTCCCATCAGCAAAATCGGCCGCTGGCGGATCGCCGGAATCCGATATTCCCCGAACTCGTCCTTTGCCAGATAAGCCTCAATCGAATCCTTGATTTCCTGCTTTGCCCTTTTTATATCCATCTATATTTAACACCTCCGAAAAATTTCTATATTTTCAATCGCAATCAAAAAAAGCGATACTACAGTTCAAATTGCTTCCGTTTTCTTTCCGGAAACAGCAAATGCTTTTCATTCATGAGGAAGCTCAACATTTCCGGCTTTCCGGTTTCTGCGGCGATGCGTATTGCTTCCTCCAGGCTTTCTCTTGTCCACAGTCCCCTCCCGGACATGCACCGCAGCCATTGCGGATTTTCCTGTTCCACAAGATACCGTGATGTTTCCATCGGATGCTCCCGCACATAGGTCTCATACATTTTTTCATACTCCGCAGTCAGGCCGCAGGGAGTGGTCAGACGTGAGAATGCCATGTCTGCCAGTACTGCCCGGTGCTCCTGGGCCACAGCCAGAGGAAACAAGCCGTCATACTTCCGATAATCCAACTCCCGCCCGTAGAAGCACTGGCGATAATTGTTGCCGACACCGTGATGCTGAGTGAACAAAATCCGTGCAGGGGTATTTTCCACCGCTTCTTCATAATGCTCCGGAAAAACCAGTTTCACTGCTTCCGCGCCTTCCGGACTCTTCCCATACTCATAGAAAATGACATCCATCCGCTGCCACAACTCCCCCAGAATTTCTTTCACACAAGATTTCTTTCCTCTCTTCAAGTGTACCCGAAGAAGCTCCAGACTCCCGCATCCGGTAAAGGCCCCGCTTCCAAGACGAGTCAGAGAATCCGTATACTCCAGGCATTTCAATGCCTTACAATTATAAAAAATATAATTTCCGATTTCCTCTACCGTATCTGGAAAGACGACTTCCTCAATCTCGCCTCCGGCCAGCAGTCTTTCATTTTCCTGAAACAGCACATCTTCTTCGCTCTCATATACAAGGATATCCTGGTCTTCCTGTTCTTTTTTCACGGAAAATGCGTAGGCGGCCACTTTTTTTACCGGATAGCCGGCAATCTCCTCCGGCAGCACAATCTTCGAGTCCGTCCCCAGACAGCGGACGATTTCTATCGCATGATCATGAACTCTGTAATGTATCTTCATAATTGGAAAAGATCCTTTCTGATATTTTTTCCAGCTGTGCGGTTGCGATTCACCAGGTCATTTGCATGCAATTTATTGCAATGCAAATGACCTGGTGAATCAGCAACCCACTTATTAATGAGCAAAAAGCGGCTGCGTTAGCAGACGCAAGAGTGCGTCAGCACGGTTTTTGCAAATGGATCAGTGGGTTGGATGCTCCTTAGAGCCTCCAACCGCACAGCTGGCATTTTTTCATGGCAGATCCTTAGTATAATTTCGGCGACCGTGCTTTAAAAGTTAAGTTTTACGACACTATTCACGGTGCCTTGCACCCTGCTGCAAGGCATCCGACCAGTAAATAGCGGTTGCTGGCAACCAGCCCGTCTACACTCCGTTTCGGTCCGTCCTAAACAAGCGTCACAGGCGCTTAGGACCGCCGTCAGGCGACTTTTCAATGGGCTGGTTGCGTTACAGTCCACGGCCGGTTAGGCCGTGAACTGTAACAGTTTTACAGCTCTGTCACTTTCCTGTCACTTTCATTTGCTACGATAGTCGTATCACAGAAAGGAGTTTTACAATATGGAAATACTGCGCTGCAGCCATTTGACAAAAATGTACAAAAACGGCTCTAATAAGATCATGGCACTCGATGACATCAGTCTGACATTGGAAAAGGGAAGCTTTACTGCCATTATAGGGGCATCCGGTTCCGGCAAGTCCACACTGCTGCATCTCCTCGGCGGAGTGGACCGTCCCACCAGCGGAAATATTTTTATCGAGGATACCGACATTTCAACTCTGAATATGGAAGAACTGGCGGCCTTCCGCCGCCGCAAGGTGGGGCTGGTGTACCAGTTTTACAACCTGATCCCGACGCTGGATGTCCGGAAAAACATTCTGCTTCCGGTGCTTCTGGACGGAAGAAAGCCGAACGAAGAACGCTTCGAACAGATTGTAAATACTCTGGGGCTTACGGACCGTCTGTCCCATCTGCCCAGAGAGCTTTCCGGTGGCCAGCAGCAGCGAGTGGCCATCGCCCGGAGTCTCATATATCAGCCTGCCATCCTGCTGGCTGATGAACCCACCGGCAATCTGGACCGCCGGAATTCCGAAGAAACCATTGAGCTTCTAAAGCTCTCCAATCGGAAATACAATCAGACCGTTCTGCTGATTACTCATGACGAGAAGACAGCGCTCATGGCAGAACGGATCCTGACCTTAGAAGACGGCAAAATTATCAGAGACGAGGTGATGTCATAATGCAGGTAATAAGGGAATATGTTTTCAGCAGTCTCCGCAGAAATAAATATACCAGCGCCGCCATCCTGGTCGCGTTATTCTTGATGACCACCCTGATGTCCTGTTTTAGCGGCATGGTCTATACCATGTGGGCGGACGATGTATTTCTGAATAAATGGAAGAACGGCGACTGGCATGGAGAGCTGTTTGGCGATACTTATGGAAAGGATCTCCAAAAAGTTGAAAACTATGCCTCTGTTTCTGCCGTTCTGATCAAAGGCACTTGGGAGGTCGCCAAAATTGGCGGCAGCGGACGGCGCATATACATCATTCAGAGAGGCGCCACGGAGGAATACTGGAACTCCATGCCGGAAAAATATGCCATACTGGAAGGCCGAATTCCGGAAAAAACTTCGGAACTGGCACTTTCCAAACAATATTTTGAAGATCATCCTGACGCGAAACTCGGAGACACTATGACCCTTCCGGTGGGAGAACGAATCTATCATGGGGAGGTCTGTACGGAAACAGATATCTACCGGGAAGGCGAAACATTTCATCAGACAGGTACAAAGACCTACACGCTGGTCGGGAAATTGGATTTCACAACCTCCTCCGCAGTACCGGCCTACACAGGTATGAGTTATCTGAGCCGGGAGGATATCGCACCGGAGGACGCACTCACCGTTTATCTGCGTTTTGATCCCATGAGAAGTACCTATCAGGAGCTTCCCGCCCTGGCAGAATCCATCGGATACAAGCAGGATGAATACGGAGAATATCTTCTGCGCTACAATTCAAGTCTGCTGAGCGACTATCTGATCCTGCCTCCGGACCAGACCTTTTCCTTAGGCCTCCTGGCTGTTCCGCTCATGTTCGCGGTAATAGCCCTGCTGATCGTGGCGGTATTTGTCCTGATCATACACAATGCTTTTGCCTTGTCGCTGAATGAAAAGACCGCGCAGTTCGGCACGCTTGCCTGCGTAGGTGCTTCCCCCCGGCAGATCCTTGCCGCTGCCGTGTCGGAAGCTCTGATGCTGGTGATTCCGGCTCTGCCATTCGGTCTTGCCGCTGGATGGTTCGTAAATATTCAATTATTCGCGAATATCAACGCACACAATGATATCGGAAGAGACGCACCGGACATTGTCGCTGTTTTCGGCCTTCCTGCCATTGTGCCCGCCCTGCTCCTTTCCCTGCTGACCGCCTGCCTGTCAGCACGGATTCCGGCCAAGAAGCTGGCCAAAGCATTGCCCGTGGAAATCATCAGACAAGACGCCGCTCTGAAAAAGCCGAAGAAAAACAAGCAGCGAAAAAGAGTCCTGTTTGGCGGAATCATCGGGGAGCTTTCGGCAAATGCCCTGGCACAAAGGAGACACTCCTACCTGACTGCCATGATTTCCCTCTGCCTGTCCTTCCTCCTGCTGACTACCTTCCTTTACAGCTTTACGATACAGGATGCCTCAAATGAAGTATTCAAAGCACAGCGGATGGCAGAAGAGCACATTTACCTCAACCTCAGTGACGGACGGGAACCAGATCAGGCGCTGCTTGAGGAGCTTGCCTGTCTTCCGGATGTCAGCGAAGCCGCCATTTACAACGATCTTACCTGTGCCACATGGGTTTCGCCCGAAGACGCGTCGCCGGATATCCTGGAACGCTTCGGAGGCTTTGACGGAATCGTCAGCAGGCAAAAATACTCTCTCATTGAACGGGACGGACGCTACCGCCTGCGGACAGCGCTGATCGGGCTGGAAGAAAACTGCTTCCGGGAGTACTGCGGCAAACTGGGAATCGACCCGGAGCCCTATTTTTCAGATGCCGCCCAGGCTTTGATCTACAACTATTCCCGTGACCCGGATGCCAGCACCCGCAGAAATTCCGTGACATGCCAATTGCTGGCACTTGAGGAAGGGGAAACGCTGCAGTTCACAGAGCATGCTTATGATGAGGATACCGGCGATTATACCTTTTCGCTGAAGGCCGGGAAACTGATAGATATCCTTCCCAGCACAAGCCTTTATCAGACCTCACATTTTACCTTGATCGCTGTCATGCCCATGCGGCATGTCCTGGATATCAGCTCCTTCTGCAGCGAAAGACGACACAACAGTGCTCTGAATGTCACAGGTTCTTTTCTTGTCAAAAGTGACGGCGGCCTCTCCGATGCACGAATTAAAAAGGCCGCCCGGGAAATAGAACACATTGTTTCTTATCATTATGGGAGCGGAGATTATTTGATCAGCGATATCGTAGAGCGAGAAAAAATGAATGCCGATACGAGGGAATCGATAAACATGATCGTTGCCTTTCTGACGGCATTCCTGGCCATAATCGGACTTTCCAACGTTTGGGCGGCTATTTCCGGGAACCTGCGGCAGCGAAGCCGTGAATTCGCCATGCTGAAATCCGTAGGGCTGTCCACCGCCCAGCTCCGGAAAATGTTGTTTCTGGAAGGGACGGCACTGGGGCTAAAACCGCTGCTCTGGAGCCTGCCGTTTCAGTTCCTGTTCCTGCTCGTGTTCCTTAGGCTCAGCGAGGTTACCCCGGCCGAATACCTGCCCTTCGCGCCGCTCCACATAATTTTAGGCTATACCGCACTGATTCTTTTGGCGGTTCTCGGGGCATATCTGATCGGCGGGAGACGGATTCAGAAGGAAAATATTATTACGGCTGTCAAAAATGATACTCTATAATTGCAGTCAGATTCCCCGCATCCTGCTGCATTCTGCTGCCTCTTCAGCTTGCCGCAGAGTCTATGAACGGTAGAACCGAAGAATGAAGCTGGCATGTCCGTCATTTGTATTTTCCGCGTAAATATGTCCGTTCTGCTGTTCTGCCACCAGCTTCGCAAGTGCAAGACCGATCCCTGCGCTGTCTTTTTGGGCATCTTCTCCTCGATAGAAACGCTCAAAAAGATGGGGCAGGTCTTTTTTTGCAAATCCCTTTCCTTCGTCGGTAAAGCGAATTTCCGTGTAAAGTGGATTTTCTTCCCATTGGATCCGGATGACGCCTTCCGCCGGCGAATGCTCCGCGCAGTTCTTAAGCACATTCAGCACGGCCTCTTCCGTCCACTGTCTGTCAGCCTGTATCGAAACTGCTCCTCCGGAAGCTTCCAGATGGATTCCTTTTTCCCCTATCAAGTCCAAAAGACGCTCGGCCACTTGCTCTATCATATCCTTCACGTCCACTTCTTCTGTCTGATACCGGATCGCATGGGATTCCAGCTTTGCCATGGACAGGAGGGCATGAACCAGATTCTGCAGCCGGCGGATCTGCAGGTTCAGGCGCCGCAGACATTCTGCGCCTGCCTCCGTCTGCTGTTCTTCCAAAAGCTCTGTCATCAAAGACATGGAAGTGATCGGTGTCTTTAACTGATGCGCGATATCGGCGATCCGTGCCGACAGCACCTCATGATTGCGGACTGCCTCTTCCTTCGTACTTTTCAGTTCCATGACAGTTTTATAAATCTCATCTTCCAGATAGGAAAAAGCATCTTCCCTGCGGCGGAGCACCCCCGCCTCTCCCCGGTTAGCCGCCAAAAGATATTGTGTCAGTTCTTCCATGCGCTGCTCCTGTTTTTTTCCTTCCTGTCTTCGCCTGCAAAATACGCTCCAGCCCATCACCTCCGACAGAAGAATACAGATTGCGGACAGATACATCATATGCGTTCCCAGCCTGTTCCATGTGCGGTAGCCGTATTCTTGCAGCAACTGCTCCCCGATTTTCCGATCGGAAGGGTTTCGTTTTTTTAATGCGGACGAAAGCAGCTCCCGCATTTTCATCACTTCATCGTCCGATTTTCTGCCGCGCATTTCCTGCGCTTTCCTATCCTGCTCTATGACCGCGCCTGTAAACTCCGAGAAACTCCTGTATTCCTGAAATGTCACGGCCGCCGCAAGCAGAATACCGGCGGCCAGTCCGAAAAGAAGCCGGAGCAGGAAGATCCTAAAATACATTTTGATGTCATTTTGCCGCATGTCCTGATTCCTCCATGCGGTATCCGATTCCGCGAACCGTGACGAGGCTGCGGGTATTGTTCAGCTTTTTCCGCAGGCGCTTTACGGTCACGGTCAATGTATTATCATTCACATAGTTCCCCTCCGAATCCCACAGCTTTTCCAGAATCAGGCCGCGCGGCAGGATGCGCCCCTGATTCTCCATCAAGATCAGAAGGAGACGGTATTCCAAAGCGGTAAGCACTGTTTCCTGTCCATCCACGAGAACCCGCATTTTCTCCTTGTCCAGACAGATATTTCCGCAGACACAGAACTCATTGGATTCTTCCGGAACTCTCCGAAGCACCGCCGCAATCCTGGATTCCAGAACCGCAATGTGGAAGGGCTTCGTCACATAATCGTCCGCCCCCATATCCAGTCCCTTCGTAATATCCTCCACATCATCCCGCACCGTCAGAAAGATAATGGGGATATCAGACCGGGCTTTTACCCAGGTACAGAACTCATATCCATTTCCGTCAGGAAGATTCAGATCCAGCAGTACAAGAGAATACGCCCCGGAAAACAAATGCTTCGCTTCCGCAAGACAGGTACATGCCATAAGTTCATACCCCTTCTTTTCCAGAGCCATACGAATTCCAAAGGTAATCGTATCATCATCTTCCACCAGCAAAATTTTCGTCATATGTCTCTCCTCCCTCACAAGTGATACCAAACGCCAAATCAATCGGCCGTGAGTAAATTTTTAAGCATTTACAATATATCGTTACAGTTCACGGCCTAACCGGCCGCAAACTGTAACGCATCTGGCCCATTGAAAAGTCGCCTGACGGCGGGGGCCAGATGCCTGAAAACGCTGCTTTACTGGACGGATGCCTTGCAGCGGGGTGCAAGGCTCCGTGAACAGTAACAATATATCACAATGCCCCCTGTATCACAACATTTCATGAAAAGTTATAAATTATTTTGTTTTTTTCTGCAAAAACTGGTAACATATGTTATAATGAATTGCGCTGATACACGGCACATATTAAAAAGCAAAGGAGTGTAATGCAAATGGATATTACGAACGATATTAAGTATGTAGGTGTAAATGACCATGACGTCGATCTTTTTGAAGGACAGTATGTCGTTAAAAATGGCATGTCTTACAATTCCTATGTGATCCTGGACGAAAAAACAGCAATATTCGACACGGTCGATGCCCGCTTTACCCATGAATGGCTGGATAACATCGGAGCGGTCTTAGGCTCCCGAAAGCCGGATTATCTGATTATTCAGCATATGGAACCGGATCATTCCGCCAATATTGCAAACTTTATGCAGATATATAAAAACACCAAGGTTGTCGCTTCCGCGAAAGCCTTTGTCATGATGAAGCAGTTCTTCGGCACGGATTTTGAGGACAGGCAGATCGTTGTAAAGGAGGGAGATACCCTTTCACTTGGAAAGCATGAACTTGCCTTTGTTGCCGCGCCGATGGTTCACTGGCCGGAGGTCATTGTTACTTATGACAGCTATGATAAGGTACTGTTCTCCGCAGACGGATTTGGTAAGTTCGGCGCCCTTGACGTAGAAGAGGACTGGGCATGCGAGGCACGCCGTTACTATATCGGAATCGTCGGGAAATATGGCACACAGGTTCAGAACCTTCTGAAAAAAGCAGCCGGACTGGATATCCAGGCGATCTGCCCGCTGCATGGCCCTGTACTGAAGGAAAATCTGGGATATTATCTGGGGCTGTATCAGACCTGGTCTTCTTATTCCGTAGAAACAGAGGGCATCCTGATTGCTTATACTTCTATTTATGGACATACAAAGAAAGCCGTAGAACTCCTGGCTGAAAAGCTGACCGCAAAGGGATGCCCAAAGGTAGTCGTAACCGACCTTGCCAGAGAGGATATGGCGGAGGCTGTTGAGGATGCATTCCGCTATGGAAAGCTGGTACTTGCCACTACCACTTACAATGCGGAGATTTTCCCGTTCATGCGTGAATTTATCAATCACCTGACAGAACGTAATTTCCAGAACCGTACCGTCGGATTGATCGAAAATGGTTCCTGGGCTCCTCTGGCCGCAAAAACTATGAAAAAAATGCTGGAAGGCTGCAAAAAGCTGAACTTTACCAAGACTATCGTGCAGATCAAGTCCGCCCTGAATGAAGAGAGCAGCGCGCAGCTTGAGGCTCTGGCGGAAGAGCTCTGCTTCGATTATCTTGCTCAGCAGGATGAGACTGCGGATAAGAATGATCTGACCGCCCTGTTCAAGATCGGATACGGCCTGTATGTCGTAACCTCCAACGACGGAAAGAAGGATAACGGCCTGATCGTCAATACGGTTTCTCAGGTCACCAATACGCCGAACCGGGTTGCTGTTACGATCAATAAGGATAACTATTCGCACCATGTGATCAAACAGACCGGAATCATGAACCTGAACTGCCTGTCTACGGATGCTCCTTTTAGCGTATTTGAGACCTTTGGTTTCCAGAGCGGGAGAGCTGCCGATAAATTTGCGCAGTGCAAGCCTTTGCGTTCTGACAATGGACTTGCATTTCTGCCAAGATATATCAATTCTTTCATGTCATTAAAGGTAGAGCAGTATGTGGACCTTGATACGCATGGAATGTTCATCTGTACGATTACAGAGGCTCGTGTGATTTCCAATGTGGATACCATGACCTATACTTACTATCAGAATTATGTAAAGCCAAAGCCGCAGACAGAAGGTAAGAAGGGCTTCGTATGCGTTGTTTGCGGATACATCTACGAGGGCGACGAGCTGCCCGAAGATTTTGTATGCCCGCTCTGCAAACACGGGGCCGCGGATTTTGAACCCATCGAATAGTGTTTTAAGCCAATCAGGGGCAGGAACCTTACTCCTTGTAAGCTCCTGCCCCTGATTTTTTATTTCATCTTAAAGAT
>VSNK01000146.1:10926-13866 GCA_009774255.1 Faecalicatena sp.
GAATACGATCAAAGATACCAGTGCGCCTTTCAGCAGATTGAACGGTGCCACCGCAAACATGACGAAGGAAGTCAGACTTGTAATATGAGGATTCACAGCCGTTCCCATTTCCACCAGCGCCTCGACCGGCATTCCGAATGCGGCTCCATAAGCCGGAAGCAGAATAAAGGCATTGATAAAGCATCCCATCACTGTCATGACAATCGTCCCGACGATCATTCCGATCAACGCGCCTTTTCTTGTATGGTTCTTTTTATAGATGATTCCTGCCGGCACGCATAATGCACATCCAATCACAAAATTGGCGGCTTCTCCGACCCCCGCCGTCTGTGTCCCGTTGATTACCAGATTCAGCAGGATCTTGACAAGCTCGATCGCTGCTCCCGCCACCGGACCCATGACAAAACACCCGATCATCACAGGAACTTCGCTGAAGTCGATCTCATAAAATGCCGGTGCAAATGGAAGCGGAATCTCGAACAGCATCAATACGATTGCGATTGCGGACAGCATACCGATCTGCACGATGGTGCGGACATCTGCCCTGGATTCTTTTCTTACTGCTACGTTTGTCTGTGTACTCATGTTACTTCTCTCCTTTAAAATAATAATAATTTTGAAAAGAAAGAAAATCTTCATGGAAATCCTGTCATGTTCTACACTGGATGGAATAAGAAAAATGTTTCTTGTTCTACAGGTAAATTCGGAGAAGTTTCCTATAGAACAAAAAACCCTGGAAAGTAAATTCCAGGGGGCGAGTAATCCTATCCACGTTTTCTATGGCATAAATTTCTTCTCTCATCCAGACTTTACTGTCGGTACCGGAATCCTCTGCTACATTGAGAGTCACCAGTTCAGCCGCACAAGGAACATACAATCTGCACAAACAATACTTTTGCCATTCCTAAGCGGGTCGCGGACTATACCGCCGGTTGGGAATTACACCCTGCCCCGAAGAATTCATTCTTTTTACGGATATTATTATAACTCTTAGGAACCAGGATTTCAATACATTTTATTCAAAAAATCCCGAATATTTTTTCCCGGAAGGATTTATAAAGCGTATCGTAATCCGTATACCCGATCTCGCTGTTTTTAAAACGGTTCTTCCACTCGACACAGATCTGATCCGCGATTAATCTGCAGTCTTCGTGCTCTGTCTTAAGAACAGCAGGAAAGACATAATAGATCATAAAGAAGTTAATATCTGCCTGCAGACGGGAGGATATTTTTCTTTTTTCCCCTTTCCCGAACCTGTTCTCCACACGTTCTCCCAGCACTGACGCAATCTCGCCCGCCGCTTTTTCTTTATCCTGTGCGGCATCCATGAGTGCCGTCATTTCCTGGAAATAGTGCTGATGCTTTCCAAGAAATATTTTCATATTTTCCTCATATGATTTTTTCTTTAATTTTTTCAACATCTCATCCATGTTGTCAAACATGGTTTCTACATTTTCAAGCATTGGTATCCTCCTGCTGTTCCTTATACTTTAACGATTGTTCCGTTCGAATCATATATGCAATGCGGCACATAGCCTTTCTGTTTAAAAAATACACAAAATCACTTCTGCTGTCAAGTATTTTTTTGCTCATAAACCGGCAAGAAAAAGGAACCGGAATAAATCCGATTCCTTTTTCCCTCTTTAACTTGTTGCTTATTAAAGATTAGTCATAAAGGTTTGGAGCAATATCGTCAGCATCCATATTGTCTTTGCTGTACCAGTAACCATCCATCGGAATATCGGATACGGTCTCGCCGTCACAGATCTGAACCAGAGCTTTCACAGCTTCATAACCCATCTTCAGAGGAGACTGTGTTACGGAACCGATGAACTGATCGTTCACGATTGCTTCCTTCTGCGGTGTACCGGCGTCAAAACCTACGCCGATGATACCTTTTTCAGGATCTGTTGCCAATTTATTCAATGTCTGATTTGCTGTGATAACGCCTTCTGCTGTTGTCTGGTTAGAACCAAAGATCGCGATCGTGTCATCCTTGGACATGATCTTCTGTGCTTCCGTGGAAGCCAGATCTACGGTTGTCTGTGCCGGAACACCAACTTCGATGATCACTTCTGCTTCTGACTCCGATGCTGCGCCTTCTGTTCCGTTTACATAGAATTCATTTCCTACTACCGCAACTTTCTTGCCGGCGTCCGTGCAAAGCTCTAACATCTTGTCAATAAAGCCTCTTCCACGCTGCTGAATGTTCAATGCCGTAGCATCCTGATTCACTTCACCGATACGAACCTTAGCGTCAGCCGTCGCTGCTTTAATCTTTTCTTCGATAATCGGGAACATATTCTCAGCAGCTACCGCGCCTGCTGCCGCGTTGTCTGTTGCGATTGTCGCAAGTACGGATCCTTCCGGAGCGTCATCAACACCCGTGTCGAAACATACTACAGGGATTCCTGCTTCCAGAGCCTTGGAGAGAGAGTCAATTACGGAATTCGTATCACATGCTGCCAAAGCGATTCCATCAGGTTTCTTCTCAATCGCACTGTCCAGCATCTGAACCTGGTCAGCGATATCGGACTCATTTGCCGGTCCGTTCGGTTCTACTTCTACGCCGAATTCTGCTTTAGCCTGATCAACGCCCTGGATTGCTGCCTGCCAGTATGTAGACTGGAAACTCTTGACGATCATCTGGAAGGAATATCCTTTGCTTTCTCCGCCTGAGCTGTCCGCATCGCCTGCGTCTCCTGCATCCCCCGTATCCTCTGTACCTGATCCGCTGTCCGCGGTACCCGCATCGCTGCCACCGTCATTTCCGCCGCCGCTGCCGCATGCTGCCATACAGATCACCATCGCCGCGCTGAGTAACATCGCTAAAACCTTCTTTTTCATTTTTTTTCCTCCTTTTGATTGAGATTTTTTGTATATGAAGTTCTTCCTCGAAAAACAGATTCTTTATTTAAATTTTCATCTATTGCAAAACAG
>VSNK01000147.1 GCA_009774255.1 Faecalicatena sp.
GAGGTGGTTGTTGCTCAAAGGAAGAGCAGTAAGGATAGGATAGAGAGATTCTTCGTGTGTAGTTTTGAAGGTGCATTCCATTTGAATAGAGATTATGATTTAAGTTCCGTGCAGACGGAACTTTTTGTGTTCTATAGATATTCTACAGAAATTGTGTTCTGCAGGAGATCTCCGAATTATGATTGTAAAAATAGCGGGGAGGTGATCCCATCTCTGTCAGAAAAAAACTAATGCTGATCCTTGCGGGGATCGTAATCATATTGGGGCTGTTCGTGGGATACTGCTCTTATGAGTATGCCCTGAATATGGTTACGGAAAATAAAATGAGTGAGATGGCCGATACCATCAACCGGATCGATATCAATATCAATTTCTGGGGACTTGAGGTGACCAGATTGGCCCAGCGGATTGCTGAAGGGGATATAGCCAAAAGGGTGTTTGAAGAGCGGGAGGACAGGGAGAAAAGCTATCTGCATGATTGGATTTCCGATTATGCACATATTATCGAAGCGGTTTCTGACATTATTATTCTGGACACGGAACGAAATATCCGTTATCATTATCTTACAGGGCATAATATGCTGCAGGACGGGAGACGCCTGCAGGAATGCTTTGAAACGGCACAATCCAATCTGGGGGGAGAGACTTGGCTCGGTATGGGGAATTCTCTCTATCAGGGGGAAGAAGCAGTCACACTGGTAAAAGCGATTCCGATGGATGAAAAAGGTGCGATGAGAGGGATTGTGGTCATAGAGATCAATCCGGAAATCTTCAGGAGACTTCTTTTAAACAATCAGAGCCTGCCGATCAGCCAGTATACCTTTATCGTAGATAAGAAGGGGCAGATCCTCTGTACAAGCAGGAAGGTGCAGCCAAGATGGCTGGAAGAGATTGAGGCTACATTTCAAAATGGGGAGAGGAACTTTATTTTGGAGTGGGATGAGGAAAAATATGACGTATTTGGACAGTATAATGGTCTGACCGGCTGGAAGACATATTCTGTAGTTGCCGTACATGATATATTTCCCCAGGCGGCGCAGCTGCGGGGAACCATCGCAATGATCGTAATGCTTGCCGTTTTTGTGGCATTGGTCATGGTGACGGTGATCTCCTACTCTATTACGGCTCCTATCCGCGAATTGTCAAATGCGATGAAGCAGGTAGAGCAGGAGAACTTTGATATTGAGATTCGAAGCAGGAGAAAGGATGAGATCGGACATCTGATCACCTCCTTTACTTATATGGTAGGAAGGATCCGCCAGTTGATCTACGAGGTATATCAGAAAAAGATCGAGCAGAAAAACGCGGAGATTCGCGCCCTGCAGGCTCAGATCAACCCTCATTTCCTCTATAATACACTGGACTCGATTAATTGGATGCTGATCGAACGGGACGAGCAGGATATCAGCGATGTGGTGGTCTCCTTGGGGGAGATCCTCCGCTATGCCATCGGCGGACAGAATCATCTGGTGCCTCTTAGAAGTGAAGTGCGCTATATCGAAAGCTATCTTTTCATTCAGAAGAACCGGCTGGAGGAACGCTTGAATTACCAATGGGAGCTGGATGAGGAGGCTCTGGATGTTCTTGTGCCTAAGCTGATCATGCAGCCCCTCGTGGAAAATGCGGTCATTCATGGGATCGAACCCTTGAAAAAGGGGGGGATGCTCCTTATGAAAGCATGGGTGGAGGAAGAGACGCTGCTGATCCGGGTGACGGATAACGGCGAAGGGATGAACCAGGAAGAGCTGGAAGCTCTGAGAGAAAAGCTCTCCAGAAAGGATGAGATTGAGAATATCGGCATGCGCAACATACAGAGAAGAATCGAACTGACCTTCGGACTGGAACAGGCCATGGAGATTCAAAGTGTTAAGGGAGAGGGGACCACAATCACAATCCGTATGGATGTATGCCGGGAAGTGTAAAGTGCCGTATGAAATAATCCCAACCCTACGGTTGGAAAAAAATGCGGGAGGGGGAAAGAGCGAGTTGGATATCGTGATCATTGATGATGAACCGAAGATCAGAAACGGTTTGAAGCATTTTCTGGACAAGCAGGAGGGATGGAGCGTAACAGGTGTATTCGAAAGTGCGGTGGATGCGCTGGGATTCTTATCCCACCATGACGCGGATGCGGTTATCACGGATATCAAGATGCCGGAGATGAACGGGCTGGATATGATCGCGCGGCTCAGAGAAAGGGATATGGATACGGAGATCATAATCATGAGCGGATATCCCGATTTTCGGTTCGCGCAGCAGGCCATTGAGCTGGGGGTATTGCGCTATCTGGTAAAGCCGGCTAATCCGAGGGAATTGCTGCAGATATTGAGGGGCGTGGAGGAGAAGCATGCCTGTGACGTAAAAAAGCCGGCTGAGCCTGTCCATAACCTTTTGGTGAAAAAGGCGGTAGATTACATAGAAGCACACTATGGCGAAAAGCTCAGCGTCAAGGAAATCGCGGAGAATCTGTATGTGACTCCGAACTATATGAGCGATCTGTTTAAACGACACACCGGAAAAAATATTTCCGCGTATGTCACGGATGTGCGTCTGGAAAAAGCAAAGGAATACCTGACCATACCGGAGTGTAATGTGACTTCCATCTCGGAGAGAGTGGGAATCGGAAATTCCCGGTATTTCAGCAACCTGTTTAAGAAAAAGTACGGAATGACACCCAGCGAATACCGGAATACCTCCGTATAGGGAGAAGAGCGCAAAAGAGCAGGCCGCGGCAGCTTGACAGACGATGTGAACATTAAGTGAGTATAATTTGAAACATAATCGTAGATTTACTACATTGCGGGAAGAGGGGTTCTCCATTACAATGATCTTATCAGAAAGTTAGACTTTGGGCCGAGGGATAACATGGCAGCAAAACAGGAGATGAGATGTGTAAAGGAGGACAAAACGATGAGTTTGTTTCAAAAGCAGACCGGTGACATTGTGGAGTTGACACAGGCCGGGATTGATGAGATTGGAAAGCATAAAAACAATTATACGGAAGTAACGAAACCAAATAGTGCGGATGACAGGCACTGGTCGGCATGGGATATGGGGAATCTGTGGATCGGAATGCTGGTTTCTATTGCGGTATATCAGGTGGCAAGCGGCCTGATCGTCTCAGGAATGTCCTGGGCGCAGGCGCTGGTGACGATCGTTCTGGGGCATTCGCTGGTTATGATCTTTGCGGTTATTCTGGGCCACTTTGGAGTAAAGTACGGGGTGTCTTATCCGATGCTCTGTAAGATGGTTTTTGGTTCCAAGGGAACCGTTGTGCCTTCTCTGGTGCGTGGAATTCTTGGTTGCTTCTGGTTCGGCGTTCAGGCATGGATCGGGGGACAGGCGATCCAGACGATTCTGGTAACCTTTATTCCGGCCTGGGGCGGATTTGGCTTTACGGGGCAGTTTATTTCCTTCCTGGTATTCTGGGCTATGAACGTGTATATTGCAGGCTCCGGTTCTTCTGCGGTACAGAAGCTGGAAAAATTCGCGGCGCCGGTATTGATCGTGTTAAGCTTTATTGTAATTGTATGGGGAATTTCCACGGCGGACTGGAGCATCGCGAAGTTGATGTCCGAGCCGTCCATTCAGGGACAGGAAGGGGCGGACTTCTGGAAGCTGTTCTTTCCGGCGCTGTCCTCTATGATCGCATTTGACGGCGGGATCGCGTTGTCAATGGCAGACTTTACAAGGAACTGCAAGACACAGAAAGCACAGGTGATCGGACAGGTTGCAGGTGCGCCGATCATGACGGCATTTATTGCCTTCGTTGGAATCTGCGGTACGGCAGGTGCGTCCTTTGCATTCCATGAGGCTATCTGGGAACCGGCTGTCCTGGTAGGAAAATTTGGAAACCCGCTGATCGTGGTGATCTTTTCCGTATTCATCATCATGGCGGTATTGACAACCAATGTTGCGGCGAACCTGGTGCCGCCGACCAACGTGATTTCCACTTTGTTCGCGAAGAAGATCACATACCGGCATGCAGCGATCATTGCGGCAGTACTGGCATTGTTCGCGCAGCCATGGAATGCCCTGGCAAGCGCTTATGACCTGATCTATAATGTGTGCGGACTGCTGGGCGCGCTGCTGGGACCGATTTCCGGACTGTATCTGGTGGCATACCTGTTCGAGCACAAGACAGAGGTCGATATGGTAGACCTGTACAGAGAGGACGGCGGAAAGTATTATTATAAGCAGGGCTGGAATATGGCGATCATCGTGATCTTTATAGCATCTATGATTCTGGTCCTTCTTGGAAAATATGTTCCTGCCATGCATGTACTGTTCGACAACGCATATGTGATCGGAAGTATCGGAGCCGGACTGGTATACTATATTTACCTGAAAGTGAAAAAGATTGCCTGAGTCATCAGATAAAGCAGATAGGAAAGGAAATAATTAAAATGAAGAAAATAGTGAAAAACGGCAGGATTTTTACGGAGACAGAGGACTATCAGGCGGATATCCTGATCGAGGACGAGAAGATCGTGTGCATTGGAAAGGAACTTTCGGATGCGGACGCAGAGGTTATTGAAGCGGACGGCTGCTATGTGCTTCCAGGTGCCGTGGATGTACATACCCATATGGATCTGGATGTAGGGATTTCCAGAGCGGTAGATGATTTTTATGACGGGACCGTGGCTGCAGTCTGCGGCGGAACCACATCCATTGTAGACCATATGGCCTTCGGGCCGGCGGGGATCCCTCTGCATTATCAGTTTGACGTGTACCGGAAGCTGGCGGAGGGAAAGGCAGTCATCGACTATGGCTTCCACGGAACGGCGCAGCATGTGAACGCCGAGATCCTGGAGGAATTGGAAACAATGGCGAAAGACGGGATCCCCAGCGTCAAGGCGTATCTGACTTATGGCTTCAAACTGAATGACGCGGATGTCCTGCAGATCCTGCAGAAAATGAAAGAGATCAACGGAATTACCGCATTTCACTGTGAGAACCATGATGTGGTCGAATTCCTGAAGCAGAAGCATAAAAGCGAGGGAAAGACCGCTCCTATCTGGCATGCGAAGAGCCGGCCGAACCTGGCGGAAGCGGAAGCGGTAGAGCGTGTATTGAAGCTTGCGAGAATGGCGGATGACGCTCCGGTCTATATCGTACATCTATCCTGTAAAGAAAGTCTGGAGGCTGTCCGGGAAGCAAGGAGACAGGGACAGAAGAATATCTTCGTGGAAACCTGCCCGCAGTATCTGCTTCTGACAGAGGAATGCTATACAAGAGAGGACGGCTTAAAGTATATCATGTCTCCTCCGCTCCGTACCCAGGAAGACTGTGACGCGCTGTGGGAAGGGCTGGCGGACGGAAGCATCCAGGTTGTTGCGACAGACCATTGTCCGTTTAATTACGGAAAAGAAAAGCAGATGGGCAAGGATGACTTTACCGCATGCCCCAACGGAGCTCCGGGTGTGGAGGAGCGTCTGATGCTTCTGTATTCCGAGGGCGTGGCCAAGGGAAGGATCACTATGCACCGCCTGGTGGAGACGCTCTGCACAAAGCCCTGTAAGATCTATGGCCTGTATCCGGAAAAAGGCGCGATCCAGCCGGGGGCAGACGCGGATCTTGTGCTTCTGGATCCAAAGGCCGGAGGAGTTCTGACACACAGCCGGATGCATGGGGCGGTGGATTATACTTCTTATGAGGGCATGGAGATTCAGGGAGAGCTTCGTCTGGTTATGCAGAGAGGAAATGTACTCGTAAAGGAGAATCAGTTCATCGGGGAAAAGGGCGCCGGACGTTTTATCCATCGAAAACCCTGCGCGGAGATCACAGATTAAAAAAGGATATTGAGCGGCAGATTTCATTGGCTGTGAGTATAATATATGAGAGCGAAAAGGCAACGGAGATTGACCCGGCGGCAGTGGCTGCCGGGTTTTTTAAGGAAATGTTTTTTGCAAATGGATGCACAGTATGAATGATTTTCAGAAGGCGAGGGCAGACTTGATGAAAAGATATGGCAGGGTTGTGCTGGCGGGAGTCTTTATGCTGCTGCTCTGGGGCTGCGCGGTGCACAATAACAGGCCGAAAGCATTGGAAGCATGTAAAATTGCGGTTCTGCTTCCCGGAGCGGCCGGTGATCTGAGCTGGAATGATACGAATTTGGCAGGGATTGCTTATTGCGAAAAGAAATTTCAGATCGGGATAGAGCTTATGAATAATGTGAAGGATTCGGAGTCCGAGCAGTTGCTGGTGGAATATGGGGAGAAGGGATATGACCTTGTGCTGGCCTCAGGAGAGCAGTTTACGGATCCGGTGAATACGATGGCCGGACAATATCCGGACACATTTTTCTGTATCATCAATGGCATTCGGGCTGATTATGAAAACGTAGCCGCGGTCAGGCCCAGGGAGTATGAGGCGAGCTATATGGCCGCCGTGATTACAGGAAATATCATGGAGACAGGAACCGCGGGCATGATCGCCGGCTATCCAAATGAAGGGATGGAGCATCTGCTGGATGTATATGAAGAAAAGGTTCGAGAAATCCTGAGAGAACGCGGGATAGAAGAGGCAGCATTTCTGAGGGCATATACCAATAGCTGGACAGACCGGAGCCTGGGCAGAAAAATGGCGGAGCAGATGATAGACAGCGGGGCGGAGATTTTGTTTGTATATTCCAATGAGGCGGGCCTGGGCTGTATTGAGGCGGCCAGAGATCAGGGGGCAAAGGTGATCGGATTTTCCAGCAATCCGACCCGGGAGCATCCTGACACGGTGGTGGCCTCCATCAAATTTGACTTTGGAAAGCTGTACGAGTGGATCCTTTCGCGCTATGAAAACGGACGGCTGCGCGGGAAACGGACGGAAGAGGTGGGGCTGAAGGAAGAGATTTTTGTGCCGGTATATTCATCCCATATCAGCCAGGAGATACGGGAAAAGGTAGAGCAGGAACAGCGGAGGGATGAGAAATAGCGGCAGGGTAGATACAGGCTCCTTCCGATGTCGAAATCACCTGACGGTTTTCTTCTTTTTTCATGAATAAAATGTGCTAGAGTGAGGCACATGATCGATCATGAAAAAAGGAGGACAAGCTTATGAGCATTATGAGCAGGCTGAAAAAAAGCTGGACACGGGCGGCTGCCCCGATGGCTGTTATGATGGTTCTTCTGGGCGGTTGTACAAAATTTGACGCATGCACCTATATGCAGGCGCTCCTGGATGTCTCTTACCGGAATGAGACGGAGGATTATATGGAGCTTACAGGAGCGGCGCAGGAAGATGCCGATGCGATCTTTCAAAACAATCTGGATGCCACGATGCATGAATTTCAAACGGCAGAGCTTTCTGAGGAGTTGGAGGAAAGCTATCGCTCCCTGTTCGAAAAAACGGTCAAACAGGTAAAATATACGGTGGGGGAAGCGGTGGAGGAAGAGGACGGGTATACCGTTGATATTTCTGTGGAGCCGATCCTGCTCTTTGACAATACTTACGAGGAATTTCAGAAAAAAGCCGAGGAATACGCGGCGGAGATTTCGAATCATGTGATGGAGGGAGAGGAAATGCCCTCTGACGAGGAGATCCAGGATCACATATACCAGACTTATTATGAGGTGCTGACAGAGGAACTGGAGGCCGGCCTGACCTACGGTGAGACAGAGAATATTACGGTACATATCCATAAGACGGAGGATGGGGTCTATGAGATTCCAGACGAAGATCTCCGTGCGCTTGACCAGGCCATGATATCACGGAAAAAGCTGTGATCTTCCCTTTTTATTCATCCAGTGGCTGCGGGATAACGCCCTACAGCGCAGCCGCCGGAAAATACCATGCCCCGCGGTTGAATGGCAGCAGTTCATCACTCAGACATATAATGATCCCGGGCTGTACATCCATTTTAAATTTATTCAGAACTTTAAAATATTTGTCCGGATGGGCAGGAGCTTTTTCATTATAATTGTCAAGTCAGGAACGGATAAAAGAAAAACTGTTGATAGAAAAAATTGAGGGGATATGGCTATAAGAAATTAGAATAATTCGTTGACAATAGTGGATATCGGTGTTATTCTAAATAAAAATAGAAATGGAAGAAATGGAAACGAGATAGAGGTCGCATTTTTTATCAGTATGCTGTCGGATGCACAGGGGCAGGGGAAGGCAGCGGAAAGGAAAAGATGCCGAAAGGGTATGATACCTGAAGTCATATTGCTTGGGCATGGCGTGAACAACGACATGACTGTCATCGCAGGATGGAGTGCTATCTGATATACATGGTTGTATATTTTTGGGGACGGCGCATCTTGCCGTTTCTTTTTTCGTCAAAAAGATAAGGAGGAAAAAGCAGTGGCAATTTTTAAGGGCGCAGGTGTTGCGATCATTACACCAATGAAGGAAAATTTGGAAGTGAACTATGATAAACTGGATGAGATTCTGGAGGAGCAGATTGCCGGGGAGACAGACTCGATCATTATCTGCGGCACCACAGGAGAGTCCGCAACCTTAAGTGAGCAGGAGCATATGGATGTGATCCGGTTTGCGATTGAGCGTGTGAATCATCGGATTCCTGTCATTGCGGGAACAGGCTCCAACAGTACCGCTACGGCAGTGCAGCTTTCCAAAGAAGCGGCAGCGGCAGGGGCGGAAGGACTGCTTCTTGTGACACCGTATTATAATAAGGCAACCCAGAACGGATTGATCGCCCACTATACAAGGATTGCGAATGAGGCGAAAATTCCGGCCATCCTCTATAACGTACCCAGCCGTACCGGGTGCGCGATCCAGCCGGAGACTGCGGCACATCTGGTGAAGAATGTAGAATATATTGTAGGGATCAAGGAAGCTTCCGGCAATATCGGCAATGTGGCGAAGATCATGCATCTGTGTGACGGTAATATTGATCTCTATTCCGGCAATGACGACCAGATTGTTCCTCTGCTGTCGCTGGGCGGACTTGGAGTGATCTCCGTCTTGTCGAATGTGGCGCCGAAGTATGTGCATGATATGATCTATAAGTTCTTTGACGGTGATATCCAGGGAAGTTGTAAGATGCAGTTAGATGCGCTTCCTCTCTGCGATGCACTATTCTGTGAGGTGAATCCGATCCCGGTGAAGGCGGCCATGAACCTGATGGGCAAGGAGTGCGGGCCGCTGAGAGGACCGCTGACCGAGATCGAGCCGCAGCACAGAGAAGTGCTGAAAAAGGCGATGGAGGAGTTTGGAATTTTATAAGACGTTTTAAAAATAAGGTTTACTTAATGAAAAATAGTATTTATGCATAAAGGGAACTGTCGGAAATATCATTTCCATCCGGTATAGAATTGCAAGCTGTAAATTTGCAGGATATATCGGAGGAAATACAGTATTTTCCGACAGTTTTTTGTGTGTACAAAAAAGAAGAAAAATTGATAAAATAGAAAACAGGTGTTAATAATAAACGGGTGTTATCTGATAGATATAGTGTAACAAGAAAAACACTGTTCGGAAAGGGTTCCAAGGAAAGTTGGTTATGTTCTCGTCCGATTGATCTGACGTGTAGAAAGGAGTGATTGTATGGGAAATGAAGATGCAACACCGAGTGAGAGCGAATGGCTGATCATGGAAGTGTTTTGGGAAAGTGATGGGCCGCTGACATCATCGGCAGTGATCCGCAGGCTGGAGGGAAAGTTGGATATGACACCAAAGATGATCCGTGTACTGATGAATCGGCTGTGCCAGAAAGGAATTTTAAGCCATACGGTGGACGAGAAGGATTCCAGAGTGTATCACTATTCGGTATTGAAATCAAAAGAGGAATGTCTTAGGAGAAAGAGCAGGAAATTTGCGGACAGTTATTTTTCAGGAAATCCGTCCGGTGCGCTTGCGTCTCTGATTCAGAGTATTTCATTGACGGACGAACAGATCAGTGAGTTGGAGGAAATTCTGGAGAAGAGCAGGCGGAAAGGGACGAAATGATCTGGAACATGTGGTGGAGTTTGCTGCGTTTCCTGAATCTGCTGGATGATCTTACCGTTTATTTTTCCATACAGCTGGGACGATGTACCTTACTCTCATTTCCTATACTGGCCGGGGTTCTTATTTTACGTGGGAGCATATTAAGAAGGAAGGCTTTTTTAAAAGGAATAGTGTGGGGAATATTTCTTGTAGTTCCGTTTTTGGGGAAGCTGAATCTGTTCTATGAAAGTCCCTGGATGTGGAGGCTGTTTATGTGGTGGAATGACCTCTGCATGGTATGTCCGCCGGTCAGATATGGCTATATGCTGTGTGCGGCTGTCAATGCGGGAATCATTTTTCGAAAACGCAGGAGACTCCATGTGATGCTGCGGAATATGGAAAAGCGATGTATCTGCGGTCAGGATGTTCTGGTCAGTGAGATGGCGGTTACGCCATTTGCGGCCGGGCTGTTTTATCCGGAGATCATTGTTCCAAAAGTTATGGCCGGGCATATGGGGACAGGGGAACTGAAGATGATCCTGCTCCATGAAAAAACGCATATCCGGCTGGGGCATCTGTGGTGCTATCTGCTTTGGGACGTGATCAGAGTCCTGCTTTGGCCGAATTTTTTCCTGAGTATATGTATGGGAGAACTGCGGAAGGATCTGGAAGATATCTGTGATCAGGTGACCATTCAGGAGGGAAGTATGGAAGCCTGCGAATATGGAAAGCTACTCATTGGAGCAATCCAAATGCTGCAGGAAGAAACCTTTGGGGGAACGGCCGCATTTGCGGGGGAAAAGGAATACAGGGAGTTTCGGCAGAGAATTTTGAGAATCGCGGAGTATACGCCCTATGAGAAGCAGCGGGTGCGGAATTTATGTGTGTGCGCGGCGGCAGTATTGGCAGGGATATTCGTCAGACGCATTTCGGGATAAGGTTTCGAGGATGCGGTTGGATTTGAGAGGTTAAGATCCAGCCCACTGAAAAGCCGCCTGACGGTGAGGGGCCGGATGACGGAGCCTGCAGTTTTATTGGACGGCTGCCTTGCAGCGGGGGGCAAGGCACCGTGAACAATAACGAGTGGGTTGAAGTGCATTTCAAAATGTAATATTTGTTCTTGACATTTTTACGGAAGTATAGTACGATGAAATTAATAAAAAAACCGAAACGTTTCGGTTTTTGAAAAGGAGGAGATCAAAATGCCATTAGTAACATCAGAAAAAATGCTGGCGGACGCGCAGAAGGGCGGTTATGCGGTGGGCGCGTTCAATGTGGAGAATATGGAGATGGTGAAAGCGGTGATCGCTGCCGCGGAGGAGCTTCATGCTCCGGTTATGCTGCAGACCACCCCTTCTACTATCAAGTACGGGACGCTGGAGACCTATTACGCGATCGTAGCCGCAGAGGCGAAAAAAGCGTCTGTTCCGGTATGCCTTCACCTGGATCACGGCAGCAGCTTTGAACTGGCAGTTCAGGCGCTCAAGGCGGGGTATACTTCCGTCATGATCGACGGCTCTCATGAAGATCTGGAGGGGAACATTGCCGTCAGCAAACAGGTGGCGGACGTGGCAAGGGCATGCGGGATTCCGGTGGAAGCCGAGCTGGGCAAGGTAGGCGGCAAGGAGGACGATCTGGAGGCGGATGCCGATACGAACACGGATCCCATGGAGGCGAAGGAGTTTGTAGAACGAACCGGAGTGACCTCCCTCGCGGTGGCCATCGGGACGGCCCATGGATTTTATAAGGGAACGCCGGTGCTGGATAAGGAGCGGGTATCGGAGATCCGGAAAGTTGTTTCCATACCGCTGGTGCTTCATGGTGCCTCCGGCCTGAGTGACGATGAGGTTCGGGAGTGTGTACGCCGGGGAATCTGCAAGGTGAACTTTGCCACCGAGCTGCGGGCAGCCTATACCGATGCAGGCAAGAAGCTGATCGAAGAAAAGCCGGATACCTTTGACCCTAAGAAGCTGGGTGTTGTCGGGATGGAGGCTGTCAAGACGCTTGTGATGGAACGCATGAAGGTATGCGGATGCGACGGGAAGGCAGATTGACCAACGGATATGGCGGCGACGATTAAGGACATAGCAAGGGAAACCGGCCTCGGGCTGGCGACGATCTCCTCCTACTTAAACGGCGGGAACGTACGGGAGAAGAACCGGATCAAAATTGAAGAGGCCATTGAAAAACTGAATTTTGAAGTAAATGAGGTGGCCCGGGGGCTGAAAACCAACCGGACAAAGATGATCGGTATCATCCTTCCGGAGCTGAACAACATTTTCTTTGCGGAGATTATCACCGAGCTGGAGGATGTGCTCCGGGGGCAGGGATATGCGGCTATGATCTGTGACTGCCGTACGGATGAAAAACGGGAAGAGGAAGCCATTGAATTTTTGAAACGCCGCAGGGTAGACGGTATGATCATCATTCCTACGGGAAAAAGCGGCTCCGGCCTGCGGGAGATCATGGACGCCGGGAAACCCATTGTGATGATTGACCGGCGGCTGCAAAACGTCCGCTGTGATGCCGTGCTGGTGGACAACCGGGGGGCGGCAGCGGATGCGATTCGGAGGCTCCTTGACGCGGGCCACCGGAAGATCGGCATGATCGCCGGGGCAGAGGAGGTCTATACGGCGGAGGAACGGTTTCAGGGATACTGCCACGCGCTTGAGAAAGCGGGGATCACGGCGGAGGAGTCTCTGATCGTCCGGGGAGACTATACCATCCGCGGAGGGAGCCGGGGGATCAAGGAGCTTGCCAGGCGCAATCCCGATATGACAGCGGTATTTATTTCCAACTATGAAATGACGCTGGGGGCGATGATCGAGTTGAATGAATTGGGTGTCCGAATCCCGGAGGAAATGTCTGTGATCGGCTTTGACAATATCGAATTTGCCAGGGCATGTATTCCCAGGCTGAGTATCGTGACCCAGCCCACGAAGGAGCTGGGAAGGCGCGCTGCGGAGCTGATGCTGAAAAGGCTGGAGGAAAAAGAAGCGGCGGAATTTGAGACGGTCAGGCTGGCAACCAGCTTTGTGGAAGGGAGATCCGTCTGCCGCTGCCCGGATTGTGATATGTAACGACTGGTTCCAGGCGGCTGATTTATCCGGACGCTGTGAACAGGAGTGAGAAAGGGGGATTCGATGAAACCATATTTGTTAGGAATTGATATTGGAACAAGCGCCTGCAAGGCTGCCATATTTGACCGGGACGGAGAAGTGATTGCTTCTGCCAGCGAAGAATATCCGGTTGAATATCCACATCCGGGCTGGGCGGAGCAGGATCCGCAGGACTGGTGGCGGGGCGTGTGCACGGCCGTTCGGAAAATGGAAGCAGGCGGAGCGGACCTGTCGGCGATTGCGGGGATCGGGATCGACGGGCAGAGCTGGTCGGCAATCCCGGTGGACCAGGCAGGAAATGTGCTGGCAAAAACCCCCATCTGGATGGACACGAGAGCTCAGGATATCTGTGACGAAATTAATGACAGGATCGGTGCGGATCGGATTTTCCAGGTAGCAGGCAACTCGCTTCAGCCATCCTATACCACGGCAAAGATCCTCTGGTATCGGAAAAATATGCCGGAGGTATACCGCCGTACATACAAGATCCTTCAGTCCAACAGCTACATCGCGTACAGGCTGACCGGCAATATGACCCAGGACATTTCCCAGGGTTACGGCCTGCACTGCTTCGATATGCGTGCCGGAGCATGGGACGCAGGGCTGTGTGAGGCTCTTAAGATCCCGATGTCCCTGCTGCCGGATATTTATCCAAGCCATGCCATCATCGGAACCGTGACTGACCGGGCATCAAAAGAAAGCGGCCTGCCGGCAGGTATCCCGGTAGCGGCCGGAGGGCTGGACGCGGCCTGCGGTACGCTGGGGGCAGGTGTGGTCCGCCCGGGGGAGACTCAGGAGCAGGGCGGCCAGGCAGGTGGAATGAGTATCTGTA
>VSNK01000148.1:0-3759 GCA_009774255.1 Faecalicatena sp.
GAAAAGATTTCTCGTGTGTAAGAAATATTAGGGTCGCACCTGTACAAGGATATATTTCTCAAAAAAACGACGGAATATATCAGATGGTTTTAACGATAAGAGGAGCATTTGCAGATATTTTCTGGTTTTCTTTATTTCATGAGATAGGTCATATTGTGAATGGCGATATAGGAAAAAAATTGAATTTTATAGACGATGGCAGTGATTGTGATAAGGAACTGGCCGCTGACCTTTTTGCCAGTAATATGCTTTTATCACCGGAAAGTTATAAAATGTTTATACAAAGAGGAGATTTTTCTATTGACGCAATTTATAGATATGCCGAATCTCAGAATGTAATGCCATATATTGTGATAGGCAGACTGCAAAAAGAAAAATATTTAGATTATAGAACCTATTGTAATTATAAGCTGCGATATAAATGGGAGGGCTAGGAAGGATAGCTATCAGGAACTGGGATTCTCTTTTGGTCTATCTCAGCGGCAGTCTGAAAAAGTTACGGACAGGGATAGAAAGAAACGTGGGTGAAAAGACTTCTGAACAGGCATGGAAAGAAGCATGGGCGAAAAGACTGGCTCATGCTTCTTTTTTTTGCCGGGGCATGTCATGAAAAACAGGGGAGCTGAACAAATTGCTCCGCCTGGGTTGTGTTGAATACCATTTCAAGAATTTTACTGCCATCTTCCTGTTTTTTAAGCATTCCACTTTCATTTTGTACACGGTTGTTATTGACATATTTGTATCTGAGTGCTAATATGAAATAAAGTTCATGTGAAGTTTATTTCATCAAAGGAGGGAAATTTGAAAAAAGAAGTACCTGCATTATTGAGAAACAAAGTAAGAGAATACCGAATGAAGAAGCAGCTTACCCAACAGCAGCTTGCGGATTTAGTTCAAGTTTCATCAAGAACCATTATTTCTTTGGAAAAAGGTCAGTATAATCCGTCTGTGCTATTGGCTCATAAGTTAGCTAAGATATTCGGATTAAAGATTGAGGAATTATTTGATTTTGAGGAGGAATGACATGAGGAAAAGTAAAAAGATTTTTGCGTGTTTATTTATAGGTATTGGTATTTTGCTCTTACCCTTTAGCCTTGTAAAAGGATGTTCAGCCGCATTTATTGTTTCTGCCGGCTCGGCACTGATAGCCTATGGCATTGTAACTTTTTTGTTCGAACATTTTGTCCATAAAAATGGACGTATAAAAATTATGGATGAGGATGAACGGAACATACTCATTAACGGAAAGGCATATACTCTTGTGTCTGATTTTACCAATATAGGTTTTATTGTCCTTGCATTGTATTCTGCTATTTGTAAGGCGGATATGGTAGGATGCATGATTGCCATAGTTATTTTTTTGTTAAGCCATATGGTTTATGTAGTTTGCTTCAAACATTTTGATAACTGTTAATAGATCGAGAAAAAAGTAAAGCTATTTTGATGAATCAAAATAACTTTACTTTTTTCTTGCGTTTATTCTAAAATGAAAGTGGATAGAATTATTGATTTTTTAATGAGGAGTGTTGAAAATAACTTCTGATAATTATCCCAATGCCAGCAGACTTTAGGAGTTGTAGAAAAAAATAGAGCCAGATACTTGTAAAATCTGATGGGCAGATTTGCTACAGCTACTGGCTCAACGGACATCAGCAACCGATGCATGGAAATACACTTTTGTAGATGGCTGGCGGCTCCCGGCCCTTAATGCTCCTATTGATAGGATATCATAGGAACGATTCAGGCATGCATCTTTGCGCTGGCTGCATTTTCCCTGTAAGCGCCCGGCGAAATGCCGTAATGCTGTTTGAACAGGCGGTTGAAGCTTTCTTTATTTTCATATCCCAGATGGCTGCTGATGTCGGAGATTTTGGCGTTCGTGGTAAGCAGCATGTTCTGTGCCTTGCGCAGGCGGATATCTTTCAGCAGGTCTTTGAAATTCCGTCCGGTCTGACTTTTGATCAGCCGGGAGCAGTAAGCGGTGGTAAAGTGGAAATGTTCTGCCAGCTCGTTCAGGGTGACGGACTGGTAGTGGTCATAAATATAGGAAATGATATCCTGCAGGTGGGTATCCGTATTTTTGTGTTTCATGGAATAACTGGCAGTTTTCCCGTATTTGCGCACCAGCTTTGTGAAAAAAACGCTGAGCAGATTGTAGATGATCCGGTTCGTATACTCATCGTCCGCCATCTGTTCCAGCATCATGGATAAGATTCCCGTGTAAATATCCTCGTCCCCGTGGGCATGGAAGATCAGATAATCCATCTGACGGGAAGCGTACAGGCTGTCCATAAAAAACAGTGAGAGTATATTTTTGCTTCGCAGCAGATTAAAGAAAATATCGTCAAATGTAGAGATGCGGATCAGGATATTGATAATGATGCTGTCGTCAAATACTTCCAGGGAATGCAGGGTATAAGGCGCGATGAAGCACAGTTCCCCGGCGTTCAGGGTCATGTCTTCATTGCTGATCGTCTGGCGGCACTGTCCGGTCATGACGTAAAACAGTTCAAAATAATTGTGGGTGTGCAGATACACCGGGGAATACCGGTTGTGTTTGCATAAGAACGCATCCCGGCCGCTCATTTTATCGTTAAACATGCGCTGTTCGGGAATGGAGATATTCTCATAAGGCATGTTGTTTTCAATCGGGTAAATCTGCAGATGGGGCACGATCAGGCTGCGTTCTTTTATCTTCTCCATGCCGAAGTCCTCGATAAACCTGTCGAGTTTTTCCGGATCGTCCTGCAGTTCGTAATATTTTTTGTAAAATAACTCATCTTCATTGTATTCCTCTAAGTGCTCTACAATCATATCAAAATTTTCCATAACAGCCTCCGTATTTTTGTCCCAGCAAAACAACGAGCCAGATGATCATGCATGGATGGTTGACTCTGCAGATTTTTTTTTCATCAGCGCCCCTGAATTTCGGGAGGCCAGTTTTAAGTTCCGTTTTCATTGTACCGTGGAGGTCAAAAATTGTCAATAAAACTGTATAAACATGCCAATTGTTTTGCGGCAGGATGTACAGTATATTTAGTTTACCGAAAAGGAGCGCTGCCCAAAACCATAGTTGCCCATGGCAGGAACAAGGGCTGCCGGACAGAGGCGACGGATTTTGGGCGGGAGTGCTCTAAAAACAGGAGAGGTGATTTTATGAGTGAAAAATCAAGAGAAATCCTTGCGCAGCTCACTTTGGAGGAAAAGTGTTCGCTGTGTGCGCAGGCGGACGGAAGCTTCGGGCGTGTGCCGCGGCTCGGGCTGGACGGCAGCGTCCCCCAGGACAATCCCCGGGGCGGGGCGGACTATTTCCGTTCAGGAAGGCCTGTGCAAGGGGACGGGGAATACCATCCCGTGGCGTTTCCGTCGGACGCCTGCCTAGCAATGAGCTGGGACGAAGAGCTTGCCTATGATACGGGGGCGTATTTTGCGCAGGAGTGCCGGGCCAATCCTACATTGGTCAACTGGCTGTTCCGCCCGGGCGTGAATATCAAGAGGAGTCCTCTGTGCGGAAGGAATTTTGAGTATTTTTCCGAGGATCCGTATCTGGCGGGAAAGATGGCGGCAGGCTATATCAGAGGGATTCAGGAAAACGGCGTGGCAGCCTGTCCGAGACATTTTGCGGTAAACTCCCAGGAACTCAGACGGATGGCAAGCGATTCCGTGGTGGATGAGCGGACGCTGCGGGAAATTTATCTGACCGGATTTGAGATCGCGGTAAAGGAAGCGAAACCAAAAAGCCTCATGACGTCCTATAAA
>VSNK01000148.1:3769-13828 GCA_009774255.1 Faecalicatena sp.
TATTTTTCCGAAGACCCGGTGGTGGCCGGGGAGATGGCGGGCTCCTACATCCAGGGGCTGCAGAACGGCAAAGTGGCTGCCACGCTGAAGCATTTTATCTGTAACAACCAGGAGTTTGAGCGCATGACCACCAACTCCGTAGTTTCGGAGAGGGCTTTGCGGGAAGTGTATCTGCGGGCGTTTGAGATTGCCATGGCAAAAGGGAAGCCCCTTTCCGTCATGTCCTCCTACAATCAGGTCAACGGGGAATGGGTCAATTCCAACCAGCATATCTGTGACCTGCTGCGGAAAGACCTGGGGTATGACGGCGTGGTCGTCTCGGATTTTGCAGCTATCCACCACAATAAAGCAGAGGGGCACAACTGCGGCATGATGGATATCGAGCTGGCGCCGGTGGCGATCCATTCTCAGGAACTTTTCGAGGCCGTGAAGGCAGGACGGGTGAAGGAAGAAACGATCGATGCGGGTTTGGAACGTGTATTTGACCTTGTGGAACAGTTATATGCCACCACGCCTGTAGAGGCGGATATGGAAGAACTTCATGAGCAGGCGCGGATTGCGGCGGAGAAATGTATCGTGCTTTTGAAAAATGACGGCATCCTTCCTCTGGAAAAAACGCAGACGAACCTGCTTCTGGTCGGAAAACTGGCGGAAGACCCGTCCTATATGGGCGGCGGTTCCGGGCACATGAACGGTTACCGTATCGATACATATCTGGACGCGGTGAAGGAGATCGTGCCGGATGTAAATTATGTTCCCGGCTATCAGCTCATCCATGATTTCCCGCCCGCAGAGCCTGCTGTGCCGGAACTGATCAAGGAGGCTGTGGAGGCGTCTAAGGCGGCGGACAAGGTAGTGGTATTTGCAGGGCTTGGGTACTGCTATGAGTCAGAAGGGTATGACCGGGCGGATATACAGCTCCCACAGGGGCAGAAGGAACTTCTGGATGAACTTGTGAAAGTGACGGACAAGATCGTTCTGGTCTTATCCTGCGGAAGCGTCCTGGACATCTCGCGCTGGGAGGACAAGGTATCGGCAGTGGTATACAACAGCCTTGGAGGGGAAGCGGTTGCGCCTGCGACCGTGAACATCCTGTTTGGAAATGCAGAGCCCGGGGGACGTCTAGCGGAAACCTGGCCTGTCTGTGAGGAGCATACCCCGGCCTACCTGAATTTCTGCCGGGGCTGTAAGGATATGCCGGACGTCATGTACGGAGAAGGAATCTATGTAGGCTACCGCTGGTACGAAAAACGGAAACTTCCGGTGCTTTATCCGTTCGGCCATGGGTTGAGCTATACCAGTTTTGAGATTGGGAAACCGTTGCTGTCAAAGCGCAATATCACGCCGGAGGAGACCGTGGAGATCCGGATTCCGGTAAAAAATACAGGGACACGTGCGGGAAGCCAGGTCATCCAGCTTTATGTGGCTTATCCCGATTCCATTACGGATCATCCGGTGAAAGAACTGAAAGCATTTAGCAAGGTTTCCCTGGAGGCCGGGGAAAGCCGGGAGGCCGTGCTGGCTCTGGATCGGAAGGCATTTGAATTTTTCTCTGTTTCCCAGGATAAATGGATCGTGGAGGACGGAGGGTATGAATTGTGTATCGGGACTTCCTGCGCGGACATCCTCTACCGGGAACTGCTGATGGTGACCGGGGGCGACAGGCCGTTTATCTATACGGAAATGACGCCGCTTGCATGGTTCATCGCCAGTGAGAAATACCATGAGATTCTAAAGGCGGATCTGCCGCCGCAGGTGGAAAACATGATGAACCAGGAGACATTTGAATGGTGCTGCCTGTGCGTGCCGCTTCCGTATTACAAAGTGACAGAACCATTCCTCGGCACCCCCATGATGACCAAAGAACAGGCAGACTATGTATTAAAAAAGATGAATGAGTAGAAAGGCAAATGCGAAGCATTTCTCAAAATGCCTTTCTACGAAATGCCGCCGAACAAATGTGAGGGGGCGCTACATTGTAAAAAGTAGAAAGGCAAATGCGAAGCATTTTATGAGGAGGAGATTTTATGCAGATTTTAAAACACGAACCATCTTATTATAAAACGACGAAATTTAAATGGAGACAGCGCATTGGTTTCGGGATCAGCGATTATGCCTGCAACCTGGCGTATCTGCTTGCCAATACGTATTTATTGTTCTACTATACGAACTGCGCGGGGCTGGAAGCCGGAGCAGTCGGGTTTATGTTTGTTGTCACAAAATTTATTGATGCGTTTACAGATTATATGGTCGGGGTGATGATCGACCGCACAGATACCAAAATGGGTCGATACCGCCCGTGGATGCTGTTCGGCGCGCCGGTATTGGCAGTGGGCATGGTCCTTGTATTTTCCGTTCCCACCGGATGGAGCGCAGGCGCAAAACTGGCATGGGCTTATATCACCTACGTTATTTTCTCCTTTGGCTATACGCTGGTGAACATCCCCATGGCTCCGATCGTCTCCGCATTATCCGAGGAGCCGTCCGAGCGTACAAAAATCGCAACCTCCCGTACCGTATTCTCGAACCTGGGTTCTTTGACATCGTCCCTGTTCACATTGCCTTTGGTTTATTATTTCTCAGGCTCAAAGGATGCTACCGGCGCGGCGCTGGCAGCGGGCTACCGGAATACCAATATCGTGCTGGGGCTCATGGTGGTTGCTATTTTCTGTATCTGCGTGTTCAGCATCGTGGAGATCAATCCACCCACAACGGCGGCACAGAAATCTTCGTTCATGGAAGATATGGGACATGTATTTAAGAGCAAATATTTCATCATGATTCTGGGGCTGTGCTACTGCCTGTTCGTAGGTTATCTTGGCATGTATGGCGCAATGCAGTACTATTATAAATATATTATCGGAAATGAGAGCGCGATGTCCATCGCCCTGTCCCTGCTGACAATCTGCGCGATCCCGACGATGATCCTCGCTGCCGCATTGAACGGGAGGGGCATCCATAAGGTGAAACTGATGCAGTTCGGCGCTATTGTGGACTGTGTGGGTTATCTGATCCTCTTTTTGACCTCCAATGTCACTGTCGCTACATGTGCATTGGCGCTGATCGGTTTTGGTTTTGGCTTCCGCCAGTCCATGTTCTTCTCCATGCTTCCGGATGTATTTGACTATACGGAATACAAATTCGGGAAAAACATGGGCGGTACGCAGAATGCCATCACCGGATTTTTGAACAAGCTGGCGTCTGCATCTGCATCGGCGCTGATCTCCGCGCTGCTTGTGTGGGGCGCTTACGACGCATCGGCTATGGATGCAGCCATGGCGGCAGGGCAGAACATGGCGGAGCAGTTCCCGAAAGCCTGCACTGCGATCAATTTCGCATTCGGCGGACTTTCACTCATTGCAACAATCCTGTGCGTGGTTGTCCTGATTCCCTACGATCTGGACAAAAAATATCCGGAGATCCGTGCGGAGCTGGATAAGAGGCAGGCAGCGCAGTAAAATTCTATATAACAATTTCAGAAACCCGGGGCTTTCAAGTTCTCCGGGTTTCTTTTTGTTCTCGTAAAAAAATAGACCCCGAAACTTTTGCTTGACAGTTCTACACTACTGTGGTAGTATAAAAGAAAAACTACTGCAGTAGTGTGAAAGGAGCCGCGGATATGACAATAAAATTATTTGATTCGGAGCTGAAAGTGATGGATGTACTCTGGCGGGAGGGAGATTCCACGGCCAAGCACATTTCCGATATATTAAAGGAAGAGGTCGGTTGGAATATGAACACCACCTATACGCTGATCAAGCGCTGTATCAAGAAGGGCGCGATCCAACGTTCGGAGCCGAATTTTATGTGCCATGCGCTGATTCCCAAGGAGGAGGTGCAGGAGGCGGAAACGAATGAACTGATCAACAAGATTTATGACGGCTCAGCGGACAAGCTGTTCACGGCACTGCTGGGGAGAAAAAAGCTCTCCTCCGAGCAGATCGAGAAGCTGAAGCAGATCGTAGGCGAATGGGAGTGAGGTGGAGGTTATGAGTGTGATGGCAATGAGTATTTCCGGCGCGGTATTGATTCTGGTGATCCTGGCAGTCCGGGCCGGCCTGAAAGACCGGCTGCCGAAGCGGACATTTGCGGTGCTGTGGACGGTCGTCCTGGTGCGGCTGCTGATCCCGTTTTCCGTGCCCTCCTCTTGGAGTGCATACACCCTGCTCCAAAACGCGGTTCCCGAGACGGGGCAGATGCATGATCTTACAAATTTGATTTCAGGAAATGTGCCTGTTGGAGAAAATGCTTCCGGCAGCGCAGCGGCTTCCCAGGCATCCGGAACAGGAGGGGCCGAAGACATTGGGAAACGGTCTGAAACAGGAGCAGTTGGAAACACCGGAGAACTGCCCGGAGCAGTAGGAGATAGAGAAATCGGGGAGCGGTCCGCACAAGGCGCAGGGCAGCAGGGAGAAGGCCTGGGGCTGCAGGCGGCGCTGGAAAATGGATTGTCCGGCAGTTCCGGCCAGGGCTTGCAGTCCGAAATCGAAATCGGCTCACAGCCTGATCCCTTATCCAATCCTCAGTCAGCCGGACAGACGGATTCATTTACATTCTCGGGAGACGTATCAGAGGGAGCGTTTCTGCCCATGGAGCGGCTTGCAGAAATCCTTCCTGTTTTGAAAGCAATCTGGGCAGCAGGCGTTCTGCTCTGTGCAATGGCCTTCGCCTGGATTTACTTCCGGTGCTGCCGGGAATTTCGGATGTCGCTGCCCTTCAAGGACCGATTTCTGGAAAGCTGGCGGGGCAGTCATCCTTTGTGGAGAAAGCTGTCCATACGCCAGTCGGATCAGATTCTGTCCCCGCTGTCATACGGCGTCTGGCATCCCGTCATTTTACTGCCAAAGTCCACAAAATGCGGGGATCGATTCCAGCTCCGCTATGTGCTGGAGCATGAATATGTGCATATCCGGTATTTTGACGCGGCGGTAAAGCTGCTGATGGCAGCGGCCCTGTGCATGCATTGGTTTAACCCCTGCGTGTACCTGATGTACATTTTCTTCAACCGGGATCTGGAACTGGCCTGTGACGAAGCAGTCGTGCGCAGATTCGGCGAAGAGGAAAAATCTGCATACGCCATGGCGCTGATCGAGATGGAAGAAGAAAAGAGCGGACTGCTCCCACTTGGAAACAGTTTTAGTAAAAATGCGATCGAAGAAAGGATTGGTGCGATCATGAAAATGAAAAAAATGCCGCCTTTTGTCCATGGTCTGTCAGCGGCCCTTGTGTGCGGCATCATCCTGCTGTTTGCAACCTCCTGCGGGTCATACGGCGAGGCGGAAAAAAACAGGGAAGCCGGACCACAGGCGGAGACTGTGGATGTGGAAGAAACAAACGCAAATAACAGTATCAGTACAAAATCCCTTTCAGCCGCGCTGAAAGAGTCAAAACAGGGCGGCGAGGCCATTCGGCAGTCCGCAATGGAGCTGACAACGGAAGAAGGCAGAGACAGCGGGACTCATCCGTTTACACTTAATGTGGCAGAAGAAAGTAAAGACAGAGAGACACAGCAGTCTGCACCCGATTCTGATAAAAATAAAGGTGGAAGTGGAAGCCTGCAGGCTCAGAAAACTCCGGCGATAGACGAGAGCATAGCGGGATACAGCCGAAAAGAGCTTGCGGATCGGCTTGCTGATCTGGATAAGGCTATAAAGGAAAAAGAAAACGAATTGGAGCGCATAGACGGTCTGTATCTGGAACTTCAGGATTTTGAAAACGAAAGAGATCTGCTCATAAATCAGAACCACGATCGGGATATCGAGGCCAAAGCGGGCCAGGAGAATGTGCTGCAGGAGCGGGAAGAGAATGAAAAACAGATTGCCATATGGGAGAAAAAGATTGAGGAACAAGAAAAGGAAGTAGAACAATTCTACAGCAACCTGGACGCCTTTTACCAGGAGATTGAGGAGATGGAAGAAGAGAAGGAACGCCTGCAGTTTATGGAATCTGAACTGGAGCAAGAGGCATTTTTTGAGGAGCATTATGGGAAATACGGAATCAAATATGATCCGGTCAAAGGCACGCTCTACAAAGGAAAGACTACGGTTCGTTTTTTCATAGATGAGAGGGAAGGAGGCGTACTGTGGGCCGATAACGGAGGCGAGGTTATAGTCCGGGCCGTGTATGATAACGAAGGAAAGATCAATGGGGTATCCGTGAGAAAAGCGGAAGAAGATCAGGAAGAAGCGTCCACAAAGGAGACAGAAAAAATAAAAGCGGCGGAAGCGGCCGCGGAGGATGTTGAGAGAGCTGTACGGAAGAAGGCAGAAGCAGAAGCCGCGAAACAGGCAGAAAAAGCAGCGGAAGAAGCCGAAGATTCTTATCACAGCGCAGCCTACGTCATTTCCATCGGAGAGGAATTTGAGGAATACGAAAAATTCGGCCTTTCTTACGACAAAAAATCGGATTTTCTGATGTATAAGAACGAGACCGTAGGATACTTTAAGGACGAGACAAAACCGAACGTGTACACTAGGCTGGTGGAGGGTTCGGGAAAACTTGGAATTATCGTGAACCGGGATAAATCCGGGAAGATCACCGACTTTTCCGTATTCCCATTCGATGAAAGCAGCCTGTCGGATTCACCTGTAAATGAGAGTACGGCTGTAAAAGAAGGTTCCGGTATCATCAGGTGGGATGAATCCGGGGATGTAGTCAGCATCGTTTCATTTCCCAACGAGGAGCGGGGCGATCTGGAAGCATATGCCGAGGAGCAGGAAGATGTGGTTGCTGCCGCGGAACAAGAAGAAACAGGCGCAACCGCAGAACAGGAAGCAGCAGGCGAAGCCGCAGAACAGGAAGCCGCAGAGCAGGGAACTGCTGCGGAAGCCGAAGCCACAGCCGGTGAAGCTGCCTATTCCGAGGACGATCCGAATGAAAAAGAAACCAGCCTTCCAAAAGAATATGAGAAGCTCGGTATAAAAATTTTCAACGAAAAAAAGAATCAATGGACGTATCAGGGAAAAGGGGTGGCAGTCATTTACGACAAGGACCACTGGATCTATGCAAATGATAGCATCCCGGAGAAGGAAGCGGTCTATCTTGAAGTGGTGCGGGATAAAAAAGACCGTGTGACCGCCCTGAACAAAGTCTCGAAAAAGGAAATGCAGAAGCTGATGGATGGGAAGTAAGGAGCAGCATGTTTACTATAAAAAAGATTTTCATAAATATCACAAGAAACAAAGCCAGGAGCCTGATCCTGGCTGCGTTTTCCTTCCTGACGGTTTTCTTTGCAGGTATCTATTTTGGAAATCTGGAGCAGAACCAAAACCTGCTGGCCGCATTGGGAGAGAAGCTCCCTGTGACCGCCGCCGTGACAAATTCCACCGGAGACAGGCTGACAGGGCTTGACATCACGGAGAAACGTGTGGAATTGTTCCGGGAACTGGGACTGAAAGATTACGTGATCACGGCGGAGAGCTACGGAAATATCGGATTCGGCCCGGAAAATACGGAGCAGAGGGCCAGCGTCCATTTGACAGGAATAAATACGGTATCATCCATGGCTGCGTGGAAACCGGAATTTTCCCTGGAACAGGCGCAGGTCGAATCGATCCTTTCAGGAGAGGAAAATCCGGAGACAATGTTCACACAGGATCGTGAAAACAATACAATGCCGGAGCAGGCATCTGATCAGAATCTGGCCAATGCAATGCCGAATCCGGCACAGGCCAATCAGGATGCGAATCCAATCGGCCTGTGCCTGTTAAACGAGAGCTTCGTCCAGGAGCGGGGGCTGTCCTGGCAGGCGGGGGATGTACTTGACATCAATCTGTACCGCGCGCTGTATGATGAATTCGACGGCGTTTCCGGCTTCGTGGAAATTACATCTGCGGAATTGAAGGTCGCCGGCTTTTATCGGACCGCGCCGGAGAACGCGTTGGAAGCGGCGGACCTGGTGTGCCCTTTGTCCTGGCTGGCCGGACAATACCGGGAGGCCGGCAGCGGGCTTCTGTATTCATCGGCAAAAGGAACCGTGGAAAATCCTCTGGCACTCAATGTCCTGAAATCCAAAGCAGAAAAAGCAAAATTTCCGCAGGTCGATATACAGTCCGTGGGAGGCCGGCCGGGAAATGCCCTTGTGATCGACGACCTCTTTTTCATCCGGACCGCGTCCCAGCTAAAAAGCAGCATCCATCTGCTGAAACTGTTCCTGGCGCCATTGCTTTTGCTGGTGACCGGGATCTCGGCTCTGGTATCCTTTTTCGCCATGTGCCACCGGAAGCGGGAAATCTATCTGGAACGCTGCATGGGCAGAGAACGGGCGGCGATTGCGGCAGAGCTGGTGGGAGAAAATGTGGTTTTATCTCTGCTGGGCGGCGGAGCGGCGCTGCTGTTCACAGAAGGGACTCATGGCCCTGTCATTCTGGCGGCATTTTTGGGGATTCGGATCGTGACAACGCTGGCCCCCGCAGTCAGGCTCGCCATGGAAAATCCGATGAAAATTTTCTGACTATAGGCTTGCGTCAACGGACGTAAGTATGCCGGCACGAATTTCGCGAATGGATGATCAGGCTGAAAGCTCTTTAGAGCATCCAACCTACAGTTGTAATCGTTTTGGAAATAAAGGGGGAAAGATATGAACGAGATTTTAAAAGCCGGGCACGTAAGTTACACGTACCAAGGCAAATATCAGAAGGTCCATGCGCTGCAGGACATAAGCTGCACATTTTCGTACGGACAATTTTATGCCGTGACGGGCCGTTCCGGGAGTGGAAAAACCACCCTGCTTTCCCTGCTGGCGGGACTGGATCGCCCCACCCAGGGGGAAATCTTCTTTGAAGGGACGCCCTATGCGCAGTTGGATACCGCCAGGCTGCGCCGGGAAAAGCTGTCCATTGTGTTTCAGAATTTCCAACTGTTTCCGCTGCTGACCATAGAAGAAAATATCATGTATCCCATGGAACTGCTCAAAGCAAAGACCGCGGAGGCAAAGGAACGGGCCGGCCATCTGCTGGAGGAGGTGGGACTGCCCGGGGGATACCGGAAAAAGTACCCGGCCATGCTCAGCGGCGGAGAGCAGCAGCGCGTCGCCATTGCAAGGGCTCTCGCCTCCGGAGCCAGGCTGCTCCTGGCGGACGAACCGACGGGAAATCTGGATTTTGAGAACGGGGAAAATATCATCCGCATTTTAAAAAATCTTGTGGAGCAGGAAAAATACTGTGTCATCCTCGTCACCCATGACCAGGGGATCGCGCAGCAGGCGGATATCGTATATCATGTACAGGACGGAAAAATCCGCCCCGAGCCCGCGCAGTATTGAGAAAATCAACCAGAGGAAATCAACCATGAAAAACAGCTTAAAACAACTTTTTCGAACTCCCGTAAAAACGGGACTTTTCTGCATGATCTTTCTATTCGGTACGGTGCTTTTTACGGTAGGTCTGAACCTGTGGCTTGAGATCTCGGAAAAAATAAAGGCAGCGGACGAAACCTTTGTCACCATCGGCATGGCGGAGCAAAAGGAGCAGAGTACCGTCATGGAGCAGTGGTGGGATGCCGGCCTGAAGGATTACTCTTACCGGGAGACAGAGGTATACGGAGAATATCTGACGCCGGATATTTTGGAAAATCTGGATGTGGAATACATCAGCAAACCCAGGCAGCGTCCCTATTTCGGTGCGGTTTCCCCGGGAAATCTGACCGGCGGGGAACTGACGGATGAGAGCGTCACCGGATCCTCCCTGACGGAAATCCGCGCGCTGGAGGACTGTGTGCCGGATCACCCGGTTCCTGTGGAGGTGGTGCGTGTACTCTGGGGCACCCGGTCCCTCCTGGGAAAAAAGATTTATTTCTGCGATCACAGGACAGAGCATCCCGATCCTATGGAAGCAGGAAACACATATATCGCATACATCGGCATGAATCCCCTGAACGCGGATAAGCATGAAGATTTTGACGGAATCGAGTACATGCCCCTGCGGCTCTATGAAAATCAGGATCGGCTCTGGTATGAGACAGGAGATAGATCTTATGAGGCGGACGATGGATCTTATGAGAAGGGCGATGGGTTCTATGAGACAGGCGATGGATCTTATGAGAAGGGCGATGGGTTCTATG
>VSNK01000149.1 GCA_009774255.1 Faecalicatena sp.
TTATATGACTTCCGGCAGTTTTTCTCATACTATTTCCATAAAAAAGCGCACAATCTCCCCTTGTCTCTAATCAAGTTTTTTGAAAATTAAACTTCTATATCTAATAGAGACTTGGATTTTGTTAAAAATCCATTTTATCACTATAGAAAAATCGTCTGTTATTTCATCTATTACATTTATAACTTGTTCTCTATCTTCTGGCTGTTCCATTTGCATGAACCGATGATATTATACGCTATTTTTCTCAATACAGATAGTGTGTTTTGGGATTTTTTAGCAATACATTTATCTTCCTGGAGATCCATGTCCAGAACATAATAATGCAGACAGTTTTCCTAGTTTTTATATGTATGAGTACCGCATACCTATCCTTTTTGACACAAACTTTGATTTAAACATATTTTAAATATTCATAAACTTCCCCGGTGCAAGCATTCAAATGTCCACTGGACATTTGCCTCCTGCAATTCTTGCAGAAGCGGGTATTAGCCCCAACTTCGCCCTTGATTACACAGCAAGTTAAGGAGAATTAGATCCGTAAGTGATTAAAGAATAATTATCAGCATCTAAGGAACTGTTAAAGAATTACTCTTTACATCTGACTTGCCTAAATTTTCTCAAATACTACCGAGCACATTTTATTCGTGGCGGTGACATGCGGGCAGGACATGTGGATATCCTATGTTATTCCTATTCACTTTGAAATCAATAAACCATATCCTAAAATTTGACTATTTCCCAACAAATAAATACACTGTCTCACCGCATCCCCTGAATTTCCTTCCACCGTATACACTCTTCCATTCTCACATTTCTCTACAATCCCTACATGATCCGACACCCCATCTCCATCCCAATCAAAAAAGATAATCGTTCCCGCTGATGGGCTATGGGTACTATCTTTCCATTTCCCATTACTCCGAAACCATTCCACTCCTGCCGGGCAGGACGCAAATTTCGGAACTGCCCCGCTTGTGATCAACCCGCACTGATCCGCACACCAACTGACAAAGCAGGCGCACCATTCCTCTCTGCTGGGGAATCCATACCATGACCAGAACTTCTGTCCTCCTACATTTCCCACCTGTGCCATTGCTACTGATACAATCTGATTGTTTCCGAATAAACCGGCAAACAGATTCCCACCGGAATAATACCGCATTACATGTGGAACATATTCCGGGTCTCCATATCCTGACCACCCATGAGCTGCTGCCTGCTCCTGTGAAAACTGCAAGGCGTTGGCTTCACTGTAGCCTCCATGATTTCGGATTGCCCATGATATGTAACCGTTCCCAAAATTGTAGCCCTGAATACTCAATTTCAGTTTGTCCAAATCCTGCGGACTTGTGCATCCCGCCTCCTGAACACAATAGGCATAATACTGAATTCCTACCTGGATAGAATACTCTGGATCAGTGATTGCGTCGGGGCTGTTGGGATATCTGGTATTAAAAGGACATTCACTGGCCTGCATAGGGTCATTCCCCTGCCCTCTGGACTCCTGCATCATGATTGCCTGTATGACCTGCACATATTCCGAGATACCATACTCCTGGGCATATCTCTGGATCACAGGAGTATGATCCAGTACTTCCTGGCTCAGCGACTCCGCACTCTGGCTGTTACTTGAAAGAAGAACGCCTCCGATTACGCCTACAATAATAATCAGAAAAGTGGCCAGACCGCCTCCTGCCATTGCGAACGTCATTAATGCTTTGATTGAGGATACTGCCGCTTTGACTGCTGCTATGATTCCCCGGACAGCAATCTTCGTTGTTCTCTTCGCTGTTTGCGCAGTTTCTCCCACTGCTTTGGCAGACCTTACTGCCATCTGCTTTGATGCCCTTATTGCATAGTCCGCCTGCTTTTTCTGTATTGCGGCAGCCCCGGCCATTCTTTTGGATGCTGCCGCATAGCCTGCGGCTTTTTGTTGTATATGAGTATGCCTTATTGTTTTTTGAGGCGTCAAAGTATGGACTGCGTCTTTTTTATTTACGGAAAGAACAGATGCACCTGTTTGAACGGAAATAGTTTTGACTCCCTTTTCACTACTCGGATAGAACACCTCTCTCCTGCTCTGCCAGGTTTTGATTCCTCCCACACCTGGAAATTTTTCCCTACTTAATTGAGTTCTTCCTTGAACAGCGTTTGCTTTCTCCTGAGCCACTTTTGTTTTAGCAGGTTCTACTCCTAAGCTTCCTTTTTCAGTTTCTACATTTCTGAAAGAATCTGGCTTCCCAGAAACAATCTGTTCTTTTCCACGTTCTTTAATCGAATTTTTTGAGTCTTCGTTGATTGCCTCTTTTCCGTTGGCATTGATATAATCTCCTGCATACTCTTCTGTATTGTCCTCAACATTTTCTACCACGGTCTGTTCCCGTCGACGTTCTTTTATTTTCTCATAGGATTTCTTCGCCATGATCCGTCCTGCGGCGGAAACGCCTTTGACTGTCACCCCGGCTGTCCTTTCCTCTACGGAAATCACTTTTTGGCTGGCATATTCCACTGGAGATTCCGTATCACTTCCAGAGCCGCCTGCTTCTGAAACACTATGAGACTTCTCTTTCGCTTTCAGTGCCATATCCCGCATGAGCTCTTTCGGCATCCTGGCCATGGGATCCCTCAGTTTTGGAGTCCTTCTGCACTCTTTTGTTTTGATATCTTTCATGAATCACCTCTTCTTCCAAACGTATACTTCTGGAAAGAATCCGCCAAATTCCTTTCCAGAATCGTACAAACAAATCGTCATCCGCACAGCCACCCCAATGCAGGGAACCTATTGGAAACCGAATCTTCCCATTATCGGACAGCCGCTCTCGCTCTCTGATGAACCGGTCTGCTGGAATTTGCGTTTCTCTCCGCCTGAATTGCTTTCAGACTTCCCCTTACGGATGGCCTCTGAATCCCCTGCGCCCTTTCGCCCAGAGAATCCAGCCTCCGGATTGTCCGATCCGTATGTTTCTCCATATGATCTAAAACACCCATCGTTCCATATAACATTTTCTGCACTTGAAACACTGCGCCCTTCTCTACTTCACGGGAGCCGACTGTCAGCGGTTCTTTCCCTGCCAGCTCCCGTTTTATGTTTCCCAAGTGCGTCTTCACCCCGTACATCTCATCTCCGATATTTCCAAGGCTTACAATCCCACGGTCTGCTGTCTCCAATGACTGATGTAACTGCCTTTTCACGCCCAGCAGTCCCCTTTTGATTCCAAGGAAATCAATGGTTTTATAGACCGCCAGAACCCCTCTCGATTTAAATTCATCAATGGTCCTATGCACACCGTCTACCAGTTGATTTTTCACCTCGATCAATTCGTCTCTGGCAGCACATAGTTTTCCTTCCAGTGCTCCTATGGTACGCAGGAGTCTCTGCTTGAGTCCCCGTTCCTCCAGTTTCTTTACGTGATGCTTTACCGTTTTTAATTCCTTCAGCACCTTTCCAAACTGCTTGTCTATGTTGTCGATATAATCCACCAGATTCAGGATCTGCCCTTTTTCCTCATACAGTCCCTTCTCATCCAAAATCTGAAATAGTTCCCGGAATTTTTCCTGCTCTTTCAGCGGGGTAGATAATGATTCTTCCATCTCCAACCTCTCCTTTCCATTTACTAAAACAGGGAGCGCCTCTATTGGCACTCCCCACAAAGTCTTGACATCCTCTTTTAACACACAGCCTTCTAATCTCTATCCCATTGCCCCTTATCAAAGTTTCAATTCTGAACCGGATTTATCAATTTCCGCCGGATTTTATAAAACCTATTTATCAATCAGCATCTAACTTTCACTTTTTCCCACGGAAATCCCCTGCGGAGGTAGACATCAGTTCAAAGAGCTTCGTGTTTTTAGGAAATATATTTTCAAACGGGACGAGGTTCCCCGAACAGCGAATCAGTCCGTGGCCTGCTCCTACATTAGTGATATAGGAAAGCTGATTGTCCGAAATGTTCAAAAGTCTTGCCAATTCTTCCCGGTCTGTGCTAGACTGGTTGAGTAAGATTAGAAATTCACTGTTCGCAAGCATCAGCCTGGCCGTATCTGACTTCAGCAGTTCCTCCACGTTCTGAGTTAACCCTGTCACAAAACCATAATATTTCCGTATCCGCTTATAGAGCCGGTAGAAGAAATCGGCGCTATACTGGTACTGAAACAGCAGATAAAACTCGTCCGCAAAGATCCAGGTTGTTTTCCCTTTTTTCCAGTTCTGGATTACCCGGTTGAAAATGCTGTCCAGTGTGACCAACATTCCCAATGGCATGAGTTGTTCTCCTAACTCCCGGATATCATAATCAATGATACGGCTTTTCGTATCCACATTGGTTGGCTGCGCAAAGGTATTCAGGCTTCCGTTAATAAATAGTTCTGAGGATAATGCCAATCCCCTTGCTTCTTCCTCCGGCTGAGCCATCAATTCCCGGTATAAATCTTTCAAGGTCGGAACCTGGCCCCTGAAACCGCCCCGGATATATTCCCGGTAAACATCCGCCGTGCATCTGTCCAGAATAGATTTTTCCTTTGCCGAAAGATTGCCCGCCCCTACCAACTGCTCAAACAGGGATAGGATGAACTCTGATTTCTCAATCAATGGGTTTTTGTCATCTCCATAGGCCGCATCCATGTCCAGAGCGTTCAGATGGGTGTCTGATGTTGCGGAAATACAGATTACTTCCCCATTCAGTGCTTCCACCAGTGAGGCAAATTCTGACTCCGGATCTAGGATCAGGATGTCATCTTCTGTTGACAAAGCCAAATCTACGATCTCTTCCTTTGCCGAAAAGCTCTTGCCGGAACCGCTGACTCCCAATCGGAATGAATTCCCATTCAGAAGTTTTCGTCGGTCTGCCACGATCATGTTTTTGCTGACCGCATTCTGCCCGTAATAAATCCCGCCCGGCTGCATGATCTCCTGGGTATGAAATGGGATCAGCACCGCCGTGGATTCCGTGGTCAGTGTCCGCAGGGTATGAATCCTCCGCAGGCCATAGGGCAGTACCGTATTCATCCCGTCCACTTGCTGCCATTTTAAAACTGACATCTGGCAAAGATGTTTTCTGGCCACAGACAGCAATGTTTCCGTATCCGATTCCAATTGTTCCTTACTGTCAGCCATATGCACTATAGTCAGCAGTCCGAACATCATCCTCTGGTCTCTGGTAGTCAGGTCATCCAACATCTCCTTTGTCTCTTTTCTTTGCAGTTCCATATCATAGGGCACGACTGCGGAAAAGTTATTGTTTGCGTTCTGCCGTCTCTGCCAGGACGTTACATTTGTCTCTACTCCCAGGAGCCGGTTCTGAATCTCCTTTACCGCTTCATCCGTAGGCACCGGCAGGATATCAATGGACAGCATCAAATCCCGGCTTAGATCACACAACTCGGAAATCATATTGTCCTTGATATAGCTGGCGTAGTCCTGCATGTACAGCACCTGCCCATACCGTTCATCTAATTTAAAATAATCTTTATGGAACTCCATGGAATCCGGACAAATCCAGTTCTTGAAACTGCTCCCTTTTCTGGCAAATGCTTTCAGGTCAAAGGGATAGCACTGGGGCTGTTCTGCCCGGAAAAAGTCCCGGAATATCTGCAGCCGTTCTTCCGCATCCAGTTCTTCAGCTACAGAAGACAACTTCGCTAAATGCGTGACGATGTCCGTTCCTACCCTCGCAAAATAGGTTCTGGCTTCATCCACATTTTTCTTATGGACACTGATGGTCAGATACCGCTCCTGCTGAATACTGTTATTCGTACCGCTGACCTTGGAGAGAAGCATCTCATTGTACTCCCACCGATACTCGTCCAGGCCATCCCCTTTCATGGGAATTAACAGAGACTCTTCAAATTCTTCCTTGTTGATCCTCCGGTTATTCAGCGTGATCTTTGCCGATGCTCCGGAGTCCAGGGCATTCAGGAGTTCAGAATAATCCAGAAACATTTCTGTCTTATCCGCTTTGCTGGCAATGGAATAATTGATATCCGAAAACCGGAAGGATTTTGAAAATTTATTGCCTACCTGAAAAATCCCATCCGGCCAGATCCGTTGGATGGGGATGGCCTGTTGGACAGACCGGGGAATTTTAAATTTCTCCCGATCCATCTTCTTTGCCTGATTCAGTGTTTTAATCATCCGCATCCCTCCTGTTCTTCTGTCTGCTGTCCGGTCGAGCTGATTGCCTGTTGGGTAACTGGTTCCTGCGCCCACTGTCTGGCCGAGTTATTGGCCTCCCGGCTGACTGAACCCTCTGTTCACTGTTCGGACGGTTCCCCTGCCTTCTGGTTAACGGATTCCCGCGCTCACCATCTGATCGGCTTACCTTCCTGCTGTTCGGCTGATTCCTTAGTTCTCTATCCAGTGGGCTTATCTGCCTGCTAATCGGACAGGTTCTTTGTTCAATCTCTGTCCTTTTTCCTTCCACATTAGCTGAACGGGATCTCAGTTCTCCACTTAGGCGTCTTCTCTGCTCATTAGATGGACAGGTTTCTCGCCCACCGTTTGGTTGATTTCTTTGTCCATTGACCGAACAGATTCTTCGGCCTGTCTCTGGTTGTTTTTTTAACCTGTTGTCTGGTTGGATTTTCCGCGAACTATTCACCTGCACTCTACGCTGATTTTTCTCTTTGACTTCTGATCTGCTGTTATTCAACAGTTTCCGACTCTGATTCTCCCTTTTCTTTTTTACCAGCTTTCGATTCACACGCTTCTTATCACATTTCCTGTCAGCTCTGTTTTTCTGATTCCTCTTTCTCTTTTTCTTCTCCGCTTTCCGTTTCTTTTTCCCAGTCTCGCCATCAGAAATCCTTTCCTTCATACATTGGTAATAAAGATCCTCCGGCTGGAACAGCAGCTTCTTCGGATACAGAAACTCGGACTTTATGAACGCCCATACAAACTGTTCCGCAGTCATTCCGTGGTATCGGAAGAACCCGCAGAACGCAAAGGGAGCCGCTCCTGCCATACATAGCCATCCGGTGACTTCATCCCCTGCCACACGCCGCAAGCTGAAATAAATTCCCACCGCGGCTGCCACCGCAAGCAGAGAACATGCCATCTGCCGGAAATCCAGTCCGAAAAACATAGCTTCACGGTACTCCATGATCTCCTTATTCATTTTTACCTCTATCTACATCACCTCCACATATCTGAATCACTTCTTCATCTCCACCCCATTGCCTCTTGTTGGAATACTCAAATCCGCTTTATATTGCTTTTTTCTATAGTCCCATGATCTCTTTCACGATTCTATCTGATGCCTTAACCGCACCTACCAACACCAGTAAATTGAAGACTAGTTCCCCTACATAATTCCATACGATTGTTACCGCTGACAGGCTCTGGTCACCAAGAGCCGGAGGGCTTGCCGCAAACGCCGAAAAGATAATACAGGCCAGGGCAATAATCGCTCCTTCCAGGCAGACTCCGGTATATGACCGGATAAAGTTCTTCCCTACGGACTGCGTCGTTTCTCCCGCAAAGGAAGAGATCGGGATGGGAGCAATCGCCGTATACATATACAGCTTGAACATCCGGCCATAAACGGTCAGTATCATAATAAAGGACAAGACCGTGATCAAAAGGCTCCCCAACAAGGTGACGATCCATAAAGGGATTGATTCTAACATTCCCACGGATTCTATCTTCTCCACAATCTCCGCAGGCAGTTCCGTCACCCCCTGGGCCATCCCGGAATTGCCCATGATCGTGGACACGACCCCCTGCACGATAGAAAATACGGCCGTTAAGAGTTCCATGCCATACATCACTGCGGCTTGCGCCAACGCAAAACGGATGAATGCTTTCAATACATGCTCCGGTTTCTTGATGTCCGTATAGCTGGAACAGGTTTTTACGATTCCAACCGCAAAGAATAAGACCAACAGGCCATATCCGATAGCTTTCAGTCCGTCATTGACATTGACCATTACACTCCATATGGAACCGCCTTTAAAATTCTCCGGGCTTTGGGTCAGCAGCGTCCAGATCTCTGTCAGCTTATCATTCCACGTGGATAAGGCGGAGTTTAGGTTCTGGACAATCCAGTTATCACTTTCCAATCAGTTTCACCCCTTTCTTGCATCCATCCTGATAAAAAAGCATCAGCCTATGATCAGATCCAGGATTTCCTTCGCAAAGGTAATAATGATCCCTCCGGCCAGTGTCAGGAACCCATTCGCTCTCTGGCTGGGGTCATGGCTCTTTAAAGACAAACCCACCTGCACGATTCCGAAACCCAGCAGGATCATTCCAATCGCACGTATCAAGGAAAAGATAAAGGTAGACAGGTTATTGATCACTGACAGCGGATCTCCGGCCGCATAAACCGTTACGCTTCCCATACAGAGCACAAAAACCATGGCTGTATATGTCGCAAACATTTTTCTTTGTCTGCAACTCATTGGCATGGGTACTGTTTTCTTTTGATTCTGGCTATTATATTTTTTTCTCATGTTATAAAATTTCATCCACATTCCTCCATTCAAAAAGGCTCTCCGGCAATATCTTCACCTGAGAGCAGTTCATAGTCTTCATATCGTTTTTCATCAAATGCCGGTACATCATGTGCCAGCGGTGCTTCCGCGTAATCATAAGGTGGATATCCTCCATCCTCTGTGTATTTGATATTCGGATGTTTCAATAGATCGTACTTCCGATCCATGACGGCATGCTCGCCACGAACAAATAAAAGGGCGTAGTCGTTATCCAACATTCGGACTTCATCAGGCATCAATAATTCTCGTCCACTCTGCTGAAAATTAGTGGAATAACTACCTGATTTTCCTTTTGTTTGGCCATAGGTATTGGTGTCATGAGGTAAGCGCCTCGTGGACGCTCCCTCCCGAACCGTGCGGGCACCTCTCGATGCACACGGCTCTCCATATGCCATCAACTAACAAAATCAGTCTTTTCCGTGTATCTCACGGTGGCACGCCGGGCATACTGCCAGCGTTTTCCTATGGTTCTTTAACATAACTTTTTCCCACTCATATTTACCGCTAAGGCTTTTCAGCCGTTTCACCTGATGAATCTCCACGTCATTTGTGTACTGTCCGCAGAGTTCACAGGTTTTGGAGCGCAGTTTTGCCGCTATGCGGTTCGGTTTATCATACCGCTTATAGGCGGGCAGGATATCTGCCTGCGGCACATTAGGCTTGTCCTTGCGGATAAAAGGCCCTCTGTAAAATACGCTCTCCTTCATACCGCCTTTTGTCTTATAAATGACTGTAAACCGTCCATTTCTGAAATATCTCTTTTTGATTTTTCTGGTCTTTGTGCGGTATTTATTTGCGAATGTTTTCAACATACTATAATGCATTAAACTCGCATACTTGCTCATTGCGCATACATTACATGCCAGTGAGTAATAGTTGTACAAACCTCTGATTTCAGAGTTGTACTTTGACAGGATTTCGATATCCTTACGGTTAATGAGCTGTGGTCTGTGAATGGCTTTCCAATGCTCTTTTTGTGTAACTTTGTCCTTCTTGATACGGATTGCGCCATACTCCAACAGTTTTGATTCCCATTTTTCATGCGGCATGTATAACTTTACTGCGCCGCTGTACCCCTTCACTTTCCTGCCTTGGCGTTTTGTGATTTCCCGGCTCTTTGAAATAGAGATATCATAGCCGAGGAATCTCGCCCGGTCAGTAGCATAGGTGATTTTGGTTTTCTCCACTGACAGCGTAAGGTTTAATTTTTCTTTGAGGAATACAGCAAGGTCTGCTTTTAATTCTTCCGCATCCCTTTTGCTCCCGATAATGCTTATGATAAAGTCATCCGCATAACGGACGTATTGCAGGTTTTTATAGGTTTCATCCCTGAACTGCTTAGACGGGATTTCCCTCTGTTTCTCCCGCAGTCTGCGTAATTCCCCGGCACGTTCTTTCTTTTCGGCTTCGGTAAGCGTATCCCATACTTCCCTGTTCTGGCGCATGAACTTCTGCACTTCACGGTTCCGTCTGGCGTATTCCGGGTTCACTTTACGGTTTACCCGGTTCCCTTTTATAAAGCCTTCTTTGTATTCCTCCACATACATATCCAATTCATGCAGGTAAATATTTGCCAATATGGGACTGATACCGGAACCCTGCGGAGTGCCGCAGTAAGTCCTGTTGTACTGCCATTGTTCCATATATCCGGCTTTCAGAAATTTCCACATCAATGAGATAAAAGCTTCGTCATCAATGCGCCTGCGCAGAATATCAATGATAACATGGTGGTCGAAGCTGTCAAAACATGCCTGAATGTCACCTTCCACAAACCAGTTTGCCCCCGCAAATGTCCGCTGTATCTGTTCGAGGGCTGTATGGCAGCTCCTTTTCGGGCGGAATCCGTGGGAATAGTCGGAGAAGGTTGGCTCATAAATGCTTTCCAATATCATTCGGACTACTTCCTGCACCAGCTTGTCATCCCCGGAAGGAATCCCAAGCGGACGCTTCTTACTGCTGTTTTTCTTTGCAATATATGTACGCCGTGCAGGTTTTGGGCGGTAAGAACGGTCTTTTAATGCGCTGATGATACGCTCTATTCTCGGACTGCTCATTCCGTCCAGTGTTTCACCATCCACACCCGGCGTCATGCTTCCCTCATTGGCGTAGATATTTCTATATGCCAAAAGGTAAAACTCCGGGTTGTACAGGTTCCGGTAGAGCCTTTGGAACCTATACGATAAATCTTTAGACTGTTTGTTTAGGCTATTCAATACATCAGTTGGATTTCTCATGATGCCTCACGCACCTTCCTTTCTTTCTCTGTATTAAAAGCATACTGCTCCCCTTCGTCATGTGGGCGGCTCTCCCGCTTCCGTTTTTACGGCTATCCCTGTAAATCCAGAGTCCACGGGCTACTATGGGAGCTGTGTAACCATGCCCGCAAATGGGCGGGTTTAGGTCATCCCCGGTAGCGTATGCCATACATAGCGTTCCGTGTTGTCGGTAATCTTTGTAGATATGTGGCGTTCGCCGTTCAACCTAATCTAAGGCTTGCCTTGCTTCGGATATCACACGTCTGCCGACAATCGAGCGACAGCCGCCAAAGCACCGTGCGTTCCATCTCCTTTCGCACGTAGGCCAGATACTCCCAGGCTCCGGCTACCAATCAAGCAGTTTAGCTTTCATCCTCATACACGGATTTTCATCCCCACATAAAACAGCGGTTAGAAGATTGCGCCGTTTTATGCCAGTTATAGCGTTAATAGTGGCGGCTATAACAACGACATGCTACACTCCCCAGAGGGTTTCCCCTCACGGATAAGTCGTGGAATGATAGACTATAAATTTTCACCGTCCTTTCTTTGATATCTTTGTCTACCGCTTGCTAAAGGCGGTTTATGGCATACACCCTAACGGGCGCACTATAGTCTCCTTTCCGAGCAGTTCGGAGATGTACTTATGGGTTTCCTTTTCGTTGCCGCCGAGGTATAAAAGTTCGTCACAATTACCGGCGAGACTTTCCCAGGAATCCTTAAAAAGCGCCTTGATCTGGCTCATGTTCTGTACTATAATACTGCATGAAATGGAGCGTGAACGCATGGTTGCCAGAATCTTTTCAAAATCATCTGGCAGAGCGACATTTGCCCACTCATCCATAATGCAGTGCACCGGGATTGGCAGCTTTCCACCATGGAGACGGTCTGCCACATAATACAGGGTCTGGAATAACTGGCTGTAGATCATGCCTACCAGGTAGTTCAGACTGGTATCCGCGTCGGGAATGCAGCAGAATAATGCCACCTTCTTTTCTCCGATACTGGCAAGATCCAGTTCATCGGTACAGGTTAGATCTGCAATCTGCTTCAGGTTGAATGCCGCCAAACGGACACCAACGGAAATCAAAATACTTTTCGCTGTCTTGCCCGCCGCCTGCTTGTAAATATGGTACTGCTTAACCGCAATGCTCTCCGGTTCACGCATTTCCAGCCGCTCAAATAAAATATCCAACGGCGACTCGTAATCTTCATCTTCTTCCTTCACCTGGGCCGAAGCTAACATTTCCATGATCATCGGGAAATTCTGTTCTTCCGGCGGTGCTTCATGTAAGAGATACATCATCAGTGCCTGTAAGAGAGCGGTCTCGCTCTTCTCCCAGAACGGATCGGATGACTGGGAACCTTTGGGTGTGGTATTTTTGATCAGGTTACTGATCAGCCGCAGCACATCCTTGTCATCCTGCACATACTGGAACGGGTTATAGCAAAAAGACGTATCCGGATGGATCAGGTCGAACACCCGCACCTCATACCCTTTCTTTTTCAGCAGCCCGCCTGTCTTCCGAAGGAGTTCAGCCTTGGGATCTGTGATCACCATAGAGCAGTTACACTGCATGATATTGGGGATAGCAAAAGTTCTGGATTTTCCCGCACCGGATCCTCCGATCACTAAGATGTTCAGGTTTCTCCTGTGCTTGTAACAGTTGAGCCCGATACGGAAGTTCTGGGTCAGCAGGATATTCTGGGCATAAGGCATATCGCGGTATTTTTTACACAGCTTCCCTACATCCCCCCATTTAGCGGAGCCGTGTTCCTCCCCTCTGCGGTAATTCTTTTGGTTGGCATAGAAGATGCCGACCCCTATTCCATATAGGAGCGTACAGAGAAAAAGACATTTCACCGTATACTCTGTGAAATGGATCCGGAAGGGCTGGTTCAATTTTTCCGTCAAGACCGGAAGGAGTTCCATCAGGTTCTTTCCTGGGCTGATGGAATCCCCAAGCAGGAGTGCCGCCCACCAGACAATGGGAAGGGCGAAAAGCCAGACCATCCAGTCCGACTTCCCGCCCTGTTTTACCGGGATGGTTCCTCCCTGTGCTTTTTCTTCGCAGGCTCACTCGCCTTATGGAATTGATCCACTCCCGGGATTAGTGCCAGGCCACTTCCATTCTCCCACTTCACATGGATCTGCCCCATATCGTCTACAAAGCTCACTTTGCCTTTCATCCCTGATTCCATCTGCCTTTCTCCCACCATTGCGTCCAGACAGACGGTTGTTCCTTGTGGGTACCGCTCTCTCAATAGCTCTAATTGTCTTTTATTCACCGTATGCATCGTTCCTCCTTTCTGAAAAGTGGATCTGCAGCTATAAGCCATCAGTCCCCTCCACACTTTTATTTGTAAAAACTTCCGCCTGTTCCATTGAATCATTTGCAGATTACAACCATACACTTGGAACATTTCCAGCTGTGCGGCTGCATTACAATAAATGACAGCCGCATAGCTGGGAAAATTTAAAACTACCTTCGGGTATTCTTAATGACGATTCCCCTGCTTTCTGAAATGGATAATACGAGGTGTTATGAGAAGGACTCCGGCCAAACCTGTCAGCAGGAGCCAGAACAAAAATTTCGTCCCATCTCCTGTCTTCGGTGGCTCCACAGGAGGTTTCTCTGCTTCATCCTTCATCGTCACTTTCTGAATCTCTCCTGTATTTTTCACTTCAAACCGAATATCCTCCGCTACCAGATAACCATCTGGAGCGGATTCCTCATGGAGTATGTACTCCCCAATCGGAAGCATCTCAATATAATGAGGCTTGTCCCCAGATGTCCAGCTCTCTACCACTTTTCCGTCTTTATCATGAATCGTCAGCTTCGCTCCCGGCAGTTCTTCCCCGGCGATATCGGTCTTGGATATCTCTACCTTGGTCACGTCATCCTTCATGGTCACCTTCTGAATCTCGCCTGT
>VSNK01000015.1 GCA_009774255.1 Faecalicatena sp.
GGCCATAATGGGATGCCCTTGGGTATACCTTGTGAAACGGCCGAATGGCCATAATGGGATGCCCTTGGGTATACCTTGTGAAACGGCCGAATGGCCATAATGGGATGCCCTTGGGTATACCTTATGAAACGGCCGAATGGCCATAATGGGATGCCCTTGGGTATACCTTATGAAACGGCCGAATGGCCATAATGGGAGCCCTTCATTTCCTCCCGGATCTTCATTGCCGCCCGCTTCGCGAACACCAGGCTTTCCAGCAGGGAATTGCTTGCCAGCCTGTTCGCCCCGTGAACCCCGTTGCAGCTGGTCTCTCCCACCGCAAATAAACGCGGCATAGAGGTTCGGCTGTCCGAATCCACCCACACGCCGCCCATAAAATAATGCTGCGCCGGAACCACCGGAATGCATTCCTTAAGTACATCATATCCCTCTTCCATACACCGCTGATAAATGTTTGGAAAATGCCTCAGGATCGTCTCTTTCTCAATATGCTCCATGGACAGGTACACAAAGTCCGTCCCGTCCTTTTCCATCTGTTCCCGGATGGCGGCAGCCACCACATCCCTGGGGAGCAGTTCATCCACAAACCGCTCTTTCTTTTTATTATACAGCACCGCGCCTTCCCCTCTCACAGATTCCGAGATCAAGAACCGCCTTCCCGGCTTTTTCGAATACAGCGTAGTCGGATGAAACTGCACATAATCCAAATGTTCCAGCCGGATGCCGTGCTTCTTTGAAATCTCAATCGCATCCCCCGTCAAATGCGGAAAATTCGTAGAATGGGTATACTGTCCCCCGATCCCGCCTGTGGCAAATATGGTATAGCCGGCGCGGATTTCCATCTGTTCTCCGCTCTTTACGCGTTCCGCCAATATCCCGACGCACGCTCCGTTCTTCACAATGATATCCGTCATTGCAGTATACTCATACAGCGTCACATTTTCCAGCCTCTTCACCTGCTCCAGCAGCTTGCTTGTGATCTCTTTTCCGGTAATATCCTTGTGATACAGGATCCGCGGCTTCGAATGCGCCCCTTCCCGCGTGTAGAGGAATTCCCCTTTCGCGTCCTGCTCATGTTCAAATTCTACTCCGAAACCTACCAGATTGTCAATCACATCTCTCGATCCCCGGATCATAATATCCACGGACTCCTTCCGGTTCTCATAATGTCCGGCCCGCATCGTATCCTCAAAATAGCTGTCATAGTCCTCCTCATCCCGGAGCACGGAGATTCCCCCCTGTGCCAGAAAGGAATCACTGCTTTCCAGATCAGACTTTGTGATCATAATGATCTTTTTATCCCTGGGCAGGTTCAGGGCACTGAACAGCCCCGCGACGCCTGTCCCCACAATTACCACATCAGCTTCTGTTTTCATAACTTCCTCTCCTATTTTGCCAGCTCCAGCATTCTTTCCAACGGCTTCTTCGACAGTTCCTGCAGCTCCTGATCCACTTCCACCGCATTTTCCCCGGTTTTCAGCACATGCAGGAGCTTTTCCAGAGTATTCAATTTCATATCCCGGCACACCGGCTCTGTCTTCGTAAAATAAAACTTCTTTTCCGGGTTGTCCTTTTCCAGCTTCCACCGTACCCCTTTTTCCGTACAGACGATAAACTCCCTGCTATCACTCCTGGCTGCATACCGGATAATCCCCGACGTACTGCCTATATAATCCGACTGTTTCAGCACCTCTTCCCGGCATTCCGGGTGGGATAAGATCTCCGCGTCCGGGTGCAAGGCCTTTGCCTCCATCAGCTCCCGAAGCTGCAGCTCTTCATGGACCGGACAGTACCCTTCATTGAATACGAAATGCTTCTCCGGCACCTGCTCTGCCACATAATGAGCCAGATTTTTATCCGGAATAAAAAATATGTTCCGGTTCGGCAGGTTCTTCACGATCTCCACCGCATTTGCCGAGGTCACGCATACGTCAGAATCCTTCTTCAATTCCGCCGTAGAATTGATATAGCATACCACTGCCAGATCCTCATACTTCTCCCGCATCCGCCGGATCGTCCCGGCATCTGCCATATGCGCCATCGGGCAGTCCGCACTCAGATCCGGCATCAGCACCGTCTTCCCCGGATTCAATATTTTCGCGCTCTCCCCCATAAAAGACACTCCGCAGAACACGATCGTCTGCTTTTCAAGCCCTACGGCCACCCTGCTCAGGTAAAAGGAATCCCCCACATAGTCCGCAACCTCCTGCACCTCAGGCCCTGCGTAATAATGGGCGAGGATGACCGCATCCTTTTCCTTTTTCAGCCTGTTGATTTCCTCTGTCAATGTCATCTTCCATTTCCTCCAATGCTTCATCACTACCGCAAACAGCAATCATTATAGCACATAGTTTTACATATGACAAGACAGTTGTATTTGCAATAATTGTAATACACCTTTTCTGTTACAGTTCACTGGCAAGTCAGCGAACTGTAACTATCTTCTACCATCGCAGAAGCCAGATATCAGTATAGCGAAGTTCCCATTGAACAAAGAGTTTCGCTTGCGAAACTCGCGCCTGCGGCGGTCGCATAGCGACATCTACCTTGTACGCCGCAGTGCGCATCCCCCGGAGGGTTGTTCTTCTATAGGAAAATTCGGAGAAGTTTCCTATAGATGAACAAAAATATGCAGCCGTCCCGCAGATTACTGCCAAACAGCTGCACACTTTATTTTCCCTTTTTCCTTTAATGCCGCAATTGCTTTTCACTCCATCCACATCCATACTCCTGCGTCAGCTTTTCGGATAAATATTTTATGATCTGCTTTCCATATGCTGCACGTTCCCTATTAAGTATATCTTCATTGATATAACTACCAACTTTCCCCGAGGCAGAACCCCGGGGAATGAAACTGAAACTTATAAACGCCTTTTTCTTAGCGTGATATAAAGTGCGCTTAACCCGCCGACACCGAGGCAGGCAGCCGGTACGATAACTCTGATCATATTATCCTCGGACTCCTCGGACGTATCATTTTGCTGCTGCTCGAGCGTTGTCTGAGGGGTTGGAACTGAATTGCTCTGACCGCTGCCCTGCTCGTTGGCAGAAGCTTTTTTCTTCTGTTCTGCCTGATCGGTACTTCCGGTTCTCTTGCTGTCTTTGTCTTTACTTTTATCCGAATTTTGACGCTTCGTGACATCCGTTTGTATCGGCCGGGAGTCGCTGTTTTCGTTGTCGGCATCTGCAGCCAGGACCGGAATGTTCGGCTGACCGATGGTAACAGCAGAATTTTGCGAAGGCAAAACAGTGGCTGCGTCCTGTCTTCCATTGGCAGTGTCTGTCACGATATAATTAACGCCGTGAGACGATCCTGTGACTGTGGAGCTGGTTGAACCGGCAGGTCTGTCGGGCTTATTTGAACCGTCAGAACCTGTTGGACGATCCGAATTACCTGGCCGATTATCTGGCTTGTCAGTATTGTTATTATTGTCAGAATCGTCTGGTTTTCCGGGCCGGTTCGAATTGTCCGGATTGGTCGAATCCGCAGGTTTATCTGGATTTCCGGTATTTCCAGAACCTCCGGTATTCCCCGGATTGTCAGGATTGTCCGGATTTTTGTCATTCCCGGAGTTGTCAGGAGCGCCGGGTTTTTCAGGATTTTCGGGGCTGACCGGCTGATCCGGGGAGCCGGTGTTTCCGCCGGTGTTGTCGCCTTTATCAGGGTCGTCCGGATTTTCAGGGTCTGCAGGATTGTTCGAGCCGCCGGTCTCTCCGGTAGCAGGAATCACCGCAGTTTCAGAATATCCGCAAGTGCAGTCACGGTGCTTACTGCCGTCCTGATCAGCCGTGGCCTCAGCGTCAACTACCCATTCGCCGTAACTATGTTCCGCATAGCCGTCCTTCTCGGAATTGTCAGTAATTGGACAATCGCTCAGGTCACACTCATGCCAGTGAAAGGTGGTATCGTGCGTCCAGCCACTCGCCCAGGTATGCTCGTGCCCGGAAGGTTCGGGTGGAGTAGTTGGATCCTGATCGAAGTTTATATCACCTGGATCGTTTGGAATTCCGGCAAAGGGATCTTTAAACTCGACATTATATAAAAAATTGGTATTACGCAATTGATTACGGATAGCTATCCCACCAATACTATCCCAAGTGGTTTGGCTACCGCCATACGCAATGGTTCCACCGTTTTGAAAACCGTAACCGCTAAACGGGAGTTGTATGCCGATTTTTTTAACAGTGGCAGGAATATAAATATTAGACAACATCGTACAAGACTGAAACATGTCATCGACAATCTCGGTCAGGCCTTGCGGAAGCGTAACGTCCGTGAGGTACGTACACTGGGCGAATGTACCGTTGCCGTTAAAAGTGACATCTCTCGTACCGGGCTTGAAGCGAACCCGGGTCATTTTATCACAACTCATGAATGCCCCTGCGCCGACGGATTCAATCGTCGACGGAAAATCAATGTACTGAAGCGACCTGCAGGCATGGAAGGCCTTATCGCCAATCGTCCGAAGGCCTTCGTTTACGCTGGCCGAGACGAGATTGTTACACCCTTCGAATGCGCTGTTTCCAACATCAGTCACACTGCCGGGAAGAGTGACATTTACCAGAGCTGAGCCCTTGAAAGCACTCTCGCCAATATTAGACACACTGTCGGGTAAGTGAACCGTAAGAGCGCTGCTTTCATAAAAAGCATAATCGCCAATGTTGGTGACACCTTTTTCGACAATGATCGTATGGACGTTCTTATAGTTGCTCCAGGACGGCATTTTTGCGTCGTTAGGTGAATAATTCTGCATGCTTCCCGTACCGGATATGGTCAGTGTACCGGATTTGGTCAGAGTCCAGCGTAAATTACCTTCGGTCCCCTCCTTGTCAACTTCATCCGCACCTTCGATGTCGGGCGAAACATAACCTACCGGATAGCGGGTAACGATGAAATTCGCTGCCATAACTTCGTCTTTGCTCAGTGCTCTGCCCCAATGCACGGATTTGTTGTAATTGCCCTCCGCCACGATCACGCCGCCCGGGCTGACTTGCGTGACAATCACAAAATGACTGTTGTTTACACGCAAAATATCGCCGACTTTGATATCTTCATACTTAAAATTACCGTTATCAATCGTACGTGAAGGAAGGTTGCCAAAGGCTTCGTCGCTGAGGATGAATGCAAACGCCGCACAGCCCACGCCGCTGCTGGCGCCCTTAACTGGACCGCCTTTCCACCGGTAGGTACTGCCTTTGCCACCATTGCTGCCGTAGGGCTCAAAGTTCGTCCAGGGGGTGCCTTCGGTATAGCCCTCCTGCTCTTTTAGAGCCAGCATAGCCTTTTGAACTTCCGTATAGGATGGGATGGTGCCATTCGTGTCTGCAGTGACAGCCCTGGCTTTGTCTGCGGGAGGTGTTGCCGCCTCGGATTCTGCCATGGTTTCTGCTTCCGGCGTTCCCACGATCTCAGGCTGCGTTGCCGCTACTGTCAATAATGTTGCTGCCGTTACTTCCGCAGGATTTGCCTCTGCCTTGATTGCCGCTTTTGCTTTCGGTTTGGCTTCTGCCTTTGCCTCGAATAATGCTTCTGGCTTTGCCTCCGTTGTCGTCTCTGGTTTTTCCTCTTCCTTTACCTCTGCCGGAAGCTGATCGGCAATGACCGTAGATTCGGAAGTTACTCCGGCATCTCCGGCAGTATTTACACTTAAGGTAATTTCTTCATTTTTTGCGACTTCTTCGATTTTTGCATCTTCCGTAACATCGGTGATCTCTGCGTCTTTTACCTCTTCCGTATTCTCCGCCGTATTCTTCACGCCGGCAACTTTTACCTCAGCGGCATCCGTTATGTCAGGCTCTGCGGACTCGGAAACAGAATTTTCGGCTTCCGTTTCCGGCTCTGTTACCGTTAAATCTACGATTAGCTTCTCCGGTAATTCCGTAACGACTTCCGTTTCGTCTAAAATTGTAATGATCTCGACAATTTCAGAAGTTACCGCAGAATCACTATTTTCGTTGGAATCATTCGATTCGGTCGAATCAATATTCCAGGCGGAGTTATTAGGTTCGGTCGGATCAATATTCCAGGCGGAATCATTCGATTCGGTCGGATCAATATTCCCGGTGGAATCATTCGATTCGGTCGGATCAATATTCTCGGTGGAATCATTCGATTCGGCAGCAGCAGAATCCATTGGTTCGTTAGTTTCGGTCCATTCATCCAATCTGTTTGATTCGTCCGGCCCGGAAACTTCGGTTGTACCAGTTTCTTCCGCCAAGGCTTCCTCCCTGATAACCGTTGTCTCATCGTCTGCTTCCGGGAGTTTTGTAATCTCAGGAGTTTTGGGTTCTGAGACAGATTCTGAGACGAGTTCTGAGGCAGGTTTTGGAGTCTCCTGAGTATCCATTTCCGGCCTCTCCGCATTACTGGCAAATGAACTTTGAGAAGATCCGGCCTCCTCCGGAGCGGTTACCGAATCTACCGCAGCATCCGGTCCGGGATTATTCTCGGCAGCGAGAGTATTCTCAGACTGCGAGAAAAGAATCGCGGTAGATGCAATTGCCATGAAGGCATGCTTAAACTTGTTTTCAGATTTAGACAATACTTTCCCTCCTTTTTGCTAAGGTACTTTATGAAATTAAAAATTTATAGAAATTGTTTAAATTATTGTACTCTAAAAAATGATTTTTGTCTAGTTTTTCTGGCCTGAACGGCCACCAATTGTAACGCATCCAGCCCATTGAAAAAAATATTTAAAGCATGAAAATACGGAGTATACCATACCTATATGATATTCTCCGCATCTTTTCATCCAAATCATGAATTGCCGCTATTTATTTTACACGAATTTCAAAATTTCACTACTGCCTTGATCACTTCATCTTTGTGGTTCAGGCTGTAATCAATTGCTTCGATACAGTCTTTAAAATCAAATTCATGGGACACGATCTTCTTCACCGGAATCATCCCTGATGAAACTGCCGCGATCGCCTTTGGCCAGAGATTTCTGTAACGGTATACCGAATAGATCGTCCCCTCCATTGCATTTAATGTCGCGATATCCAGCTCCAATACCGGTTCCGGGGAGACTCCGGTTTCATATTGATCACTCTGCGGGGGCATTCCCGGCCAACCACATGACTAACCATGGAGCCGAGGCCTCCGAAGGGCGCATGCTCTTCCACCGTAACGACTGCCCTGGCATTGGATGCTGCCTTTATGATGGCAGCATTGCCAAGAGGCTTCAGGCAATACATATCTACAACGGATGCCTGGATTCCCTTTTCCTGTAAGATTTCCGCCGCCTTCTTTGCAGGTCCTGTCATCTCGCCGCAGGCGATGATCGCCACATCGCTTCCCTCACGGATGACGGTTGCCTTATCCATTTCAAACGGGACATTCCCCTCTTCATAGACCGGATCCACTGCGTTGCGCCCTACACGGATGTATGCTGGCTTTTCGTCTGCGAGCAATGCCTGGATCAGCTTTTCCGTCTGCAGATGGTCGCTGGGTATATAGACACGCATATTGGGAATCGCCGACATTGCCGCGATATCCTGGGCGGAGTGATGGCTCATCCCCAGCGCGCCGTAGCTGATTCCTCCGCTGATCCCCACCAGCTTCACATTGGTATTGGAATATGCCACATCCACCTTTGCCTGCTCATAACTTCTGGCAGACAGGAAACAGGCGGGGGATACAGCGTAAGCTTTCTTTCCGCATTTTGCAAGTCCTGCCGCGATGCTGACCAGATTCTGCTCCGCGATCCCCACCTCCACGAACTGCTCCGGGTATGTATCCGCAAACGGTGTAAAGGAACCGCTTCCTCTGGAATCGCTGCAGAGCGCCACGATATCCTTATCTGTCTTTGCCGCATCCATCAATACTTCACAGATCATCTGTTTATTTGCAATTTTAGCCATTAGAGCGCAGCCTCCCTTCTTGTTTCCAGATCGTTTATGATCTGCGTATATTCTTCGTCATTCGGTACATGATGATGCCATCCCGCTTTATGTTCCATGACCGGCCAACCGTCTCCCTTTACCGTATTCGCGACAAGCACCGTCGGCTTTCCTTTCACTGTTTTTGCTTCCTCGAACGCCGCGTCCAATTCCTCAATATAATTTCCGTTTTTTACATCGATCACGTTCCAGCCAAAGCCCTGGAATCTCTCATGCACATCATCCTGCGACATAACCTCTTCCGTACCGCCTGAGATCTGCAGACGGTTCCGATCCACCACCGCACAGAGGTTGTCCAGCTTAAAATGTCCTGCTGCCATCGCGCCTTCCCAGACAGAGCCTTCTGCCAGTTCTCCGTCTCCCATAACGGTGTACACACGATACGGCGCTTTATCCATCTTTCCCGCCAGCGCCATGCCGACGCATACCGGAAGCCCGTGTCCCAGGGAACCGGAGTTCATCTCAATCCCCGGCAGTTTGTTATTGGGATGCCCGATAAACGGCGACCCGAATTGGCTGAACTTCTCCAGAACCTCCTTCAAAGTAAAAAATCCTTTCTCCGCCAGCACCGCATAAAGCGATTCCACGGAATGCCCTTTACTCATCACGAAACGATCTCTGTCCGCATCGTCCATATTGTCCGGGCTGATGTTCATCTGTTTGAAATACAGAGTGACCAGAGTCTCCATCACACTCATATCCCCACCGATATGCCCTGCCTTTCCTGCTCGGATGATATCAATGGTATCTTTTCTCAGTTTGTACGATAAAGCTGTCAGATTTTCCATTTTTTCCTCCTGTCCTAAAAGTAGATATCGGGACAAGCCTGACAGAACGGCACAGTGTCAGAAATATAAACTGATGTAACTACTCAGAACAGCGGTAATATGGAAAAACAGCCTGTGCAAGTTTACTTGCTAAAGGCTGTTTTTTCATATTCCTATTGTTGAGTGGAAGCAATTCTCGGTTTTAGGAGTTGTAGAAAAATAACTGACACATCTTGACTTGTCTATTTCTCCGGCTGCACAGGCCAAAAAGCCTCGACGTAGCCGTAAGGAATCCACCATGCTACGCATGGTACCCCTTAGGGCAAGGCCCACTACGTTGCTAAGCGCCAGTGACGCTTGTTCAGCAAGGACCGAAACGGAGTGTAGAACTGCGTTTTTTGACCTGCACATCCGAAGAAATATCCTGCGCAATCTGTATCAGTTATTTTTCTACAACTCCTTACCTGCAAACTTTTATCCCGCAGCAGCTACATGTTGGCTGTGATCGTTCCTTCTCACAGATGATTCCAGACCTCCTGAATATCCTCCATATCCACCTGCTTCTCTATCTGATGCACGATCTGGTCACTGCTTACATTTACGATCTTCGCCTGACTGGAATCCATCCAGACATAACAAATAAAACACAGAATCCCCAGCGTCAGCCGGAAGAGAAATGAATCTCCGGAATATGTACTCTCCTGCTCATCATACAATTCGTGATAAATATTTCCATACCGCGGGTGAACCGCAGGAATAAAGTGGTTGTCATCATATCGTTTTCGTGTCTGCCGCAGAAGCTCTCTGCGGCGTGCCTCCGGATCATTCATAACAGGATATCCTTTTCGTTTTTTACCATAATCTTATGTACAATCCTGCTTGTTTAGAACAAAGAGTTTCGCTTGCGAAACTCGCGCCTGCGGCGGTCGATAGCGGCATCTACCTTGTACGCCGCAGTGCGCATCCCCCCGGAGGGTTTTGTTCTATAGGAAAATTCGAAGAAATTTCCTATAGAACAAAAACTGCCAGATCGTTTACCGGTCTGACAGCTCTCTTGTGATATCTTCCCATGTGATTCCCCGCTCCACCATCAGCACCATCAGATGATACATAAAATCTGAAATCTCATACTTAATCTCCTCCGGATTTGGGTTTTTGGACGCAATAACAATCTCCGTCGCTTCCTCTCCGATTTTCTTTAATATTTTGTCAATTCCCTTGTCAAAGAGATAATTGGTGTAAGAGCCTTCCTTTGGATTCTGCTTCCGGTCGACAATGGTCTTATAGACAGATTCAAATACCTGCAGCGGATTCTTTGCGTCATAATCATTTCCCGCGATAGGCTGGAAGAAGCAGGTACGGTTCCCCGTATGGCAGGCAGCGCCGATCTGTTCCACCTTTGCCAGCAGCGTATCCTTGTCACAGTCTACTGTCAGCATCTTCACATACTGGTAATGCCCGGAGGTCTCTCCTTTCACCCAGCGTTCCTGGCGGCTCCTGCTGTAATATGTCATCTTGCCGGTCTTGATCGTGTGCTCGAACGCTTCTTCATTCATATAGGCCATCATCAATACTTCATTGGTCTTGTAATCCTGGACAACAACCGGGAGCAATCCGTCCGAATTCAGTGTCAGCTCTGAAAAATCCATAATGCTTTCAAAAGAAGTCATGCGGATTCCTTCGTCAAGACATACATTTTTAAAAGCATCAAAATCCATATCCTTCTGGCTGATAAAGAGGCCGGACACCCCTTTCACACTGTCAGATTTCAGGATTTTCAGAATTTCATTCTGCTCCATCGTATCTGTGACAACCACACAGGGAACTTCCGTAATATTTACCACGGAGTTCAGATCCAGCCTGTGCATAAATATCATTTCCGTAGCGTACTCTTCGATCTGATGCTGGTGCTTAAACAGCGCGTCAAAGTCATTCAGCGATACGGCAATCCGTTCCTTTCCGTACCGTTTGGATACTTCCTCCAGTAATTTGAGCGCCCCTGACTTGGACAGGTTCAGCATGGCCCGCTTTGCGCCGGCATACAGAATCTTCTTTACATCCTCCTGGCGGCGGATATTTCCGCCTGCGATCATCGGTATGCTGATGACACGGTTGATCTTTTTCATCAGTTCGATTGCTTCTTCATGGTCTTCATCCGAATTTGACAAATCGAAAACGATCAGTTCATCTGCTCCCCGCTCTCCATAATGCTTTGCGAGGGAAACCACGTCATCCGATACCACGGATCTGTCGTCGAACCATCGGACAGCTTTGGCACCGTCGATCAGAATGCATGGTGTTAACCGTTTATAACTCATTCTATTTTTCTCCTTTATACTTATACTTTCCTACAGACTTCCTTTCGTAGACCAGACGCCCTGCATCCTGGGCTCTTCCATGGTGGCCGCGTCGAGCGCTTTTCCGAATGCCTTGAACAACACCTCCGCCATATGGTGATTATTTCCCCCGTCCAGCATCTTCAGGTGCAGATTCATTGCGGCACTGTAGGAGACTGCATAAAAAAACTCCTTTACCATCTCCGTATCCAGTCCTCCCAGACGCTCTGCCGTAAATTCCACGTCATATTTAAAATAAGGGCGGCCGGAGAGATCGATGGCACACAGGGCGAGTGTCTCATCCATGGGCAGGATACAACTCCCATAACGCCTGATTCCTGCCTTATCCCCCAGTGCCCCGGCAATAGCCTGCCCCAGCACGATCCCGGTATCCTCCACCGTATGGTGGCAGTCTACCTCCAGATCTCCCTTTACCCGTACCTCCAGGTCAAAGAGCCCATGGCGCGCAAATCCGTTGAGCATATGGTCAAAAAACGGAATCCCGGTATTGATCTGATTCTTTCCCTGCCCATCCAGATTGATCGACAAGGAAATCTCTGTTTCCTTTGTGTTTCTCGTACAGCTTCCAATCCGTTCTTTCATACGGCATCTCCTTTACTTTTCAAACCGCACTTTTATGGAATTTGCATGGGCCGTCAGATGTTCCGCCTCCGCAAATTGTTCAATATCCCTGTGCACTTCTTCCAACGCTTCCCTGGAATACGCAATAATGCTGGACTTCTTCAGGAAGTCATCCACGGACAGCGGCGAGAAGAACTTGGCAGTCCCGTTGGTAGGCAGGATATGATTTGGTCCTGCAAAATAATCCCCCAGCGGTTCACTGCTGTACTCTCCGATAAAAATAGCCCCCGCATTGCGGATCTTCATCATCACCTGATAGGGATCCTTTGTCATAATCTCCAGATGCTCAGATGCGATCTCGTTGGCAGCGTCAATGGCCGCCTCCAGAGTCTCCGCCACCAGGATATGGCCGTAATTGTCCAGTGATTTTTGAATGATCTCTCCGCGGGAAAGCTCCTGAATGAATCTGTCGGTCTCCTGGGATACCTGTTCCGCCAGTTTCCTGCTGGTGGTGACCAGGATCGCCGAAGCAAGTTCATCATGCTCTGCCTGGGACAGGAGGTCTGCCGCCACATACCTTGGATTCGCTGTTTCATCCGCCAGCACCAGGATCTCACTGGGACCGGCAATGGAATCTATGCTGACATGCCCGTACACAGCCTTTTTCGCCAACGCCACATAGATATTCCCGGGTCCTACGATCTTGTCCACCCTGGGAATGCTTTCCGTCCCGTAGGCCAGCGCCGCGACCGCCTGCGCGCCGCCCACCTTGTAAACTGCGTCGGCACCCGCTTCTTTTGCCGCAACCAATGTCGTTGGATTTACTTTTCCGTCTTTTCCAGGCGGAGTCACCATAATGATCTCTTCCACACCTGCCACCTTCGCCGGCATAATATTCATCAGCACGGAGGAGGGGTACGCCGCTTTTCCTCCCGGCACATAGACACCCACCCGGCGCAGCGCAGTCACCTTCTGTCCCAGCATGGTGCCGTCCGGCTTGCTGTCGAACCAACTGTACTGCATCTGCTTTTGATGATAAGTCTCAATATTGTGCAGCGCCCTGCGGACGATCCTCAGCAGATTCTCATCGATCTGCGCATAGGCCTCTTTGACCTCTTCCTCCGTCACCAGAATGTTGGACGCATCGATGTCCGCTCCGTCAAACTTCTTTGTATATGCAAATATAGCTTCATCCCGTTTCTCACGGACCGTATTTAATATCTCCTGCACACTTGCCTCATACTGAGCATAGCTGTTGGGACTGCGTTTCAGCAGATCCTCCAGCAGGTTCTTCTTTGTATTCTCATCCAATGTCTCAATCCGCATGATTTTCCTCCCGTAAAAACATATCATCACTGTTCACTGGCCAGCCAGCGAACTGTAACAAATTCAGCCCATTAACAACATATCTACTGTCTGGCGCTCAGTATCCTGTCAGCCTTGCTGCCCTTCCTGCAGCAGCTTCCGCAGGCTGGTGATCAGCTCCCTCACTCTGTCGTTTTCCATCCGCATACTCACCGGGTTGACGATCATACGGGCAGACAGGGGGCAGACCTCCTCCAGCACGACCAGTCCGTTTTCCTTCAGGGTGGAACCGGTCTCCACAATATCTACAATGACCTCTGACAGTCCTACGATCGGCGCCAGTTCGATGGATCCGTTCATCTTAATGATTTCCACGGTCTGATGTCTCTTATTATAAAAATAATCCTTCGCGATATTGGGATATTTGGTGGCAACCCGGATCAGTTCCCGATGCTTTAAAAGCTCCCCGGTCTCCTGGTATCCGCAGACGCACATCCTGCATGCACCGAAGCCAAGGTCCAGAACCTCATGGACTTTCCTGCCTTCCTCCACGATGGTGTCCTTGCCGACAACACCGATATCCGCCGCGCCGTACTCCACATAAGTCGGGACATCCGGTCCCTTTGCCAGGAAAAACTTCAGTTTTCGTTCCTCATTTACAAAAATCAGCTTCCTGGAATTCTTATCCTTCATCTCCTCGCAGGTGATTCCCAGCTTCTCCAGCATTTCCAGGGTCTTGCTGGCAAGCCTCCCTTTTGTCAGCGCAAATGTCAGATACTTCATTGATTGACCCTCTCCGTTCCGTAATCTATCTTTTTTTCTTTTCCGGTCCTGAAATTTACCAGCTCTACTGTCCCGTCCTCCTGCAGATACAGCATACTGACCGCCCGGGTACGCTTTCCATAGTCCATGAACCTGGCCTTTTCCTCTGACGGCTCCCGTTTTAGCAGCTCGATACAACGTCCCTTTTCCCGGAATTCCCTGGCCAGGGTTACCGCCCATTTCAGCGTTTTCTCCGTATATACGATCAGGTTGCGCTGCCTGGTCTCTATGGAAATCTTCTGTCGGCTCAGGGCACTGGTCAGTTCATCCACAATCATGGCAAATCCGATCGATGGGGTACTCTTTCCGAACTTCTCCAGCAGGTGGTCATATCTACCTCCCCGCACTACCGCATCGCCCGTCCCATAGGTATAGGCGCGGAAAATAATGCCTGTATAATACATGTAGCTTCCGCTCATGCTCAGATCAAAAGAAATATACTTTTCCACACCATAGTGGATCAAATTCTGATAAATTTTCTGAAGACGCGCAATGGCAGCCTTTGCGTCTGAGGTTGGCGCGATCTTCGCAGCCTGCCCGAGGACTTCCGCTCCTCCGATCAGTTCGGGGAGGGCAGAAAAAGCCGCTTTTATCTTCTCCGGCACATCTTCCTTGTCGAGAATCTCTTCTACTCCGAAGTAATTGCGGTTGGCGATCAGCGTAAAAATCTCTTCCGTAACTTCCTCCGTAAGTCCGGCCGCTTCCATCAGTCCCCGGATAAAATTCACATGACCGATATTCACCTGGAATTCTCTCAGCCCTGCCTTTTTCAGGCCGTCCACGACCATGGCGAGCATCTCCGCATCCGCCTCAATGGAATCCACGCCGATCAGCTCCGCTCCAAGCTGGGTATTTTCCTTTAACCTTCCCTGATAACTGGAATGGTTGATGAAGGTATTTCCCACATAGCACAGACGGATGGGATAATCCTCTTCCTCAAATAACGTAGCCGCCGCGCGCGCGATGGATGGTGTAATATCCGGGCGCAGCACCAGCGTATTGCCCTCTCTGTCAAAAAATTTATACAATTCCTTTGAAGCGATGGTCCCGATCTCCTTCCGGAACACATCGAAATATTCGAATGTAGGAGTCTGGATATCCTGGTAGCCGTACAGATGCAGCAGTTCATGGAGTTTTTCCTGTACTGCAAGCTTTTTTTGGCACTCCGTGCTGTAAATATCCCGTACCCCTTCCGGTGTATGTAATTTCTGTTCCATAAAGATATCCTTCCCCTTTACATTACGGTTCACAGCCTGACCGGCCGTGAACCGCAGCCTCTTTACTTCTCTACCACGCTAAAATCTTTAGTCATTATACGCAGTTTCCACTCGAATGTCAATCCCTGCTGTCCAAATCCTTCTGAATATAGTCCAGATAGGGCACGAAACAGTTATTTTTCAGTGACATGAAGTATTCGTCATTCAATTCCTCCAGCCGAAAGCTCTTGCGGCCCCCTTCCCGGGCACGGTTCCAGAACTTTCTTATTTCGATATATTTCATATAATACAGCATATTTCTTCCGCTGTAATAAATCAGCAAAAAAGAGATTCCCCCCTGGCGTTCATACTTTTCCATAAAATGAATCTGGTGCTCATGTACATTCTGCAGGGGAAAGGTGTCTGCCGAGCACTCCTTGGCGTCAAAGCATACCGGAATCCCCTGCACCGCCCCGATATAATCCACCGTGCTGACCTTCTCAAAATAAGCCAGTGTGATATGCCTGTGCTCCTTGTCAATCTGCACCGGGGTAATGGGAGTCGGGATCTTCTGGATCAAGGCCAGATTCAATTCTTCATAACGCTCATTTGTGCGGTTGATCAGATCTTCCAGAGTGGAGCCTCTCAGACCGCGCGAATTCCATGTAGCCATAACAAACTGTTCTCCTTTGGTATACTGAGCGCCAGATAAATCTGCCGCACAGTATCATATGATGCGCACAGCCGCATAAGGAAGTATGCCGCTTTGCGGCTGCGGCTGGCGCGATACTCACGGCAGATTTCATCGGCCGTGAGTATAACTACTCAACACAGATCCGTCTGACCGATACTCTCCCTGCAGATACGCTGAAACAAAGCCGGCGGCGGTGCTTTGAACTCTTTGCCTGCCAGATACGCCAAATCTCCGGCGCTCTCCGGCATCCGAAGCCGCCAGGCGTGAAGGAGCTGGGACTTCAGGCCATATTGCTTCCGGTACACGTCATTGACCTTTCTGCTTCCGTATTTGTAATCTCCCAGGATCGGGTATCCTTTTGAGGCAAGATGGGCACGGATCTGATGCGTCTTTCCGGTCAGAAGATGCACCTCCAGGAGGGTAAGCTGCGCACCGGACGCGACAGGCCGGTATTCCGTCTCGATCCGCGCGCTGCCTGCAAGCTCCGTCCGGCTGACCCGGACATGGTTCGTCTTTTCTTCCTTATAGAGATAGCCTCTGATCAATTCCGGCTTTTTTACCTCGCCGCAGACCAGACAGAGATAATATTTTCCAATGGAACGTTCTTTAAAAAAGCGGCTCATTTCCTGCAGCCCTGTCAGGCTTTTTCCGGCAGCGAGTATGCCGCTGGTATTCCGGTCCAGCCGGTTGCAGACAGACGGACGGAAGGTTTTGAGCTCCTGCCTGGTAAGCTGCCCGCTGTCCAGCAGGTATTGGATCAGGTGCTCCACCGCGGAAATATCCTGCTCCTTCGCTTTCTGTGACAGCATGCCTGCCGGCTTATTGATCAGCAGGATATGTGAATCTTCATATAAAATATCCAGCTTTTCCGCCGAACGATCCAACTTTTCCGCCTGCCCGGAAAATTTCTCCGCGGTACTGCCGGAAAACTTTTCTATGGTATCCTCTGAGAAGAACAGCTTCACAACATCTCCCTGCAGGAGCTTTTCCGAGCCGGACGCTTTCTTCCCGTTCAAGGTAATATTTTTTTTCCGAAGCATTTTATATAAAAAACCTTTGGGCGCCTCTTTCAGGAATTTTGCCAGCAATTTATCCAGCCGCTGGCCCGCTTCATTTTCCGTGACGTGTATCTCCTGCACTTCTTTCCTCCACTCCTGCAAAAGCCTTCTCAATTATACTCACGGCTGATGAAATCTGCCGTGAGTATTGCGCCAGCCGCAGCCGCAAAGCGGCATATTTCCTTATGCGGCTGTGCGCATCATGTTATACTGTGCGGCAGATTTATCTGGCGCTCAGTATATACTCACGGCTGATGAAACCTGGCGCTCAGTATAATCCAAAGCACAAACGTATCTGCTCAGTACCCTCACAGATACGACGACTTCTACAGGGAAATATTCATGATCACATGCGCGATCTGTCTCTCATGCTCTTTTGTATCCGCCTTTTCTACCGCAGCAATATTTTCCAACCCTTCCACGATAGAGAGGAAGGACTTATACTGATCATACAGCTTGACCGAGACCTCCGGGAGGTCGTTCTGGCGCAGCATTTTCCGCAGATAAGCCGCCGTATCCTTCAGATCTACTTTTTTTCCGGAGGTATAACCGAAGACCTTATCTCCGGAGATCGCCATACAGTCAATGGGCATGATCTTCTCCGTGCTTGTGACCACCAGGTCATAAATCACCGTCAGATGCAAGGCTTTCCCCGCGACTTCCTCCGCCTCTGCCGGGTCGATCGTCTTGTAGGGAATCCGGGTGATCACCCCTACCAGAGCCTTGCATGCCGGAAGGCATCCCACCACGGCAACCACGGTCAGCAGATTCTTTTTGGAATGGGTCTGGCTGTAGCCCAGCAGAAATACGGCTGCCACAATCGCAAAATAGGCGATGGTCCGCATGATCTCCCTCTTCAGCTTTTCACGCAGATATCCCGGCGTTCCTTTTTCACATTTTTTCATTCTATTTTAACCTCCATCCCGTCTGGAGCACTCTCGGAAACTCCCTTGCACCCATCTTTGCGGCTGATTTTCAATCATCTCACAAATCTGGATACAAAGAGTTTCCGAGAATGCTCATCTGCTATCTCTTCATAAAGTTTACGATCAGATGATGGGGAAGCAGCTTTGACGCGATATGCGCGCACTTCATAGGCAGTCCGTATACTGAGAGATCCTTTCCCGCGCGGCTGTCCAGCAATGCTTTCCTCACCACCCCGGGCGCCTTCACCTTGACCAGCTTTTTCAGAGGATTTTCCAGTTCTCCTGAGACCTGGAAAAACTCCGTATCCACCGGCCCCGGACAGACCGCGGTGACATAGATTCCCCGGCTTTTGAGTTCCGCCCCAAGGCTTCTGGAAAAGCTCAGCACATAAGCTTTTGTCGCCGCGTAGACCGCGAAAGAAGGCTGGGGAGAAAATGCCGCCGCACTTGCCATCTGGATGATCCTGCTGCCTTTTGAGAGATAAGGCAGGCAGCAGAATGTCATCCTGGAAAGTGCCGTACAGTTCAGACCGATCATCTCTGTCTGCGCATTTTTGTTTTCATGAAGAATCTCTTCCACTGTCCCGCTCTTCCCGAAACCGGCCCCGTTGACCAGCATCCGTAGATCCGGCCTTTCCTCCTGCAGTAGCTTTTCCAGAATCTCATAGATCGCTTCATGAAGCAGATCGCCCTCCAGTATCCGGACGGGAACAGAGGAAAGCTGATTCAGCTCCTGAAGCCGGTGCTCTCTACGGGCGATGACCCAGATCTCATCCAGATTCTGATAAAAATGCCCCATCTGCTTTACAAATTCTCTTCCGATGCCAGAGGATGCCCCTGTCACGATTGCAATTTTCATATGATAACTGCCTCCTTTTATCTTCTCCCTCCGTAACTACTCAGTACCTTCGTAGTTACGCCGCAATCCCATGAAAATTGCCTGCGGCAATGGGGATTGCTCTTGCGATTTATACGTTTTCGTACGGATAGCACAGTAAATGCGCTATCCTGTGCTGAGTAGTTACCTCTCCCCGATCACTTCTTTCCGTATCTCGGTTTCCCGGATTTTTTCTTCTGTATATCCGGCTTTTTCTTCTGTTTCCCGGCTGCGGAATTCTTATCTTTTACAACTGTCTTTTTATCCTTCTCCCCGGAAAACTTTCTCGGCCGAATCAGACATTTTTTGTCAAATCCGATCAGGTCCGTGCGCCCGGCTTTGACAAGCGCCTCTTTCACCAGATCATAGTTCGACGGATTCCGATATTGGATCAATGCCCTCTGCATCGCCTTTTCATGCGGATTCTTCGGTACGTATACCGGCTTTAAGGTCCGGGGATCCAGGCCGGTATAATACATGCAGGTGGAGATCGTGGACGGCGTGGGATAAAAGTCCTGCACCTGCTCTGGCATATATCCCATATCCCGGCAGAACTCCGCAAGCTCCACCGCTTCCTTCCACGAAGAGCCTGGATGGGAGGACATAAGATAGGGCACGAGATACTGCTTTTTCCCCAGCCGTTCGTTCATCTTCATAAATTGTTTTACAAACTGCTGATACACCTGATTCTTCGGCTTTCCCATCCGTTCGAGTACCGCGTCCGACACGTGCTCCGGAGCCACCTTCAACTGTCCGCTTACATGGAAGGTACAGAGCTCCCGCAGAAATTCCTGCTGCGAATCCGCAAGGAGATAATCAAACCGGATTCCGGACCGGATAAATACTTTTTTCACACCGGGAAGCTTCCGTAAAGCCCGTAAGATGTCCACATATTCTCTGTGGTCCGCCTGCAGATTCTTGCAGGGTTTCGGGAACAGGCACTGCTTCTTCGGGCATACACCGGCTTCCTTCTGTTTTTCACAGGACGGATGCCGGAAATTTGCCGTAGGCCCGCCCACGTCGTGGATATAGCCTTTAAAATCCTTTTCCTCTGTCATCAGCCTCGCTTCCGCAAGGAGAGACTCTTTGCTCCGGCTCTGGATGATCCTCCCCTGATGGAAGGTCAGGGCACAAAAGCTGCACCCGCCAAAGCATCCCCGGCTGCTGGTCAGGCTGAATCGGATTTCTTCAATGGCAGGCACACCGCCCATGGACTGATAGGAGGGATGGAAGGTACGCATATAGGGCAGGCCGTAGATGTCGTCCATCTCGGTCTGTGTCAGCGGCTTTGCGGGCGGATTCTGGACCACGTACAGATTTCCCGGATAGGGCTCTGCCAGCCGCTTCCCGGAAAACGGATCCGTATTGCAGTATTGAGTATAAAAGCTTTGTGCGTACTTTCGTTTGTCCTGTTTCAGTTCCTCGAAGGATGGCAGCACCAAGGCATCATATATGGAGTCCAGGCTTTTCACCTTCACCACAGTTCCCTCAATATAAGTCAGCTCCTGTACGGGGAGCCCTGCCTCCAGCGCTTCCGCGATCTCCAGGATGGAACGCTCCCCCATACCGTAGGAGATCAGATCCGCCCCGGAATCCAGAAGGATCGAACGCTTCAGCCTGTCCGACCAGTAATCATAGTGGGCCAGGCGCCGGAGGCTGGCCTCGATTCCCCCCAGAATCACCGGGGTATGCTTATAAGTCCTGCGAATCAGATTCCCGTAGACCACTGCCGCATAGTCCGGCCTCTTTCCCATGACCCCGCCCGGGGTATAGGCGTCAGAGGAACGTCGTTTTCTGGAAACCGCATAATGATTCACCATAGAATCCATATTCCCCGCAGACACCAGAAATCCCAGCCGTGGCTCCCCATATACAGCCACACTCTTTTCATCCTTCCAGTCCGGTTGTGAGATGATACCCACCCGGTAGCCGTGGGCTTCCAGAAGCCGGCTGATGATGGCATGGCCGAAGGAAGGATGATCCACATAGGCATCTCCGATGATATATACAAAATCTACCTCTTCCCATCCGCGCGCCTCCATATCTTCCCGGCACAGCGGTAAAAACTTCCGTTCCGTCATCATGCCCCGCAAACCTCGAAGGTTCCATTCCAGATTTCCTGATAATCCTGAATATAATAATCTGCAAGCTCCCGCTTTTCTGCTTCATAGGGGACAGAGAACTGATCGTGAACGGCGCAGACGCTCATTCCGGCACTTTTTCCCGCCCGGATTCCGTTGGGAATGTCTTCAAACACCAGACAATTTTCCGGCAAAACCTCCAGCACTTTGGCTGCCTGCAGAAATACATCCGGCGCAGGCTTCCCCCGACTTACCTCATCGGAAGTGACAATGGCTGAAAAATAGCTCCGGATATGAAGAGCATCCAGCGCCGCAACGGCCAGCTCCCTGGAATTGCTTGTAGCGATTCCCATCCGGATTCCCTCTCTTTCCATCCGCTCCAGAAACTCCCCCGCCCCCGGCTTCAAAGGCACACATGTCCGGTACAGCTCCATGGTCATGTCTGTCCATTCTCTGCATACGTCTTCCACGGTACACCCAAGAACCGGGAAGGTATCCAGAAAATATTGTGCTGTCTCCACATAGCTCATGCCCTCAATATCTTTGTGAAAAGTTTCCGGCGGGGACAGGTTGTATTTTTCCATATATTCCCGGTCTACCTCCGGCCAGATCCACATCGAATCTACCAGTGATCCGTCCATATCAAATATCACTGCCTTGATCTCTTTTAACATAGTATGTCCAACTCCTGCGTATTTAATGTCCGGTATTGTCCCGGTTCCAACGATTCATCCAGTGCCAGCGGTCCCATCCGCAGGCGTTTCAGATACAGGACTTCCTTTCCCACGGCCTGAAACATCCGCTTTACCTGATGGAATCTTCCCTCCCGGATGGTCAGTTCCACTTTTGAAATGTCTCCTGTTTCTAAAATGCACAAATCGGCCGGAAGTGTCTGCTTCTCCTCCCCGATATCCACGCCCTGCCCAAACAGCTCCACATCCTCCTGTGTGACCCTTCCCTGGACTCTTGCGTAATAAACCTTGTCTACATGCTTTTTCGGCGATAAGAGCCGATGGGCAAGGGCGCCGTCATTGGTGATCAGAAGCAGCCCTTCGGTATCCTTATCCAGCCGTCCTACCGGGAACAGGTCTTTTCGCTTCCGGCTCTCAATCAGATCCACGACGCAGCGTTCTCTCGCATCTTCCGAGGCAGAGATCACACCGGCAGGCTTGTTCAGCATATAATATTCATACTCCTCATACTCTGCCTGCCGCCCGGCAAACAACACCTGATCCTCTTCCGTATCCACTTTGTATTCCGGCTCCCGCACGGTGCGCCCGTTGACCTGTACCAGCCCCTTGCGGATCGCTTTTTTCACTTCACTTCGCGTACCCTGCCCCATATCCGCCAGATATTTATCCAGACGCAGCTTCATGACATCCACCTCCACCCGGGCAGATATTTATTCTTCAATACCTGGGCTGACAGCTTTCCAAAGCCAAGCGGATAGCCATCCACACACACCAGATACCAGCCCTTTTCTTTGGGCGGAACCAGATCCCCGACATCCAGAGTCTCTCCCTTCAGATATCGGATCACGCGTGCATCCTCCACGGACAAATCCAGAACCTTTCCGTAATCCTCCTTTTTCAGATACATCGCAAGAGCCTGTCCCGGTTCAAAACGGTTCTTTTTTAATTCTCCCAGCAGCAGTCCGGAACGCAGGAAACGGATCCCCCGAAGCTCTGGCATTCCCTCTGGCATATAGTAGCCCCTCTCCTCCCGGAGCTCCACTCTTCTCCTGTCGATCTCACAATTGATCCCCGACAAAAACTCCTCCAGTTCCTCCGGCAGCTTCTTCCTTCCTGCGGCTTCTGCTCTTTTTCTTCCTGCGGCTTCCGTTCTTTTTCTTCCTGTAGCTTCCGTTCTTTTTCTTCCTGCGGCTTCCTCTCTTTTTCTTTCCAGGTCGATAGGTTCGTTCTTTTTCAGAAGAGCGATAAAATGTCCCTCCCCTTTCATCTTGTGTGGGAAGATACGGACTGTCTTTTCCAGCTCTCTGTTCCGGCTTTCCGTCAGTTCCGGACGCCCGGGCGAGAATCCTTCATAATCTTCCATCTCACAGATCTCAAAATCCGGACAGGTTTGGAGCAGATATTCTATGATCTGCTCATTTTCCCGCGGGTCAAAGGTGCAGGTAGAGTACAGCAGCATCCCGCCGGGGCGGAGCATATCGGCGGCCTGTGTCACGATGCTTCTCTGCATTCCGGAAAAGAATTCCGGACCGTGTTCCTCCCAGGCCCGGATCATCTTTTTCTCCTTGCGGAACATGCCTTCCCCGGAGCAGGGGGCATCGATCAGAATTTTATCAAAAAATTCCTGAAAATGAGGCACCAGCTTTCCCGGCTCCTCGCTGGTGACCAGCACATTTCCGATTCCGAACAGCTCCAGATTTTTTAAAAGCCCTCTTGCCCTGGAATTGCTGATATCATTTGCCACCAGCATCCCGGTTCCATAAAGCTTTGCCCCCAGCTCCGTCGCCTTTCCTCCCGGCGCCGCGCAGACATCGAGCACAAAGTCTCCCGGTTCCACAGGAAGCCGGCTGGCGGGCGTCATGGCACTTGGCTCCTGCAGATAATACAGCCCCGCAAAATAATACGGATGCTTTGCCGGCTGTATCTGCTCTCCGTCATAATAAAATCCATTGGGAATCCATGGAATCGGCTCCAGCGGCCAGGGAGCGATCTTCTGAAACTCCTCTGCCGATATTTTATTTGTATTCACACGAAGCCCATAATGGCGTGGTTCTTCAAAGCACTGCAAGTATCTGCCATATTCCTCCTGCAGGAGAAGCCGCATTTTTTCTTCAAATGCTTCCGGTAATCTCATAATCATTTCCTCTTAAATTATACTTAGGAGTTGTAGAAAAATAACTGACATATCTTGGCTTGTCTTTTTCTCCGGCTGCACAGGTCAAAAAGCCTCGACGTAGTCCACTACGCCTGCGTTTTTTGACCTGCACATCCGAAGAAATATCCTGCGCAATCTGTATCAGTTATTTTTCTACAACTCCTTAGGATCGCGCCAGCCGCAGCTGCAAAGCGGCGTAATACCTCATGCGCCTGTGCGCATCAAAAGATACTGTCAATAAGCACATTCGATTCTTCGGTCTTCCAGATAACGTAAGGGATAGTATGGGTTGACGCTGATCTCGCTTTCATCCGTCACCAGATAGATCCCTACGTGCAGATGCACCGGAAAATTCCCGGTGGTGCCCTCGATCTCGCTGTAGCCGGTATCTCCCATGAATCCGAGCAGGTCGCCTGCTTTCACGGTATCCCCCTCCTCCACGTCCGCATAGGAGTCCAGATGAGCATAATAAAAATAACCTCCTCCGGGAGCCGTGATGCCGATCCGGTATCCCCCTTTTTCAAGCCAGCCCTTATGCAGGATGACCCCATCCGTCATGCTGACGATAGGATAAAGCCCCCGCTTATTTACGGAAGCCATGATGTCGGTCCCCTCATGTCCCCGTTTTCCTCCATAATTGCGTTCAAACATCCAGGAATCCTCAAAGGTCACCTCCGCCCGTACTTCATTGGACGGCTCCGGAACCGGAAAATATTTCAGATCATTCCAGACCGCTTCACAGGCATTGCAGTACAAGTCCCACCCCTGCTTTTCGGCCCATATGCTTTTCAGCTTCAAAAACGTCTCATCCGTGCATGGGTAGGAAAATGCTTCCTGGCCGAAGTGATTTTCCAGCCAATAAAGCCCCAGATCCATTCCCGGATTCTCTGCCTTTCGGATGTGATCCAGCATTGCCGAATCCATCCTCTGCCTCCGGTATCCCTCGGATTCCAGTACCGCCCCGCCAAGCCTGCCATACCGGCTTTTTGAAGTCACGATATGTATGCTGATCACAAAGAAAAAGCAAAGAAAAACGCAGTATAAAAAATACCGGACAATCTCTCCTGAAACGGACCGGTGCCCGCGCAGGGCCCGGCGCTTCTTCAGAAAGTAGATTTTCGCTCTGATGTCACTTTTTTTCAAAAACTCTCCGCCCTGGTTCGTTTTCTAATACTATATGTGACATTTTGCGGATTATTTACATCTCTTTAAAATTATTTTGAGGACATTCCATACTTTCTCCGTAGATGCGATTTCCAGACGCTCGTTGAAGGAATGTACATCCTTCATGTTCGGGCCGAAGGAAATGCAGTCAAGGTCCGGCTTCTTGCCGCTGAGCAGCCCGCATTCCAGCCCGGCGTGGATCGTCGTGATCATCGGGCGGGTTTTGAACACCTCTTCAAAAGCGTCTGCCGCAATCGACCGGATCCGGGAAGTCTCTTTAAAGGTCCATGCCGGATATCCGCTGTCCGTATTCCAGGTTGCGCCCACCAGTCCCGCCAGACATTCCAGGCGTTCCCTGAATTCTTTCAGCTTCGATGAGACGCCGCTTCTGACCAGAACTACAAAGCGGACCCTGTCCTCCTGTGATTCCACCACACCTAAGTTGTCCGAGGTCTCCACCTGTCCTTTCAGGGAACGGCTGTATTCGTCTACTCCATTTGGACAGTTTACGAGAAAACCGATCACTTTTTTCATGGATTCTTCGCGAAAGACATCGTATTCCTTTTTCTCCAGTTCTGTCACACGGATATCCAGATCCGGCTCATCCTCTCCGAATTCCTTTTTCCATTCTTCCTTCATATCCTCAATCGCCCGGACCGCTTTCTTCGTGTCGCTTACCACCAACGTACTTCTATTCACGGAGGTGATCACGTTCTCCCTGGCGCCTCCGTTGATCTCTGCGAGGAACAGCTCCTGCCCTGCGCCCAGATGGCACAAAATCCGCCCCGCCAGCTTGTTGGCATTGCCCCTCTGTCTGTCGATCTCCGTACCGGAATGGCCGCCCTTGAGGCCGCAGATCTCCACCAGAAGACCTGTGCCTGTCACCTGCTTTTTCTGAACCGGCAGCTCACAGCAAAACCGAAATCCCCCGGCACATCCGGCTGTCAGACGGTCGTCTTCCTCCGAGTCCAGATTGATCAGCATGGTCCCTTTCAGCCCGGACAGGTCGATATTGGCCGCGCCGCCCATATTGACCTCTTCATCCGTGGTAAATACCGCCTCCACCGGCGGATGCTCCAGCGTATCACTGTCAAGAACGGCCAGAGCCATCGCGATGGCGATGCCGTTGTCAGCTCCCAGAGTGGTGTCCTTTGCCGTCACGTATCCGTCTTCGACCATCAGCTCCAGGGGATCTGTCAGGAAATTGTGGTCGGAAGCTTCTGTTTTTTCACAGACCATATCCAGATGCCCCTGGATAATGACCGGTTCACTGTTCTCATAGCCCTTTGTTCCCGGCTTTTTGATAATCACGTTGTTCCACGCGTCCTGAACCACTTCGAGTTGTCTCTCTTTTGCAAAGCTTACACAATAGTCACTGACTTCCTTTGTATGATAAGAACCTCTCGGAATACGACTGATCTCCTCAAAAAAATGAAATACTTCCTTTGGTTCTGTGTTTTCTAATACTGACATGAATCCTTCCCCTTTCTCTTGGTTTCTTCCCTAATCTAATCCTAACCCGGACAAGCCGGAACCAAAATTTTGCCAAAATGCGCAAGATTTCGTTGTTAAGCGCCTAACAAACTGTTGATAAATCCATTTTGTCACAGCGAACATAAAAAATCAACCAATTTCATATATCTTTAATACATTGTTAATTACAAGTGTTACTGTTCACGGCCTAACCGGCCGCAAACTGAAACGCATCCAGGAAGGAGAAAAGAGATGCATAGAAATTTGAAAGGAATCGGAATCGTTTTGCTGTTCACCATCATGCTTGTCTCCCCAAAAGCAGTCTTCACAGGAGCGAGTGAAGGCCTTTTGCTGTGGTTTCAGATCATCCTTCCTACGCTGTTTCCCTTCCTGCTGATCACCAATCTGCTGCTTGCCACCGGCAACATGCATCTGATCGGCGCAGCCTTCGGTACGATCCTCACACGCCTTTTCCGAGTATCTCCAAACGGCAGCTTCGCAGTGGTCACAGGGTTTCTGTGCGGTTATCCCATGGGGGCCAAGACCGCGGCGGATCTGGCCTCATCAGGCTATATTTCCAAAGAAGAAGGCAGATATCTTCTTTCCTTCTGCAACAATTCCAGCCCTGTATTCATCCTCAATTATGTTGTATGGAAAACACTGGGAGATGACACTCTTCTCGTTCCCACTCTCGTGATCCTGATGCTTTCTCCTGTCCTGGTCAGCTTTTTTACAAGAAGGCTTCTCCTGAGTCAAAAACAAGATACATTTCTGAATCTGAAAGAAACTGGTTTCGCCAAAAAAACCTGGTCTTTTCAGGATATCGACGACTGCATTATGGACAGCTTTGAGACGCTTGTGAAGGTGGGCGGATATATCATCCTCTTCTCTGTCCTCCTCTCGCTGTTTGAGGCACTTCCTTTTACCATACCGGCCCTGTCAGTCTTTCTTCCCCTTCTGGAAGTCACGAACGGCCTCGTCCTTCTCCGGGAAATGCGGCTTCCTCTGAAAGTTTTATACCCGGCGGTCCTGGGGCTGACCTCCTTCGGCGGATTCTGCGCTGCGGCACAGACACAGTGTATGGTCCAAAAGGCCGGATTTCCGATCCTGCCGTATCTCACACAAAAACTGGCAGCCGCACTGACTGCCAGTCTATTGGGTTCTTTTTACCTGCTGTTTTTCTGAAACCGTATGATCACATGTTCTCGTTCTGCTGGTCATATGCACCTGCGTTCTCGTCCGGAATCGCCAGCTCCGCGCGGTTCGTCCGGACAACATCGTAGCACTCCTGCAGGGAATTGATCAGGCCGTCATACTTGGTCGTATAGCTGTCCAGCGTATGCCCGATGATGCTTTCCGCATTGGCCATCAGGTCATCCGTATATTGAATGGCGCCGATCCGGATCGCGTTGGCGTCTGCCGTCGCGTTGTCAAGAATCTCCTGGGCCTGGGCCGTTGCCTGTGTCACGATCTCATTTGCCTGGGCGTACGCCTGCTGCATAATCTCATGCTCACTGACCAGCTCGTTGGTCTGCACCTGTGCTTCCTCGATCATCGCATCTGCCTTTGCCTGGGCGTCCGCCAGAATCGCGTCCCGGTTCGCAATGATCTTCTGATACCGCTTGATCTCATCCGGCGTCTTCATGCGCAGTTCCCTGAGAAGCTCGTCCAGATGTTCTTTATTTACAATGATCTTTGTCGTAGACAACGGCTGATATTTACAATCTCTGTCAATATACTCTTCAATCTCTTCAATAATCTGCTCGATACGACTGCTCATAATCTACACGCTCCTTTTCACTTTCATCTTCTCTTTCAGTCCCTTTCTCACCACTTCCGGCACAAACTGCGATGTATCTCCTCCAAAAGCAGCAATCTCTTTCACTGTCGTAGAACTTAAGTAGGAATATTCAATACTTGTTGTCAAAAACATCGTCTCCACACCAGGGCAAAGCTTATGATTGGTCTGGGACATCTGCAGTTCATATTCAAAGTCTGTAATTGCGCGTAACCCACGGATGATCAGCTCTGCTTCCATCTTTTTCGCAAAGTCTACCAGCAGGCCATTGAAGGGTACGATCAAGATATTGTCAAATTCCGCAGTTACTTCCTTTAACATTTTAACACGTTCTTCTACAGAAAACAACGGCATTTTCGCATTATTATTCAACACTCCGACGACCAGTTCATCCACAATTTTGCTGCTTCTTTCCATAATATCCAGATGGCCGTATGTGACCGGGTCGAAGCTTCCCGGATAAATAGCTCTTAACATATCTCTTCCTTTCCGGCCTTTTCCAGAAAAACGTGCTTGTTCGTCTTATAGACTTTCTCCTTCAGCAGAGCAAATCCCAGATCCTTCAAATACGTAAAATCGGTTTCCTTCGAGGCTTCCACAATAATCACCGTATCTTCATAAACAAGCGCCGATTCGGACAGATATTCCAGAACACTCTGCTCCAGCCCCTGATGATACGGCGGATCCATAAAAATATAGTCAAATACCTTTTCCCCTTCCAACTGATACAACGCTGTCATGACATCTCTTGTCAAAGTCATTGCTTTGTTCTCCAGCCTTGTAAACTTCAGGTTTTCCTTAATACATTTCATCGCTTTCGGATTTTTTTCTACAAAGACAGCCTCTTTTGCGCCGCGGCTGAGGGCTTCAATGCCGATCCCTCCGCTCCCGCTGAACAGATCCAGGAAAACACAGCCGTAAATGCCGGGTGCTATCATATTGAACAAAGTCTCCTTGATCCGGTCTGTCGTCGGCCTTGTATCGATACCGTCCAGCGTTTTCAATTGTAATCGCCTTGCACTTCCCGCTATGACTCTCATGTAGCACCTCCTGCATCTTTTTTCCATTTTTTCATCAATCATGAGAATTTTAGCAGAAAAAAGCACTCAGGTCAATCCTAAGTGCTTTTTTCTTTTGCTATTTCATTTTTTTGTTGTTACAGTTCACTGGCCAGCCAGCGAACTGTAACGAATCCGGCCTATTTAAAGTTGCCTTACGGCAAGAGGCCGGATTCCAGCCCCAGTACATACTGGCCTGTGACCGTGCAGCGTGGTGCACGGCCCAGGAGTGAACAGTAACTTTTTGTTATCTGCCAGCCATCTGCTTTTCCTGCTGTTCGATCATTTTCTTGACCATATAGCCACCGACAGAACCATTCTGTCTGGATGTCAGGTCACCGTTGTATCCGTCTGACAACGGTACTCCCAGTTCGTCTGCTACCTCATACTTAAATTTGTCAAGTGCACCCTTTGCCTCCGGTACTGCTGCTCGATTAGATGAACGACTTGCCATTTTATTTTTCCTCCTTTTGCAACTTTTTGTAACTTTTTCGTTACGTCTTCAGTTTAGTTTTTTGTAACATTTAATTTTTGTTACAAGCATATTATATGGAGGAATTCTAGTTTTACACTGGAAGTTGCTTCCATGTTTTTTCAAATCGTACGGCCGCAGTCCGTCAGCTCCTTATATGCATTTTTTTCGATACTGAATTACATTTTTTATAAGGTCGTTTCTAGTGCACTCGTGGAAAGTCTCTGTTCCAGCATTTTTTTCAACGGCTCATTTTCCGGTTTTATGAGAGGAGGGTCTTCGTCCAGCAGGGCTTTGGCAGCCTCACTTGCCGATCTCAGGATCTCCGCATCCTGGAACACATCTCCCAGCCTGAAATCCATGATCCCGCTCTGACGGATTCCGAACAAGTCCCCTGGACCGCGCAGGCGCAAATCCTCTCCGGCAATGAAAAAGCCGTCATTGGACTTGTTCAAGATCTCCAGCCGCTCTCTCGTTTCTTCCGATCTTGACGCGCTCATAAAGATACAGTAGGACTGGTGCTTTCCCCGTCCCACTCGGCCCCGGAGCTGATGGAGCTGTGCAAGCCCGAAGCGTTCGGAATTTTCGATCATAATCACGGCGGCATTGGGAACATCAATCCCTACCTCGATGACTGTTGTGGATACCAGCACCTGTATCTCATTCTTCGCAAATGCCTCCATGATATCATCCTTTTCCGCCTGCTTCATTTTTCCGTGCAGACAAGCTACGGAGATTCCCCGTCCCATGGCTTCTCTTATGATCTGTGTATAATCTGCCACATTCTCCGCATCCAGATGTTCGCTCTCCTCCACCATCGGGCAGATAATGTAGCACTGCCTTCCTGCCTGGATCTGTTTCTTCATAAAAGCATATGCCTTACCTCGATAACCGGTATCCACCACACAGTTTTTGATCGGAAGCCGGTTCCTTGGAAGCTCCTTCATTACAGAGATATCCAGATCCCCATAAAGGATGATTGCAAGGGTCCGCGGAATGGGCGTCGCACTCATGACCAAGATATGGGGATACAGCCCCTTTCCGGCCAGTGCTTCCCGCTGCTTCACGCCAAATCGGTGCTGTTCATCGGTCACCACGAGCGCCAGCTTTTGATACTCTGCCTTTTCCTGGATCAGAGCATGGGTACCGATAATCAGATCCGCTTCCCCGGAAGCGATCCTGGCATAGGCTTCCCTTTTTTCCTTTGCTGTCATCGAGCCGGTCAGCAGCTCTGCCTGCAGCGGTATTTCATATTCGCTCAGCATTCCCCGGATATTTTCAAAATGCTGTCTGGCCAGCACCTCCGTCGGCGCCATCATTGCCGCCTGACAGCCGTTGAGCCCCGCGAACATCATTGCCAGCAACGCCACGATGGTCTTTCCTGAACCGACATCTCCCTGAACCAGACGGGACATCACATGGATCCCCGTCATATCCTGCCTGATCTCCCGCCAGACAGACTTTTGCGCACCGGTCAGTTCAAAAGGAAGCTTTTGCAAAAATTGTCCGATTGCTTCCTGCTCACGGAAGCAATAAGGATTCAGAACCTTGTCTTCCTGCTCTTTTGTCATCCGAAGAGATAAAATAAACAGCAGAAATTCTTCAAAAACCAGTCTTTTTCTGGCATGATAGAATTCCTCCCTCTGCTCCGGAAAATGAATTCCCCGGACTGCCTCCGCATATTCCGCCAGTCCGAAGGAATCCCGGACGGATTTTGGCAGGATTCCTTCCCCGAGCTCCATGTTGTCCATGGCCTGTCTGACCGCTTTTTGGACCGCATTGTTCGTAAGTCCGGCCGTAAGCGGATACACAGGCTGCAGTGAATCTCTTTTCTGTTCGTATTTTGCGCTGGGATAGAAGATTTCCGGATGCTCCATGACCAGTCCGTCCTTTTTGCGTACAATCCTCCCCCGAAGCGTAATCACGCCGCCGCGGGCCAGTGTATTTCTCAAAAAAGGCATTCGATACCAGATGACCTTCAAGGTTCCTGTCAGATCCTTCACATAGAGGGTCGTGATCTGCATCTTCGGGCTCCCAGCCACCTGTACTCTTCCATAGATTGCCCCTGAAACCGTCATCGTATGCCCTTCCTCGACTTCCCCGACGGACACAGGCGCTTCGTATACCTCATAGCCGCGGGGATAATAGTGCAGCAGATCTCCTATCGTACGGATCCCTGCTTTTTGGAAGATCTTCTCCGCTTTCTCTCCGATTCCCTTGATTTCCCTGATTCCTGATCTTTCGTCCATCCGTTTCATCCATCCCTGTCATACTGAAACCTTGTTATACTAAGGAACTGTCCCAAAATAACTTACAACTTTGACTCGTCTAAAACTTCATATACTGCGTTGGTCTACACTCCGTTTCGGTCCACGCTAAACGTGTGTCGCTGGCACACAGCGCCGTCAATCGACGTACCTCGGTACGCCTCATTCCTCCGCCTTGCATATGAAGTTTTATCCTGAGTCATAGTTGCATGTTATTTTGGGACAGTTCCTAAAAACATCTTCCATATTCCCAACACAAACAAATCAATGATCGTCAATCATTCCTCGTACGGCTGTTCGCAATTCTACTCCACTGATATCACATAATAGTAGATCGGCTGTCCTCCGCTGTGCACATCCACATCCGCATCCGGATACAGCTCCGCGATCTCCCGGCCGAACCGCTGTGCGTCCTCTTCCTGAATATCCTCTCCATAATAGAGGCTGATCATCTCCGTGTCCTCGTCTGTCATCTTCTCCAGCATCTCCTTCGCCGTCGCCTCCACGGACTGCCCCACAGAAAGGATTCCGGAATCGCCGAGTCCCATGATATCTCCCTCATGAATCTCCTTATCGTCAATATGGGTGTCACGGACCGCATAAGTCACCTGCCCTGTCTTGACACTGGTGATCTCCTGGAGCATATTCTCCTCATTGGTATCCACGTCCGCGTCCGGCATGTAGCTGATCACCGCCGTGATTCCCTGCGGAACCGTCTTCGTCGGAATCACAATAACATCCTTATCCTTCACCAGTGACTGTGCCTGCTTTGCCGCCAGAACGATATTCTTATTATTCGGAAGGATAAAGATATGATCCGCATTTACCTGGCCGATGGCCGTAAGCATATCCTCGGTGCTCGGATTCATCGTCTGGCCGCCCTCGATGATATAATCCACTCCAAGCTCTTTAAAGATCGCATTCAATCCCTCACCGATGGACACTGCAATAAATCCGACCGGCTTACGCGGTTCCTTCGGCACGTCCTGCTCCTTTTTCTTCTTCGCGGCCTCGGCCTGCTCGGCAGCCACCTTTTCCGCGTCCCGAATGAGCTTCTCCTGGTGCTCTTCCCGCATATTGTCGATCTTCATATGGGAAAGCTGTCCATAGGTCAGAGCCTTCTGGATCGCGAGGCCCGGATCATTGGTATGCACATGTACCTTGACCACATCCTCATCCGCCACGCAGACAATGGAGTCACCGATCGATTCCAGATAGGACTTGAACGCTTCCTCCTCTTGATCGGAAAATTCCTGTTCTGTCATGATGATAAATTCCGTACAGTAGCCGAACTTGATATCTGCCTGTGCCTGGGCTTCCGGCTTCACCGTCTTTGCCGCCGCGCCCGCCTCAATCGCGCTGTAATCAATCTCTTTTCCACGAAACGCGTCATAGGCTCCGTTCAGAACCTCAATGAGTCCCTGGCCACCGGAATCTACCACTCCCGCTTCCTTCAATACCGGGAGCATATCCGGTGTCTTTTCCAGCACTTCCTTTGCGCACTCGATAATATCCGGAATAAAAGTTTCCAGATCATCCGTGGTCTCTGCCAGTTCACGTGCCTTCTCGGAAAGCCCTCTGGCAACCGTAAGGATCGTCCCTTCCTTCGGCTTCATAACCGCCTTGTATGCTGTTGCCGTTGCACGCTCACAGGCCGCTGCCAGAGCTGCCGCGTCAATCTCCTGATATTCCCGGACTTCCTTGGTAAAGCCGCGCAGAAGCTGGGAAAGGATGACCCCTGAGTTCCCCCGGGCGCCGCGCAGGGAACCGGATGAGATCGCCTTGGATACGGACTTCATATCTGCTTTTTCCAACGCGCGTACTTCCTTTGCGGCAGACATGATGGTCAAAGTCATATTCGTCCCCGTGTCCCCGTCCGGTACCGGAAATACGTTGAGTTCGTTGATCATTTCTTTTTTCGCTTCCAGATTCGCTGCTCCGGCAAGAAACATCTTCGTAAACAGCTCCACATTTATCGTCTTCGTTGCCACGACAAGTATCCTCCTTAATCTATCACTCTGACACCTTCTACGAAGATGTTGATTTTCTCGACCGTCATACCAGTAAATTCTTCCACCTTATACTTCACATTATTCACCAGGTTGTCAGAAACTGACAGAATATTCACACCATATGAAACAATCACATGAAAATTCAAAGTGAGGTTATTCTCTTCGGAAATCGCAATCTGGATTCCATTGGTCAGGCTTTCCTTCTTCAGTAATCTTACCAGTCCGTCCGTCATATTGACAGCCGCCATGCCGACAATCCCGAAACACTCTACCGCAACAGAACCAGCATACTTCGCAATCACATCAGGATTGATCGTAATAATCCCCATATCTGTAGTCATACTGCCTTTCATCATATCTTAACCTCCCGTTCTTTGTCGAGTATCTCCGGGAATGTTACAAGTCACACCTTGACCAGGCGTGACCTGTAACTCAGGCCGCATTTTGAATGTCTACGCTCCGCTTCGGTCCGCACTAAGCGAACGTCCACTGGACGTTCAGTGCCCTACGGCAATGGGCGGCCTGAATACCAACTTTTATGTGCATCCTCCCGACCAATCAGCGTGGTGATTGGTCAGGGTGTGACATGTAACCCGGGAATGCACCTGTTCCTGAAAAAAGCCCCGGAAAGTATTCCTATTATACTCTTTTTGGATAAACTTTACAATACTGAGATTTAATATTGAAACAGAAAACAAAAATTTTCTAATATTATTTTCCACTTTTCGAAAAATTTATCAAAAACCATGTATGTAATTACAAAAAAAGCTTGCAATCGCTGTCTCTATCTGCTAGAATATGGGTGTTGTGAGTCTGTGAGGACTATTTTCAGATTGTTAGGAGGTGTAGTGATGGCTAAATGTGCTATTTGTGATAAGGGTGCTCATTTTGGTAATAGTGTAAGCCACTCTCATAGAAAGACACCAAAGATGTGGAAATCAAACATAAAATCAGTTCGCGTTAAGACAGAGGGCGGATCAAAGAAAATGTATGTATGTACATCCTGTCTGAAATCCGGACGTGTAGAGCGTGCTTAACAGCGGTCAGGTATTTTTACGGTTCTTTATATTTGATGACACGGAAAAAACCAGTATCCGGCGGGGATACTGGTTTTTATATTGAGTTCCGATAAGAAGTAGTAGAAAAATAACTGATACAGATTGCGCAGGATATTTCTTCGGATGTGCAGGTCAAAAAACGCAGTTCTACACTCCGTTTCGGTCCTTGCTGAACAAGCGCCACTGGCGCTAAGGGGTACTATGCGTAGCATGGCGTCATTTGCAAAACAACACATACCCTGCCGCCAGGCATACGCAGAACAATACAAATCTCAATATAGACGTAGATGGAATCAAAAGAATCAAAAACATCCCTATTGCAGCACAAATCAAAGCAAAGCCAATCATCCGCTTCATAATCAATATCCTGACCGCTGTGGTAACACTTACTCTATCTTATGCCGCATGAGCCTCCGTTATGCCATTTTCTACCACTCCTTACTCTATTCCTGATATCCCCCATGCCCTCATTCTATTATGCGCTTAGGAACAATTTCTTGCGCAAAATGGCATAACTTTCGTATCTTGCAATTCCGGTTTATCCGGGTTAGGGAATAAAAACAGAACAAAAAGTCAAAATCATATTGTTTTTTTTCTAAATAATGTAAGAATTTCAGGTTTTGATACATTATAATGTAATTATAACCAAAATCGAAACTCAATGGGAACAGGAGGATGTATGATGATCAGAAAATATGTGTATGGAAAACCATTTTCAACTGAGGCTGTCGTAGCGGACGTATCCGCAGGGGAAGGAAGCCCGGCTTACGGCAGGGTCGAGACGGAAAAGGGATTTTGTTTTACTTATACTATGGAAGAAACAGATATCGTATATGGGCTTGGAGAAGCCAACCGAGGGCTGAACAAGCGGGGTTACTGCTATATCAGCGACTGCACGGACGACCCCAACCACACGGAGGACAAGCGCTCCCTCTACGGCGCCCACAATTTTATCGTAGTATCGGGCAAGGAGACGTTCGGGCTGTTCTTTGACTATCCCTCTGCCATGACATTTGACATCGGATATACACGGATGGATACGCTGCAAGTCTCCTGCGAGTCGGCTGACTTGAACCTGTACGTGATCGAAGGGGATTCACCCTATGATATCGTAAAGCAGTTCCGGAAGATCATCGGCCGGAGCTACATCCCGCCGAAATACGCATTCGGTTTCGGGCAGAGCCGCTGGGGCTACAAGACGAAGGAGGATTTCCGCAAGGTAGCTTCCGGGTATCGTGAAAATAAAATCCCGCTGGATATGGTGTACATGGATATCGACTACATGCAGGATTTTAAGGACTTCACGCTGAACGAGAAGAATTTCCCGGATTTCCCGGAATTCGTGCAGGAAATGAAATCTCAGAATATCCGCCTCATCCCCATCATTGACGCGGGCGTCAAAATAGAGGATGGCTATGACATTTACGAAGAAGGCGTCGCTAATCGGTATTTTTGCCAGCGGGAGGACGGAAGCGACTTTGTAGCAGCCGTATGGCCGGGGGATACGCATTTCCCGGATGTGCTGAACAACGAAGCACGGACCTGGTTCGGGGATAAGTACCGCATTCTGACAGATCAGGGAATCGAGGGCTTCTGGAATGACATGAATGAGCCTGCCATCTTCTACTCCCCTGAGGGAATTGCAGAGTTGAAGGAAATGCTGAAATCGTTTCTGGAAAGTGAAAACTACAACGATGGGGTGAACGCAGGAGAACTGGCGACGGCAGACATTCCCAAATCAGAGGCTGGCGCAAATGGTACTGACGATGCAGACGAAGGGACTGGTTCCGGATCCGATGATGGGGCTGCCGCAGTTTCTCTTTGGCCGCTGATGGGAAAAATCGGCGCACTTGCCAACAGCAAGGAGGATTATCGGAATTTTTACCATGTGGTAAATGGCGAACGGGTACGCCACGACAAGGTGCACAATCTGTTTGGGTATTATATGACTCGTGCGGCAGGCGAGGCCTTCGAGCGGATCGATCCTAAGAAGCGTTTCCTGATGTTCTCTCGTTCCTCCTATATCGGCATGCACCGCTACGGCGGCATCTGGATGGGTGACAACAAGTCCTGGTGGTCCCACATCCTGCTGAACCTGAAAATGCTGCCCTCCCTGAATATGTGTGGTTTCCTTTATACCGGTGCGGACCTGGGCGGCTTCGGCGCCGATACCACAAGGGATCTGCTGCTGCGCTGGCTGGCACTGGGTGTATTTACTCCGCTGATGCGGAATCATGCGGCTGCCGGAACCAGAGAACAGGAATGCTATCAGTTTGAAGATATGGAAGATTTCCGGCATGTAATCGGTGTACGTTACCGCCTGATCCCGTATCTGTACAGCGAGTATATGAAGGCAGCGCTGAATGACGATCTGTATTTCAAACCGCTGGCATTTGTTTATCCCGAAGATTCCATGGCCGTGCAGGTTGAGGATCAGATGATGCTTGGAAATGAAGCCATGATTGCTCCGGTCTATACCCAGAATGCGCGGGGTCGTTATGTGTATCTGCCGGAAGAAATGAAGTTCGTAAAGTTCCTGCCGGACGGAACCATCTCGGAAGAGATCCTCTCCATTGGGCATCATTATGTGGAGATCGCATTGAACGAAGTGCCGCTGTTCATCCGCAGCGGGAAATGTATCCCCCTTGCACAGGCCGCGCAGTGTGTGGACGCACTGAATACGGAGCACCTGACAATGATCGGATATGAAGGAACTGAGTATACGCTGTATGATGACGACGGTTTCGGAAAAGACTATGAGAAAAAAGATAATTACCGGACGATAAAATATTGATGATAAAAAGTGTGCGTCCTGACGCACACTTGCGCCGAAGCGCAGCTGCGCAGGCAGCCATTTTCCTTGTGCGCGTAGTGCGCATCCCCCGAAGGGTATTTACTCTATAGGAAACTTCTCCGAATTTTCCTATAGAGTAAATACAGCCCGGCTGCGGGGAAGCAGCCGGGCTGGCTTTTGCAGGGCTTCTAATCCTTTGTTATCCTCCACGATCCGGATTTTCTTTATTTTTCCTCCATATCCGCGGCCGCATCCAGAATATCGGCCACCTCTTCCTCCGTCACCTTATCTTCCTTTCTGGTCGTGATCTTATCCAGCACCTCCGGAACCAGGTCAAACAGTTTCGTGATGGTATCCTGGTTCTTGATATTCACCAGCCTGATCGTGCCGTCCTTAATGACAAGAACTGCGCTCGGCGTTATCTTTCCGCCGAACCCGCCCATGCCTTTATCTTTTTTATCGCTCAGATTGGAGCCTGCCCCGATTCCAAATGACACATCAATCAAAGGAAGAATTGTGACGTTGTCCACATGTACCGCATCACCTACCACCGTCTTGCTGGATACAAGCCCGTCTATTCCCTGAAGCAGGGATTCCACCGTAGATTTAAAATTATTTGTTTCTGACATATTACTGTTCCTCCTTCTATTTTCCGATTCTGCCTGGAAACAGAGCCGATTTACTTACTTAAAAAATTATTTACTTAAAAAGAACCTTTTTATGTCCATGGCCGTTCTTCTTACATTTTTGTTCCACAGCAGATTCCACCCCAGCGCTGCCGCAGGCAGCAGGCGCAGTGAACCTTCCACAGATACCTCCCCCTCCAGAACCTTGTTCTCAAAATCCGGACTGCAGCAGATGTGTTCTCCCCAGTATGGGTACAGCAGACTGACACCCGCAAGCACTCTCCCTGTCAGCGACGGATCCTCAAATCCAAAATGAACTTTCCCCCGGATCCGTTTCGGCCTCAGTCGAATCGCCATTTTTTTCAGTTCGGCAAGGCATTTTAGAAATGCGGACTGATGTACCTCATCTGTCAAAAATGCTTTCACGCTTTCCGCCTTTTCCAACAATGTTCTTATTTTATCACATATTCTGTCAAATGTATATTTTATCTTTTTGAAAACACCGGCAATCTTGTCTGCCATCGTTTCCTTTGTATTGCGCTCCTTCTGAACCGTGTCACTGTTCTCCATACTGTCCGGTTCCGTTCTTGCCTTACCTGCTTTTTTTCTCTTTTTCGGCTGGTTCTCATCTCCGGCTGTCTTCTCCTCCACGGCTGTCTTCTTCTCTGCGGTTATCCTCTCCTCCGCAGTTGTCTTCTTCTCCGCGGCTGTCTTCTTCTCTGCGGTT
>VSNK01000150.1 GCA_009774255.1 Faecalicatena sp.
GGGTAATAGCAGGTCCCCATAACAAAACTTTCTCCCTTTATAATCACTCTCATATATATCCCTCTTTATCTTTATAACTAATTTTTAAAACTGATTTTCAGGATCAATTTACACGGCAACCTGATTACCTGATATGATTCTCAGTGCGAACCGATTCAAATCAATATTCCAGATTCTTCACATAAATGGCCCAGTTCTGTTCTCCGTCATCTTCGATCTTCACATCCTCAAAATGCTGGATATATGATTTGAACTGGGAATATCCGTAATCCTGAACCTTGAAATCACCGAACTTATTCCGTATACGGTTCCCCAGAGTTCCAAGTGATACGCCCTGTCTGCCTGCATTTTTAATCTGCTGCAGGATATATTCTTCCAGCAGATCCTTCCGGCTCTTATCCTCATACAACATCACGGAAACCTTGGTTCCGTCCTGCTTCAGCTTCAGCTTGGGAAATGTCTCAAGAAACTTGGACAGCAGACTGTATCCATACCGGCGCACATCAAAATCGGGATACAGCTTCAAAAGGCGGCTTCCCACCTCTCCCAGCCCGGTCTCCTTATCATCGTTCTGATTCTCCATAATGATCTGAATCACGGCTTCTTCAATCTGATCCTTTAACACACCTCCGCTGCTGTGCTTTGTCTCCTTGACGGAGGTGATTACGGCCGGCGCCTTTTCCACATTTTCCATCGTGTTGTCTTCCAGAAGCAGTTCCAACACCGTAAAAATGTCGCAGGCTTTCCGGAAGGGAATCGGCGTCTTATCCTCTCCCATTCCGATCACCAGCTTGCCGTTCTCCCTGAGACGGCTTGCCAGCTTCGTAAAATCACTGTCACTGGAGACCAGGCAAAATCCCTCCAGCTCACTGGTATACAGCATGTCCATGGCATCAATGATCATTGCGGAATCCGTCGCGTTCTTCCCATAGGTATAGCTGAACTGCTGGATCGGCGTGATACTGTTCTGAAGCAGCACTTCCTTCCAGCTCAGGTTATACGGGCTTGTCCAGTCCCCATAGATCCTCTTATATGTAATATTCCCATACTTGGCCAATTCGTTCATGATGGGCTTAATATACTTCGCAGAAACATTGTCTGCGTCAATCAAAAGCGCAATCCTATCTTCCATCATCGTTATCGCTTCCTCCTAACCTGCGCTCTTTTGTGTCTGCGCTTTTTGCATTTCCAGCCTTTTTACCATTTTTTCTGTTTCCAAATTTCTCCTTTCATATCTTTCCATTCAAAAGTTCCATTTTCATACGTCATATAGCCGTGCACGGAGCCTTCCTTCGGAATGGATACCGATCCCGGGTTCAGATACAGGAAGGAATCTCTTTCCTCACATGCCGGGATATGCGTATGTCCGTTCAGCAGGATATCTCCCGTCTTCAGCATCGGCGGATTGTGTGGATTGAATACATGTCCGTGAGCCGCGAACATTGTCTTCCCATCTATGTTCAGGAAACAATATTCCGCCAGAATCGGAAACTCCAAGACCATCTGGTCTACCTCCGTATCGCAGTTGCCCCGGACACAAAGCAGCTCCTGCTTCACGCCATTGAGCATGGAGATAACCTCTTTCGGCTCATACTCCCTCGGAAGATCATTGCGCGGTCCGTGATACAATATGTCTCCCAGTAATAACAGCCTGTCAGCAGCTTCCCTCTCGTATGCCCTCAGCATCTGCCGGCAGTAATATGCAGAGCCATGTATATCCGACGCAATCATCAACTTCATCATTCATTTTCCTTCCACATCCACACACCGTACTTTTCCTGTAACTGCTCAGTATCCTAATTGCACGGTCCTGAGCAATTACCTTTTTCTACTTTTTTAGTATATCCCAAAACTCATACCAACGTCAAATCATTTTGTCCGCAAAGCCCTGCCGCAATTCCCTGATTTTCTGTGATTCCAACCAAGACTATTTTTCCCAGATTCCGATGGCCAGCACGGTCATGTCATCCTGCGGAGATTCCCCGGTCCAGTTCAGGACCTGCTCCAGGATATGGTTCGCCATTTCCTTCGGGTTGACCAGAAGCGTTCCCTGGATGATCGTCTCCAGAAGGATATCCTGCTCGCCCACAGGAAGCGCGTCCATGACACCGTCCGTCACCATCACCACAAAATCCCCGTGGGAAAGCTGCCTCTCCACAGAGTCGATCTCGATCTGATGCAGAACCCCTATGGGCAGGCTGGTAGAACTGAGATGCTCCACCTTCCCGTTTTGGCGGATAAATGTAGATGAGGCCCCTGCCTTGATCAGCTCGCAGGTTCCCGTATATAGATCGAACACACTCATATCCACCGTGGAATAATGAATCTCTTCCCGCCCCATGACCAGCGTGGTGTTGATCATCTGAATGGCGGTCTTTTCCGGAAATCCGGCCTCCAGCAGTTCCTCTAGAAGCTCAATGACCAGTGTGCTTTCCTGGCATGCCTTTTCTCCGGAGCCCATCCCGTCAGACAGAGCCACAGCCTGCCTGCCTTTTGGCAGATTGAGCATCATAAAATTGTCCCCGGAAACCTGACTGCCGCCTTTTCCCACCCTGGCAACTCCCTGCAGCGTATAATATGTCGGTCCTTCCTGGCAAACGACTGTGGTATATTCCCGGCCCAGCGTCTGAGCATAGAGTCCTTCCGGCACCAGCCTCCGTCCCATCACCTCGGAGACAGTCCTCACCAGCTCCTTGCAGGTGATATTGACATCCTGCATAGCCCGTGCGGTTACGTGGATCTCATATTTTCCTTCCCGGTTCATAAAGAAATTAGTATACAATACCCTCACACCCTTTTTCTTCAGAGCGGCCATCAGACGTTTTTCCAGGCGTTCGTCAATGAACAGGCTGTCCTCCAGCTCTTTGGCCGTAACCCGGATCATATCCGCAAAAGTATCCATCTGAATGGCACAACCTTCCCTGCTCTGCGCCATCCGGTTGAGCCACATCATATTCTGCCTGGCATTGTGAAAGGCCTCCAGCATCTCCCGCAGGAAACGAGGCGCCATGATGCAGCATTGCTTCAGCTTCCGCTTCGTCTCGGTATTCAGTTCGTTTCCGTAAGAGTCCACCGCTGAGAGAACTTCGTAGCCCATCTGATAGGTATGGACAAAATTCTCCCCCCAGCACCAGGAACACTTCTCACAATTTTTGCAGACCTTCTCCTTTACCCATTCAAACATTCCGTCGATCTCTTCACTGGTAAATGACTGCTTCTTTTCCCCCATCTGCAGAAATGTATGGGAAAGCTGCTTCAGGGAATCCGCAAACCTTTCTATCTGAGTCACATAAGGACTGGTATGCAGTACTTGTCCATCCTCCATCAAAATCCCTCCTGTAATTGCAACCAATTTGCGCAGCAAATTGGTTACTTTCTTGCCCGCATATGCAAAAAACTCCAGGCTTCTCCCTGGAGTTTCTCTTTTGTTATGCCCATCCCTCAGGACATTGACCGCAGCGGTCACTCTTCCGGCCGGAACAGGATCTCATCCGGATCCACCAGCCCCAGCTTCTCTTCGGCCACATCCTTTATGTAATCATCGGTTTTGATGTACTCTCTATATTCTTCTACCTTTTCGGAACGTGCCTTCTGCTCCTTGATCTGAGCTTTCAGTTCAGCCTCCTGTTGCTTGTATACCTCGTTCCGTGCATACAGGCTCACGGAATTCACGGCAAGAACTGCCGCCAGCATCCCCAGAACCGTGTAGATGATCAGTATACTCTTTTTATGCTGCCGAAAAATGGACGTGTTCTTCCGGCTGCGCTTCCGACCTGTCTGCGCCTTTTTCCTTTGACTCATATAAATTCCCCGTTCAATTCTCTTATAAGCTCCCCTTACACTTCTATCTGCCGACTTCCAGCCAGCAGATATTATAATTATTTTATTCGTTTTTCTTTCTTTTTTCAAGTTTATTCTTCCACTTTGTAAATATTTTTTTCAACAAAATCTTACAAAAAAATGCCAGAAAATTCCCAACCACAAGCCCTAGTATGAAGAACCATCTGACACTGCCATAAGTTGTATGATACATCTGACGGAACAGATACATACTGATCCCGATCCAATAAAGGAAGTCTTCCATGCTGACCGCTGCCGCAGAATGTGGGACAAGCGCTCTCAGCAGCAGCAGTATCTGATAGCAGGAAAATGTAACGATCCCCGACAGGCCTGCGTACACAAATATCACAGCCTCTTTTCCAATCCCCAGCATCATAGGAATGACCTACTTAAATAATTTTGAGAAAAAGTTATCGTTCTGGTGTCCCACCTGACTCACGCTGGAATATGCGATGCTGTCAATATTTCCTGACAGATCCACCTCCCCCTTCTCCACGCTGAGCCGGTTCACATGCAGGTCCGTCCCCTTGACCATCAGCATCCCCTGCTCCGTCTCCAGCAGGATCTCATTCAGATCAAAGGAAAGCACATCCAGCACTCCTGTCACCATACTTGTCTTCCGGTTGTTGACAACCAGCTTATGTGCCTTTGCAGGCTGCCGTTCCTCCATATCCGTTCCCCCTTCGCCATATATCAGCCGATCTCATGGTCCGTCCGGCTCCATCTCCTTCACTGCCCGCAATCCATGCGTCCATCACAGTTCGGACAGGTGATTCATCTTTATACCTTTTTATATATATGAGAGGTTGTTTCATAATATGCATAGAACCGGAATGGCAGAAGCAGAAAAAAGGGTCACAGTTCACTGGCCAGCCAGCGAACTGTAACGAATTCAGCCCATTTTAAGTCGCCTTCGGCGAGGGGCTGAATTCTATTCAAGGCGCAGCGTGCATCCTCCCAGCCAATCAGCGCGGTGATTGGCTGGGGAGTAAACTGTAACGAAAAAGGTCACAGATATCGGAACAGATCTTTTGCCTCTTCCTTCTTTGTCGTGTCTTGAATGTCCAGAACTTCCACCTTCACTGTCTTTGTGCCGAACTGGATCTCGATCACGTCTCCCACCTTGACTTTCACGGAGGCCTTGGCCACATTTCCATTTACAAGGACGCGGCCTGCGTCGCAGGCTTCGTTTGCCACGGTCCGCCTTTTGATCAGGCGGGATACTTTTAAAAATTTATCTAATCTCATAATCCTGTATCTCCCCTTATAATCTGCAAAATGCTCCATATCACACCAGACGTGACCTGAAACCGCAAAATGCCTGCATGACAATTCATGCAGGCATTAACACATCCTGATTAAGCGTTCACAGCATCCTTCAAAGCCTTACCTGCCTTGAACTTCGGTGCCTTGCAAGCTGCAATCTTCATCGTATTGCCGGTCTGCGGATTCCTTCCTTCTCTTGCTGCCCGGGAAGTTACCTCGAATGTACCAAATCCAACCAACTGAACCTTCTCGCCCTTCTTTAATTCTTCTGTTATTACTTCAACAAAAGCCTTTACGGCTTTCTCGGCATCCTTCTTTGAAATCTCCGCATTTTCTGCGATTGCTGCTACTAATTCTGTTTTGTTCATGGATGTTTCCTCCTCTTTACTGTACTAGAACAACATTCATTCTAAAATTTAATAAGGCACTTTGCACGCATGCCTGTGCTTATTGCCTTTACGTACTGTTATACCTGTTTCTTCGTTCTTTGTCAAGGTATTTCAGCGCTTTTTGGCCATTTCCGAATGCTTTTATAACAATTCTATAACATTTTATTAATCATTGCCAGTACTTCTTTTCCCATAGCTGCTGATTTTGCGTCTGCGTCTTCCAGAGAAGTTCCCTTCACCCCATAATAAAACTTAACCTTTGGTTCCGTACCGGAAGGTCTTACACATAACCATGCGTCATCTGTCAGATCATAGTAGAGCACGTTGGAGGATGGCAGTCCGGTTCCTGTCACTGCGCCTGTCTCCATATCCTTGATGGTATCTGCCTTATAATCTCTTGCCTTGAGTACCTTGTAGCCCGCGATCTCTGCCGGCGGATCCTTCCGCAGCGTCTCCAGGATCTCCTGGATCTTGGCAAGTCCTTCGATTCCCTTCAGAGTGATGGACTGAATATCATCCTTATAATATCCATAGCGGTCATACAGCGCGATCATAGCATCCCACAGATTCATGCCCTTTGTCTTATAGTAAGCGGCAGCCTCGCACAGTGCCATAGTTGCCACGATGGCATCCTTGTCCCTTGCATGGGTTCCGATCAAGCAGCCGTAGCTTTCCTCAAACCCGAACAGGTACTCGCCCTTACCGCTTGTCTCAAAGCCAAGAATCTGCTGTCCGATGAATTTGAAGCCTGTCAGGCATTCGATCAGCTCCACATCGTAGTATTTTGCAATGGCATCTGCCATGTTGGTGGTGACGATCGTCTTGATAAACTTTCCGTCCTCAGGCAGGCCGCCGTCTAGTTCCTTCTTCTGTCCGATCTCATAATCTGCGAGCAGGCATCCGGACATATTGCCGGTCAGGGTGTGGTATTCTCCGTTCTTATCCTTCACACGGACGCCAAGCCTGTCCGCGTCAGGATCCGTTGCCAGCACGATATCCGCGTCCACTTCCTTCGCCAGCTTCAATCCCAGTTCGAATGCTTCCGCCGCCTCCGGATTTGGATAGGAAACGGTCGGGAATTCGCCGTCCGGCAGTTCCTGTTCCTTTACTACGTATACATTTTCAAAGCCAAGCTCCTTCAAGATACGGCGTGCCGGAATATTGCCGGTACCGTGGAGAGGAGTATAGACGATCTTCAGATCCTTAGCTGCCGCATCAATGGCATCCTGATGCTTTACCTGCTTCTTCAGCTCCGCGATATAAGCATCATCAATGGCTGCGCCGATAGACTCATAGAGGCCTGCCTCCTTTGCCGCGTCCAAGGACATGGTCTTCATGGTTGTGTAATCCTCCACAGCCTTTACTTCGTCCATGATTCCCTTGTCATGAGGCGGTGTAATCTGCGCGCCGTCCTCCCAATATACCTTGTATCCGTTGTACTCCGGCGGATTGTGGCTTGCCGTGATGTTGATCCCGGCGATACAGGACAGCTTCCGCACCGCGTAGGAAAGCTCTGGTGTCGGACGTAAAGACTCGAATACATATGCCTTGATTCCGTTCGCTGCCAGGCAGAGCGCCGCCTCATCCGCAAATTCCGGGGACATCCGGCGGGAATCAAATGCGATAGCAACGCCCTTTTCCGCGCTTTTGTTCTTTATGATATAATTCGCCAATCCCTGAGTTGCCTTCCTGACCGTGTAAATATTCATCCGGTTCGTGCCGGCTCCGATAATGCCGCGGAGTCCAGCCGTACCGAATTCCAGATCCATATAAAAGCGTTCCTTGATCTCATTGTCATCGTCCTTAATGCCTTCCAGTTCTGCTTTGGTATCCGCATCAAAATAGGGGTTGGACAGCCACTCCTGGTATCTTTCTTTGTACTCCATTATAGTACCTCCTGAATATTAATCATCTATAACCTTTTTTAGGATAAAAAGTTATAATTTACCTTTATTATACATCAGCTTTCTATAAAAAGAAAGCCAATATCTTCTGTAAAAAACGAATTTTTTCTTCTGTCTGCAGAACAGATGTGCGCAGCTTCTCCACGCTCTTTTCCGGAATCCATGCCTTGTTGGAATGATAGTAGGTATTCGCGGTCTTCCAGAACTTTTCCGGGTAAGCCGTCTTCAGGGCAATCACTTCCAGTTCTCCGGGCGCGAACGGCCTGACCTCCGCATAAGCGTCCAGCATGGCGCGGCCGAGGGACTCCTTCCATTTATGCTTTTCCATGACCTTCCGCAGAAAATAATACAGATCCAGCACCTGTACATCAATCCGGAAATGCTCGAAATTAGTCATGGCAATGAGCCCGCCGTCATTTCTCTCGTTTCCCGGCAGCATCAGGATGTTGTGATAATTATAATCCCCATGCACCAACAGACCCTGTTCCAGACTTTTCCGGTATAAGCCCTCATATTCCGAATTCTCAAGCCGCTTCGTCACACACGATGCCAGCTCATACATGTTATCAAAATATTTCAAAAACAGGTACTCAAATTCCCCTTTATTCACCTTATTTCTGATAAAATTGCGCACCTTTTTCAATTCCCGGTTATGGCAGAGGAATTCCTCCTTCAGATGGCGGCCGGCCGGTGGATACGGTTCTGCCGATTCTGCGGGCTTCTGCCAGCACATTTTCTGATGAAGGCGCGCCAGATTCCTGACAGCATCCAGCACCTCTCCTTCCCGGCGCACATCGCACTCCCGGCCGGCATACCATTTTTTCAGCATATACCGGGTCTGACCGCGGAATGTGCTGACCAATTCTCCTTCTTTGTTCCGTACCGGAGTATCCACGTCCGGATAGCCTTCCGACTCCAGACGGTGTAGTAATGTATACAATAAAAGAGCGCGCCTGTCAGATACCGCCGCTTCTTTCAATACCATTGTTCCTTCTTTTGTTTCGCAAAAAAATGCACCCCTGATCTTGCGGGTGCTCATCACTTCGACGTCATATTGCTCCAATACTTCCAGTTCGTACTCTCGCATGGCTGCCCCCTCATTATATATATTTACTGATGTGCCAGGTTCATCATAACCTTTTCTAATCTATGAGGGAAACAGCCCGAGTATGCTAAAGTCCAAGCTTTTCTTTTACATATTCACACAAAATTTCTTTTTTATTACAATCCGGATCGTCAATGACCCATTCCAGCAGCTCCGCCAGCATGCTGCCCAGCTTATGCCCGGGCTTCATACCAAGTTCCAGAAGATCTTTGCCGGTGACAGCCAGGTCACGCAGCGACACACAATGCTCCTGTACCAGCGTTTCCTGATACAGTTCCCGCATTTTAATGATATTTTCCACCTTTTCGCGCTTCTGGTAGACACTCTGAGCCTTCACGTCTGCCAGGCGCACCGCCAGATAGTAGGGAAACAGCTCCACACCAATACGGTTCATGGCCCGGCGCACATTCTGAGGCGTCGCTTCCACACGGTAATCGTGGTAGCATACCAGCCGGGTCACCTTTTTGATCGTGTCATTGTCAAATTTCAGGCGGCGCATTACGACATTGGCAAGCTCTTCACTCACGATTGCATGTCCCTTGAAATGGTCCCGCCCATTTTCATCGGTCGTCTTCATGACCGGCTTGCCCATATCGTGGAACAACATGGTGAGACGAAGAATCTTGTCACTTTTAATATTTTTTATGGCCTGGATGGTATGCTCCGCCACATCGTACCTGTGGTGCGGGGTGTTCTGCTCCACACCTTCCATCTCATCCCATTCCGGCAGAATCACCTTCGTAATGCCAAGGCGGTATGCCTCCCGGATCTGCTCAGGATGGTCGGAAACCAGCATCTTGACAAGCTCCGCCTGAATCCGCTCGGCACTGACATTCTGGAGGGTCGGGGCAAGCTCCCGGATAGCTTCTTCCGTGGCGGGCTCAATCGAAAATCCAAGCTGCGCGGAAAAACGCACGGCACGCAGAAGCCGGAGGGCGTCCTCCGCGAATCGTTCTTTCGGATCTCCCACACACCGGATCAGATGGTAGTTCAGATCCTTCATCCCGCCAAACACATCTACCAACCGCACATCGTCATTATACGCCATGGCATTGATGGTAAAATCCCGGCGCTTCAGATCCTCCTCCAGCTTGTTGGTGAACCGTACTTCCCTGGGATGACGGTTATCTTCATAGGCCCCGTCAATCCGGTATGTTGTCACTTCAAAGCTTTCTTTTCCCAAAAGCACGGTCACCGTTCCATGCTCGATCCCGGTATCTACCGTCCTGCGGAACATCCGCTTGATATCCGCAGGCTTCGCCGAAGTGGTGATATCCCAGTCCTGCGGCTTCTTGGCCAGGATGGAATCCCGTACACAGCCTCCCACGGCATAGGCGTCATACCCATGCATCTGCAGGTTCAGAATAATCATCAGTACTTTATTTGGCAATACAATCTTCACACGAACACATCCTTATAATTCGCAATTCTTCACGGTCCTCGGGAAAGGCACCACGTCACGGATATTAGCCATACCTGTAAGATACATCACGCAGCGCTCAAAGCCAAGCCCGAAGCCCGCATGACGGGTGGAGCCGTATTTTCTCAGATCCAGATAGAACCGGTAATCTTCTTCCTTTAAGTTCAGTTCCTTCATCCTTGCCAGCAGCTTCTCGTAGTCGTCCTCCCTCTGGCTTCCTCCGATGATCTCCCCGATCCCCGGCACCAGGCAGTCCACTGCTGCAACCGTCTTTCCGTCCTCATTCTGCTTCATGTAAAATGCCTTGATCTCCTTCGGGTAATCCGTCACAAAAACCGGACGCTTAAATACCTGCTCCGTCAGATACCGTTCGTGCTCTGTCTGAAGGTCGCAGCCCCAGGATACCTTGTACTCGAACTTATCGTTATTTTTGCTCAGAAGATCAATCGCCTCCGTGTAGGTCACCTTCGCGAAATCGGACTCTACTACATTTTTCAGGCGTTCCAGCAACCCCTTATCCACAAAAGAGTTGAAGAAATTCATCTCCTCCGGCGCCTGCTCCATCACATAGGAAATAATATATTTCAGCATGGATTCTGCCAGATCCATATTGTCTTCCAGGTCGGCAAATGCGATTTCCGGCTCAATCATCCAAAACTCTGCCGCATGGCGGGTCGTGTTGGAATTCTCCGCCCGGAAGGTAGGGCCAAATGTATAGATACTCCTGAACGCCTGTGCGTAAGTCTCGCCGTTAAGCTGGCCGCTGACTGTCAGGCTGGTCTCCTTCCCGAAGAAATCCTGAGCGTAATCGATGCTTCCGTCCGGGTTCTGCGGCAGATTCTCCATATCCAGCGTCGTCACGCGGAACATCTCGCCCGCGCCCTCACAGTCGCTTCCCGTGATCAGCGGAGTATGCACATAGACAAAGCCCCTTTCCTGAAAGAACTTATGAATCGCATAAGCCGCCAGAGAGCGTACCCGAAATACCGCCTGAAAAGTATTCGTCCTGGGACGCAGGTGGGCGATTGTCCGAAGATATTCAAAGCTGTGCCGCTTCTTCTGCAGCGGATAGTCCGGCGCAGAAGCCCCTTCTACGGTCACTTCCTCCGCCTGGATCTCGAAAGGCTGCTTCGCCTGCGGAGTCGCTACCAGAGTCCCGGTAACAATGACCGCAGCTCCTACGTTCTGCTTTGAAATCTCCTGAAAGTTGTCCATTTTATCATGATACACGATCTGCAATGGTTCAAAATAGGAACCGTCATTTACTACGATAAAGCCAAATGTTCTGGAGTCCCGGATGCTGCGAATCCAGCCTCCGACCGTCACCTGCCGGTCCAGATAAGCCTCTCTGTTTTTAAATAATTCCCGAATTGTCACTAATTCCATCTCAAAATACTCCTTCTATATCTTATTCGGCATTTTCTTTCACGATTTACAGTATATCCGTTTCTACGGATAAAATCAACTGAAACTAGCAGAAGTTTCCTATTAGAATAAAAAATAATTACAGTTCACCAGCGAGCGTGGTGCACGGTCCTGAAGTGAACTGTAACAAAAAGTATCCGGAGAGGCAGCCCACGCAAGCTCTCCGCATGATTCATGATATCTCATTCGACCTGCCGGTCATAAGAACTGGATATCTACGTCAACCAGCCTGGCATTGCATTTTGATGTCTCATGCTTCAGGCGTAGCATAACACCGCCGATAGTCAGCATAAGCCCCGGATAGGCGATCTCACAGCATAACCGGCAGCCGCCCTGGTGCTGTACTTCCTCCTCCTTTTTCTCCATCTCTTCATCCATTGCCAGCAGCTTGGCCCTGTCTTCCTCAAGCTCAGTATACATCTGCCTGATACGCTCAATCGTACTGGGACTGTCAGGGCGCTTCAACAGCTTTTCCAGTTCCTTTTCATTTTCCTCAATAACCTTCGCCAGGTTCTCCCGTTCATATTCTACACAGGGCTCGCCCCCCAGAAAGATCGAGGTCTGGCTCTCGGATTTGGAGCCGACGATTTTGGCACTGACCTTCCGCGCCGCCCGGATCCGCCCGCCGACGATGATGCCTCTTCCGTTACAGACTTCAATTTCCCCGTCACTGTATACATCACTGTTGACGATGCAGTCCGCCTTCAGACTCTCCTTTGCATGGACGATGCTATTCTCCAGATACTTGGCATAGATCTTGTTCCCCGCCCGGACAATTGCCTGTGAATTACCCACAATCCCCTTGGCAACGATCAGGTCTCCGCCTGCATCTACACAGCCGGCTTCCACTACGCCGTCGATCTCGACATTGCCAGCAGCCTTCACGGTAAAACCGCTGCAGACATTGCCTCGGATATGCACGTCTCCCATATAGTCAATATTTCCCGTAGAATAGTTTACATTGTCGTTGATCTCCAGCACGGCGATGACCTGAAAGCCGCGGCCCGCGTATTCTACATGTCCCGACTGTGCCGCCAGCAGCTTCGTGCCGTCTTCACTGAGCTCTGTATTCCGTCCCTTGACAAGTGAAACTGATTTGCCGTTCCTCGCGGGGATCTCCTGATCCAGCACCGATCTGCCTGCTTCTCCCTCCGTGGGCAAAATCGCTTCACAGATCACGCTTCCTTTGTCTACGCTCTGAAAAAACTTTAAAGAAGCATAGTCCACCCGATCATGTTCATCTACTTTGAATTTCCGTTCCACAACACGGTCAAAATGTTCTATGATGTGGCCGTCCTTCCCATGGACCGCGGGTTTCCCCACCGCAATATTGAACAGCGTAAAATAACGCTCCGAATGTTCTGGAAGGTTCTCCAGTACTTCTATGTTCATGCCGTACGCGATCCCGCTTTTCTCCAGTGCCTCGTCTACCATCTGATGATTCAGTTCTTTTCCTTCGCCGACCGGAGGAAATACGATCATCCACGCCGCCAGCTTGTCAGCCGCCATGTGGATTACCGGAAGCGCATCCATCTCTACTGCCGGGATCTCCGGTTCTTCGATCTGCTCCCCTTCTTTTGCTGCCGCGGCAGCCTTCTCCGCTTTCTCCGCCGCTTCCTTTTCTCTGCGCCTGATCTCCTTCAGACGAGTATTGGCAGCGAACGTGATCGTCCTCTGGAGCCGTCCCAGCTCTTTCTCCAATTCCTCATGAGACAGATCCTCGCGCCCTTCCAGACGCAGCCGTGGATGAAAGCTTCCTCCGGCTCGCTGCATTCTCATATCGCATAATGTATGCAGGGCATGTTCCTGAGGTAACTTCAACTCTATTTCCGGAGCCGGCGGCGGCGGTTCTGTCACTGCCGGTGCTGCCTTATGTTCATGCGTGTTCTGAATCTTGACCTGTTTGTCTCTCTTTTTTTCTGACTTCGAACTAAAAAATCGACCCCAGATTGAATTTTTGATTCCCATAATTCCACCACCTTCATATGGAGTATAACTGTGCTTTATACATATTATACACCCCATCATACGAAACTAGCAAGAAGCAAACAAAATCTATGGGCAGATTTTATATATATTTTTATATAAACCGCTATTTTCAAGAAATTTTTACTAATATTATCACTAATATTT
>VSNK01000151.1 GCA_009774255.1 Faecalicatena sp.
CAGCCGCTGTCATGATAAGTCTTTGTGCAAGCACAAACTTATCATGACAGCGGCTGACGAGTGAACTGTAACCAATACAATTGAAAAAAGTGTGAAATTAAACGCAGGTGGTTGAAAAAGGGGGGCATTTTTGATACAATTGTACGAATCGGGAGAAAAGAGACGGGTGAGTTGGCATGGAAAATAAGATAGATATCTTTGATATAGAGATTGATACGCTGACTGCAAAGGATACGCTTAAGAAGATCGTACAATTTATGGAAAGCGAAACGGTCAGTACCGTTGAGCTCGTGACACTGGAGCTGCTGGTACAGGGCCAGGATAATCCGGAATGGAAGGAAGCGATGCGCGGGATGGATCTGGTCCTCCCGGGTGAGAGGGATATCCTTGAACCCTCGAAGAGACCTTCCGGAGTTACGGGAGATCGTTCTGCGGTCAGCGGGCATCTGATGCGGGAGCTGGAGAGAAAGGTGTTTCTCAGGATGTTCCTGAAATATCTGCAGAGAAGCCGGAAGAAGGTGTTCCTTCTGGCCGGAGAGGAGGAGGAACTGCTCTTACTTCAGGAAAAGCTCCGGCCCTACGCAAACGGGATCCTGCCGGCAGGACAGGCCATATTGCCGGAAGACGGTGGCCGCAAGGACAGTGTGATCAATGAGATCAACGGTGTGGAACCGGACTGCATCATTTCCGTGCTCTCTTATCCGGAACAGGAGAGGTTTATCTCTGAGGCAAAGGCACTTTTGAATGCGCGGGTCTGGATTGGCTGCAGCCTTTCTCTTCTGCAGGAGGAAGAGAAAAAAAGACCTTCCGGGAAGCTCAGGCGTTTTTTTCTGAAAAGAACGTTTATCCACCTGGTTGATCAGCAGAAAAGCAGGCCGGCCGAATGAAATTGGCGTCCCAAAGTTATACTTTTTCATGCAGGCATGAAAAGCATGACCTTTTGACGTTTGTATCATATTATGCAGAATGCCGAATTCCAGATCAGTGGAAAAATGTGAATTTTTTGTTAAATATATGGGGAAATGCATAAATGAAATGGATTTCCTCTTTATTTTTTGGCTGTTTTGTATTAACATATATACCATATCTGTGTGTTCCTGCGGGAACCACAGGGGGGATTTTTGTGAAAAATGCACATGGATAAGTGGATATGAGCGGAGGAGATAAGTTATGATAACAAATCAGGTGCTTCTGAACACGATTGAAGGTTTAAAAAGTATTTCGAGAATTGATTTCTGCGTATTTGATACGGAAGCAAAAGTACTGGCGAATACTTTTGGCGAGAGCAAGGATTTTGAGAGTGCTATTTTATCATTCGGTGCTTCTCCTGCAGACAGCCAGGTGATTCAGGGATGTCAGTTCTTTAAGATATTTGACGAGCAGCAGCTCGAATATATTCTGCTGGCCGACGGTGAGAACGAGGATGCGTATATGGTAGGCAAGATCGCCGCGTTCCAGATCCAGAACCTGCTGGTGGCATATAAGGAGCGGTTTGACAAGGATAATTTTATTAAAAATCTGCTTATGGATAATCTGCTTCTGGTGGATATTTATAACCGCGCCAAAAAATTACATATTGACACAGAAGTAAAACGTGTTATCTTTATTATTGAGACTTCACATGAGAAGGACAGCGCAGCCCTGGATAATGTACGCAATCTTCTGGGCGGAAAGGCGAAGGACTTCGTGACGGCCGTGGATGAGAGGAATATCATCGTCGTGAAGGAGCTGTCTGAGAAGGACGGCAGCAGGGAGCTTGCAAGGATGGCAAAGGAGATGCTGACGATCCTGAGGGAAGACAGCGGAGACGAGCAGATGCATATTGCCTACGGCACGGTCGTGAATGACATTAAGGAAGTCTCCAAATCTTACAAAGAAGCGAAGCTGGCGCTGGATGTAGGCAAGATCTTTTATGAGGAAAGAGATATCGTGGCATACAGCAGCCTGGGGATCGGACGTCTGATCTATCAGCTTCCGCTTCCGCTGTGCAAGATGTTCATCAAAGAGATCTTTGAAGGAAAGTCCCCGGATGAATTTGATGAAGAGACACTCGCGACGATCAACAAGTTTTTTGAGAACAGCCTGAATGTATCCGAGACATCCAGACAGCTCTATATCCATAGAAATACTCTGGTATACCGTCTGGATAAGCTGCAGAAAAGTACCGGGCTTGATCTGCGTGTGTTTGAAGACGCGATCACCTTTAAGATCGCGCTGATGGTCGTAAAATACATGAAGTATATGGAGACGCTGGAGTATTAAGGAAGTACGATTCAGGAGGAGCATATGATTGAACTAAGGAACGTAACGAAGGAGTACACAAAGGGGAATGCCGCCCTCAACGGAGTATCCGTCAAGATTGAAAAAGGGGAATTTGTTTTCATTGTAGGCGACAGCGGGTCGGGCAAATCTACTTTGATCCGTCTGATCATGAAGGAACTGGATCCGACGGAAGGGACGATCATTGTCAATGGCCGAAACCTGAACAGGATGAAGCACCGTCATATCGCAAAGTACAGAAGAGGCCTGGGGGTTGTTTTTCAGGATTTCCGTCTGCTAAAGGACCGGAACATCTATGAGAACATTGCATTTGCCCTGCGGGTTACGGAGACTCCTACCAGAGTGATCAAGAAGAAGGTTCCTGCGGCTCTTTCTCTGGTTGGGCTGGCGCAGAAGTATAAATCTCATCCAAAGGAATTGTCAGGCGGGGAGCAGCAGCGTGTGGCGATCGCAAGGGCCATTGTGAATGAACCGGCAATCCTGCTGGCCGATGAGCCGACCGGTAATCTGGATCCGACCAATTCCTGGGAGATCATGAGCCTTTTGAAGGAGGCTAATGAGAGGGGCACTACGGTTCTTGTGGTAACACATAACCAGGAGATCGTAAATGAGATGAATGAACGGGTGATCACAATGAAGCATGGTGTGATTGTCAGTGATGAACAAAGAGGTGGGTATATAGATGAGGATTAGTACGATTGGATATGTAATAAAACAGGGCTTTAAGAACATCGGAAGGAACTTGATGTTTTCACTAGCGTCTATTGCCACGATGTCTGCCTGTATTTTTCTGTTTGGGTTGTTCTTTTCTATTCTGTTCAACTTCAACTTTATTATCAAGAGCGCGGAGGAAGGTGTGGCGATCACCGTCCTGTTCGAAGATAATATTACACAGGCGCAGATCGACAAGATCGGGGAGGCGCTGCGGAGCAGAGATGATGTGTCTGATGTGAAGTATGTATCGGCAGATGAGGCATGGGAGCAGTTCAAGACAAAGTATTTCGGAGAGAATGAAGAACTGGCGGACGGGTTCAAAAATGACAATCCGCTGGCGAATTCCAGTAACTATGAGGTCTACATGAAGACATTGGAGGATGACGGAGATATCGGTCTGAGCGCGAAGAGCAAATCCCTTGCCGAGACCCAGCAGGATCTTGTCATGTTCGCGGGCAGCCTGGACGGAGTCCGCAGAGTGAATAAGTCTGATCTGGTAGTGAATATGCTCTCTAGCGTGAATGTACTGGTGGCATATATCTCCGTCGCGATCATATTGATTTTGTTCGGGGTATCGATCTTCCTGATCAGCAATACGGTTGCCATGGGAATCACGGTCCGGAAGGAAGAGATCGCGATCATGAAATACATCGGCGCCAAGGACTTTGTGGTACGTTCTCCCTTCGTGATCGAGGGTCTGATCATCGGTCTGGTAGGCGCACTGATACCGCTGGGACTTTTGTATGTACTGTATGGAAAAGCCGTTGCATATATTATGGAGAAGTTCGCGATCTTGAACAACATCATTGATTTCCTTCCTGTGGCAAGTGTGTACCGTTATTTATTTCCGGTCGGACTGGGACTCGGAGTGGGGATCGGTTTCTTGGGAAGCTACTTTACCGTACGCAAGCATCTGAAAGTATAATTCTGGCCGGGGCCGTGCAGTATCGCGCCAGCCGCAGCCGCAAAGCGGCATACTTCCTTATGCGGCTGTGCGCATCATATGATACTGTGCGGCAGATTTATCTGGCGCACAGTATACTTTGGACATCCGGTCAGGGGGGCACAGTAACAATCGTAACAATGGCATGCGTATAAAAGTAAGGTGGACCGTATGAAAAAATATAAGAGGAGTATAATAAGTGGGGTACTTGTATTGTCTTTGAGTATGGGGATGGTACTAGGCGTACAGGCAACGACGATTGAAGAAGCACAGCAGATTGCGGAGCAGCTGGATGAACAGAAGGATTCTGCGGAGGCAGAGAAGAATGAACTGACAGACCAGCTCAACCAGATTCTGGATGAGATGAATACGGCTCAGGAAAGGCTGACCGAAAAACAGGAAGAGATCAAGGCTGCAGAAGATGAATATGTACAGGCAAAGGTAGATGAGAATACGCAGTATCAGAGCATGAAAAAGCGTATTCGATATATGTATGAGGTAGGGAATACCCAGTTCCTTGAGGTACTGGCGAACAGTGAGAATATGGGAGACTTCCTGAATAATGTGGAGTACGTCAATCAACTGTCGGAATATGACAGGGAGAAGCTGGTGGATTTTCAAAAGATCCGCAGCGACGTCGAGGCAAAGGAAAAATCACTGCAGGAAGAGTATGTCGTGCTCAGAAACCTGCAGGGTGCACTGCTTGCCAAGCAGGCCGAGGTGGAGCAGCTGCTGGAGGATAAGAATATGCAGATCGCGGATCTGGAAGGACAGATCGGTGAAAATGCCGCTCTTCTGCAGGAGTTGATCCGGCAGGCTGAGGAAGAGAGACGCCGGCAGGAGGAGCGGGCCGCAGCCGAGGCAGCCGCCGCAGCAGCGGCAGCGGCTGCGGCGGCAGAAGCGCAGGCACAGGCGGCAGCAGCTGCAGCGGCTGCAGGCTACGGCGGAGGAAGCGCCTACATTCCAAGCGACGATATTGTGGTAAGCGGGAACGGACAGTTCACGAATCCATGCCCGAGCGGGGTGGTTTCGAGTACTTTTGGTTATCGTACTTTTGACGAGTCTTTCCACAACGGGCTGGACCTGGCCGCCTCCACCGGAGCAGCTACATATGCTGCTGACGCAGGGACCGTGATCATTGCGGGATGGAGTGACAGCGCGGGGAACTGGGTAGTCATTGACCATGGGAACGGATTTGTGACAAAATATATGCATCATTCCGCTCTTGCCGTTACGGCGGGACAGACGGTGAGCAAAGGCCAGCAGGTCGGATATGTGGGTACCACCGGATATTCTACAGGGCCGCATCTTCATTTTCAGGTGGAGTTGAATGGTTCCCCGGTGAATCCGCAGATATATCTGTAAAATGGAGCTGAAGATGAAGGAAAATAACAGATTTTTAAAAGGGGCGCTCTGCGGCGCTCTTGCAATGTTGTGTATTGTGGCGGCCGCCGGCGGTATCAAAAAAATGGCGGTCAGGGCCATGCCTCAGCTATCGGTGAACGGGGCAGAGAATAAGGGCGAGGAATTTTCAGAAGAGAAGCTGAAGCGTATCCGGGCCGTGATCGACAGCATGTATCTCCGGGCGGATGAGGTTGAGGAGGCTGCCTTGACGGAAGGGATGTATAAGGGATATGTGGATGCCCTGGAGGATCCCTATTCCGTGTACTACACGGAAGAAGAGGCCGAGGAACTGATGCAGGGGATCTCCGGTGAGTATTCAGGGATCGGCGCTGCGCTTTTAAAGAATGAGGAGACACAGACGGTCACAATCACGAATGTGTACGAGGACTCACCGGCAGAAGAAGCCGGCCTCAAGGAAGGAGACATTCTGTACCAGATTGATGACCACGAGATTACGGATGAAGATCTGAATCAGGTGGTTACCTGGATCAAGGGAGAAGAAGGGACAGATGTCAGGCTGCATGTGATTCGAGACGGAGAAGAACTGGAGCTTACGGCGGTGCGCCGCATGATCGAAATCCGGACGGTGGAATCTGAGATGAAGGATTCCCAGATCGGCTATATACGGGTGACGGAGTTCAATAAGCCCACATACGAGCAGTTCAAGGACGCAATATCCGAGCTGGACGGACAGGGAATGAAGGGACTGGTTATTGACCTGCGGAGCAATCCCGGCGGAAATCTGGATACGGTTCTGGATATGCTCAGACTGATTCTTCCGAAGGGGACGATCGTGTCTACGGAAGAGAGGGAAGGAAAGGGAGAAGAATATACCTGTGACGGAAAACAGGAGTTCAACCGTCCTCTGGCAGTCCTGGTGAATGGGTACAGTGCCAGCGCTTCGGAAATCTTTTCGGGTGCCGTTCAGGATTATAAAAAGGGGAAGATCGTAGGAACAACCACCTTTGGAAAAGGGGTTGTGCAGGAGGTGATCGGCCTGCTGGATGGTTCTTTTATCAAGATTACGACGTCCGAGTATTTTCTGCCCAGCGGAAGGAGCATCAATGAAGAAGGGATTACTCCGGATGTGGAAGTGGAATATGAACCGGACGAAGAAAATGAGGAGGCCGACAATCAGCTTGATAAGGCTCTTGAAGTGATTCGTGAGGAATTATAATAGAATCAGAAAAGTGGTTACTGTTCACGGCCTAACCGTGCACTTGCTGCACGGTTAGCCGCCAGAAAAGTGATGGGGCGATGACATCTGCCCCATCGCCGAAGGCGATTTTAAATGGCAGATGTCGTTACTATGAGCGGCCGGTTAGGCCGTGAATAGTAACGAAAAGAGTTACAGTTCACTGGTCACTTTAAAAAATATCTTGCAAAGGGAAAAAAATTGTGTTATTATTGTAATCGGTTTTAACAAGGTAAAGTGTAAAACCGTGTATTTGGGAAGATATATTCAGATATGAGATTAGAAAAGGCGGAGAACAAGACTCTGATCATCAGAACCTGACAGGAAGGAGGCGTCACCGACTGAGAGCGCCGGACAGGGAAGAGGGTTAGGAGTTGTAGAAAAATAACTGACAGTTATTTTCCTACAACTCCTTAAGGGAACACTTGGGAGCTGACCGGCCGAAGGAAGAGTAGACCGGTACGCGAAGCAGGCGTTACATGCGATATTGAGAGGGATAGTTTCTGTCTTGCAAGGGGGCAGGCAGGACTGTTCAATGCGGGTGGTACCGCGGATTTTAAAAAATGTGACTGCTATCAACAGCAGACCTCGCTGTTGGGGGCAGTTACCGAAAAATAAATTCCGTCCCGGGATGCGCAGATGGCATTCCGGGACGTTTTGCGTTTATATGATTCGACCGTCAAGAAAAATGAGAGCTTTTGACGGGTGAATCATAGATGGAAGATTACGCAGAAACGTCCCGGGGATGCGGCAGGAATGAAAGGAGAGAAAGAACATGGAATTTGTAACCGGAGTAAAAAAGACAGAAGCATTGGAATTAAGTGAATTGCTGGCAGAGGGAATGGCAGGGAATACCGTAAAAGTGAACGGCGCCGTTCATACGATCCGCGACATGGGCAATGTGGCTTTCATCATCCTCAGAAAACGGGAAGGACTCGTTCAGTGTGTATTTGAGGAAGAAATTACGAATTTTGACTTGAAAGATCTGAAGGAAGCGGATACAGTAGAAGTAACAGGAATCTTAACAGAGTCAGAGAAGGCGCCGGAGGGAATCGAGATCCGGCTTACGGAAATAAAAATCTTAAGTGAACCCGCAGAGCCTATGCCGCTGGCAATCGCAAAGTGGAAGCTGTCAACGTCACTGGAGGCGAAGCTGAACTACCGTCCCATTGCTCTCCGCAATATCAGGGAGCGCGCCAGGTTCAAGATTCAGGAAGGAATCGTAAGAGGCTTCCGGGATTTCCTCTATAAAGAGGGCTTTACGGAGATCCATACTCCGAAGATCGGGGCAAAGAGTGCGGAAGGCGGAGCCAATGTATTCAAGCTGGATTATTTTCACAGGCCGGCGATCCTGCAGCAGAGCCCGCAGTTCTATAAACAGATGATGGTGGGGGTCTATGATCGGGTGTTTGAGACGGCGCCGGTATTTAGGGCTGAGAAGCATAACACGAAACGGCATTTGAACGAATATACCAGTCTGGACTTTGAGATGGGATATATAGACGGATTTGAAGATATCATGGGTATGGAGACAGGATTTCTTCAGTACACGATGGGGCTTTTGAAGCAGGATTATGAGAGAGAACTGAAGCTTCTGGAGATTGAACTTCCAAAGACAAAGCAGATTCCGGCCGTGCGGTTTGATGAGATCAAGCGTCTGGTATCTGAAAAATATGACCGGAAGATCAAGAATCCGTTTGACCTGGAGCCGGAGGAGGAAACGCTGATCAGCCGTTACGCAAAAGAGGAGTGGGACGCGGATTTCGTGTTCGTGACACATTATCCGTCGAAAAAGCGTCCTTTCTATGCGATGGATGACCCAAAGGACACGACCTTCACGCTGAGCTTTGACCTGTTGTTCAGAGGAATGGAAATTACCACCGGAGGTCAGAGAATCCATGAGTACCGGAAGCTGCTGGAAAAGATGGAGGTCAGGGGGATGACCGGAGAGGGCATGGAGCAGTATCTGAGTGCTTTCAAACACGGAATGCCGCCCCACGGCGGACTGGGAATCGGTATGGAGCGTCTGACCATGAAACTGATGAACGAGGACAATGTACGGGAGACCACATTGTTCCCAAGAGATTTGAGCAGGCTGGAACCATAAGAGAACGAAAAAGCGATACGGAGAGATCAGATTACTGTGAACACCGCAGGTGAGGACAGGGACGAGGCAAGGACTGCTCGCAAGGAAAGGTGAGAGAAAATGGCGAAGAAAAACGAATGCTATTTGTGCGGAGGAAAGCTTCGTGACGGATATTGTCCGGACTGTGGATTGGATAACACAAAGATTCAGAGGAAGCATTATCATCTAAATGAGCATTATTCTGCGGATGATATCCAGGAAGAGCAGGACACAGCTTCCGAACAGTACAGGATAAAAACCGGGCAGAAAGAAAGAACGGAAAACAGTTTTCATAAAGATGAGAGACAGAAACAAAAGCCCCGGAAGTTCGTCATGAATACGGGCAAAAACGCAGCTTATGGCATGCCGATATCGGGAAAGGTGAAAATAGCTGCTGCGGCTTTCGGACTGGCTGTGGTCGGAACCGTGCTGATTGGAAACCTCGCAGCTGACCGGCATCCGGGCTTCACGGTACGGGAGGAATCTGAATCAGAGCCGGAATCTTTGGAGCCGTATGAAAAGGAAATGCCGGAAACGGGAGAACATTATGAGATAGAACTGGAGCAGGGGGAATACCTGGCGGGAGTGCATTTCCCGGAAGGGAAATATACTGCCAGGCTGCTGGAAGGAAGAGGAGGACTGAGTGTAGATGATTTTGAAAACGGAATCTATCTCTGGCAGTCCTTCGGGCCGGATGAAGAATATGAGGAAGTGGAGTCCCTGGAGGACATCCGGCTTTATACCGGGGCGCGTCTGCAGCTCAATGATTCTGCCCGGCTCCTGCTGACTACGGAAAACGGGCAGACCGAGGCAATGGAGGTCGTGGAGAATCCTCTGACGGAGGCATTTACGCTGAAAAAGGATAAAACCATGGAGGTGGGAGAAGATATTCCTGCAGGAGTGTATGATCTTCACGTGGCGTCCAAATGGGCGGTTCTTCGCTGCAGGATACCGGACGACTCTTATGAAGAAGGATATTATGAAAATTCATATATGCTGGGCGGCGAAGATTGGGGGGATACCTACCGGAATCTGTATCTGAAAGACGGGTATGAGATTACGGCAGAGGAGAACACGCTCGAACTCACGCCGAGCCGGATGATTGGAAGCGGAGACTACGATGAGTATTATAGGTTCTTTTTGTAACTGCTCCGCACAGGATAGCGCATTTACTGCGCTATCCGTACAATAACGTTCAGAATGCAAGAGCAATCCCCATTGCCGAAGGCAATTTTCATGGGATTGCGGACGTATCTGCGAGGGTATTGGGCAGATACGTATTTTTGAAACTCTGGATAGTATTTTTAAGGATAGAAAGGGACAATATATGGCAAATAAAATATCGGATGAAACGATGGAATATGTGGGGATTCTGGCGAAGCTGGAATTGTCACAGGAAGAAAAGGAGGCAGCCAGGACGGACATGGAAAAGATGCTGGATTATATTGATACGCTGAATGAGCTGGATACCTCCGGCGTAGAACCCATGTCGCATGTCTTTCCGGTTCACAATGTCTTCCGGGAGGATGTGGTCACCAACGGCGACAACAAGGAGCAGACTCTGGCGAATGCGCCTCTGCGGAAGGAAGACAGTTTTGAAGTGCCTAGGACGATTGGATAGAAAATGGGAGAAAGGCGGTGAAAGGGATGGATATTTTAAAACTGACGGCGGTAGGGCTGGGCAGAAAAATTCAGAATAAAGAAGTGTCCGTAACAGAGGCGGTGCAGGAAGTACTTGCACAGGCAAAAGCGGTGGAGCCGGAGATCAACAGCTATGTGACGCTGGATGAGGCGGGCGCCCTCGCGCAGGCGGAGGAGATACAGAAAAAGATTGACTGCAAAGAGCTGACAGGCCCCCTGGCGGGCGTTCCGGCGGCGATTAAGGACAATCTGTGTGTCAGAGGGAAGCTGACTACATGCGGTTCCAAAATTCTTTCCAACTATCTGCCCACCTTTACGGCGGAGGCGGTGAAAAATCTGCAGAAAGCAGGAGCAGTGATCATCGGCAAGACGAATATGGATGAATTTGCTATGGGAAGTACGACGGAGACGTCTTATTATGGGCCGACGAAAAATCCGCATCATCCGCAGCACGTGCCGGGAGGCTCTTCGGGCGGTTCCTGCGCAGCCGTGGCAGCCCAGGAGTGCTTCTATGCGCTTGGTTCGGATACCGGCGGTTCCATTCGCCAGCCCAGCTCTTTCTGCGGTGTGGTGGGGCTGAAACCGACCTATGGTACGGTATCCCGTTACGGGCTGGTCGCGTATGGTTCCTCTCTGGATCAGATCGGTCCGGTGGCAAAGGATGTGGCAGACTGCGCCGCAATCCTGGAGGCAATCGCGTCCCACGATGAGAAGGACAGCACTTCCGTGCGGAGACAGGATTATGATTTTTCCTCCGCGCTGGTATGCGATGTGAAAGGAATGAAGATCGGGATCCCCGATGATTATATGAGGGAGGGCCTGGTTCCGGAGGTGGCGGACGCCATCCGGAAAGGGGCAGAGGTACTGGAAGCGCAGGGGGCGGTGGTCGAGGAATTTGACCTGAGCCTTGTAAAATATGCGATTCCCGCATATTATGTGATCGCGTCTGCGGAGGCAAGCTCCAATCTGGAGCGCTTTGACGGGGTGAAATATGGCTACCGTACGGCAGAATATGAAGGGCTTCACAATATGTACAAAAAGACGCGTTCCGAAGGCTTCGGGGCAGAGGTGAAACGCCGGATTATGCTGGGCTCCTTTGTATTGAGCTCCGGATATTACGATGCCTACTATCTGAAAGCACTGCGCACAAAGGCGCTGATTAAACAGGCATTTGACAGGGCATTTGAAAAATATGATCTGATTCTGGGGCCGGTGGCTCCGACCACTGCGCCGGAGCTGGGAAAGAGCCTGCAGGATCCGCTGAAAATGTATCTGGGAGATATCTATACAATCTCCGTCAATCTGGCAGGGCTGCCGGGGATGAGCGTTCCTGTCGGCCGGGACAAAAAAGGGCTGCCGATTGGGATGCAGCTTATTGGAAATAGTTTTCAGGAAAAGACACTGCTCCGCGCGGCATATACCTTTGAATGCGCCACAGAGAAGCGGTTTGAAGGGCCGGCAGATGTAAAGGCTGCGGCAGGGAAGGAGGCGTAAGGGCTATGGCGAAACAGTATGAGACGGTCATCGGGCTGGAGGTTCATGTGGAACTGGCTACAAAGACAAAGATTTTCTGCGGATGCAGTACCGCGTTCGGAGCGGCGCCGAATACCCACACCTGTCCGGTATGCACCGGAATGCCGGGCTCCCTTCCGGTTCTGAATAAGCAGGTGGTAGAGTATGCCATGGCGATCGGTCTTGCCACGAACTGCAAGATTACCCAGGTCTGCAAGTTTGACCGGAAGAACTATTTCTATCCGGACAATCCGCAGAATTATCAGATTTCTCAGCTTTATCTTCCCATTGCAAGGGACGGATATGTGGAGATCGAGACGGGGAACACGAAAAAAAATGTGCGGATTCATGAGATGCATATGGAAGAGGATGCAGGAAAACTGATTCACGACGAATGGGACGATACGTCCCTGGTGGATTACAACCGGAGCGGGGTGCCTCTGGTGGAAATCGTATCCGAGCCGGACATGCGTTCCGCGGATGAGGTCATTGCCTATCTGGAAAAGCTGCGTCAGATCATTCAGTATCTCGGGGCATCGGACTGCAAGCTGCAGGAAGGCTCCATGCGCGCGGATGTGAATCTTTCCGTGCGGGAAGTGGGGAGCACGCAGTTCGGCACACGGACGGAAATGAAAAATCTGAATTCCTTTAAAGCGATTGCCCATGCGATTGAAGGGGAAAGGGAACGGCAGATCGAACTGCTGGAGGAAGGAAAGGAAGTCATACAGGAGACTCGACGCTGGGATGATAATAAAGAGAGTTCCTACGCGATGCGCTCCAAGGAGGATGCCCAGGATTACCGTTACTTTCCGGAACCGGATCTGGTGCCTGTGGTCATCAGCGACGAATGGATCGCGGCCGTTAAGAGCGCTCAGCCGGAGCTGCGGGCGGAAAAGCTGGAGCGGTACAGGCGGGAATTTGACATTCCGCAGTATGATGCGGAGATCATTACGGAGTCCAAGAGTATGGCAGATCTATTCGAGGCGGCCGCGGCCATCTGCGGAAAGCCGAAAAAGGTTTCCAACTGGCTGATGGTGGAGACTATGCGGCTGATGAAGGAGCAGGGCATGGAGCCGAAGGAACTGAGATTTTCCCCGGAAAATCTGGCGAAGCTCGTCAATCTGGCAGATGCGGGGACGATCAACAGCTCTGTGGCAAAGGAAGTATTTGAAAAGGTCTTTGCGGAGGATATCGATCCGGAAAAATATGTGGAAGAGCACGGACTGCGGACGGTCAATGACGAAGGCGCGCTCAAAGCCGCACTGGAGAAAGTGATCGCGGACAATCCGCAGGCAGTGTCAGATTACAGAGGCGGCAAGGAAAAGGCGTTGGGCGCCCTGGTGGGTCAGACCATGAAGGCGATGAAGGGAAAGGCGAACCCAGGGATGGTGACCCAGATGCTGCGGGAAATGCTTGGATCAAAGATCTGAGATCCGGAAAGAATCAGGAAATGCCTGGATAAAATATGGAAACGGCGGCTTTCGATTTCTCAAAAGCCGCCGCTTGGGGCGTGACAATCTTCCTGCTTGTACGACGGCTTTTTTCTTTTGCCGCCGTGCGGCAGAAATCAGGAGAAGGTATAGGAAGCGTGCTGACGCCTGTATGTGGCTTTGTCTGTTTGGCGGAGGTCCCTTTCTATCTGTGCCAGCTTTGCTTT
>VSNK01000152.1 GCA_009774255.1 Faecalicatena sp.
GATTTAATATGTAAAGAATTAAAAGAACAGACAATTATTTGTGTTACTCATAGATATGAAGAGCTAGAAAGCATACAAAAAGTGTATAAATTGTCAAAAGGAGAATTGAAATTGGTAATGAAATAAATAACTTTAAGGAGAAATAAATGAATATTTCTGAGAAGTCTGAAGTATTTATAATAATTACAAACAGCATACGGATATAATTTATTTGGAAGTTAAATTTGTGTAAGAGGCAAGTTGTGGTGAAAAGCAAGCTAGCCTCTTTTTGACGTATATATTTACATAGTAGATAAAAAATAGTGGCGCAACTATGGTTCAGGTGGCGCCACTATTTTTATGTCAACATTCGACTGGACGGCTCGGTCACCGCCCACTCCGATTTGATTTCAAAAAATTCAAATCGGAGGAAGGATAAATGGCTTATAACAAAGCGAGGGAAGAATATAAATGGAAGCAGTGGAAAGAAAAAGAAGAGGAGCAGCTACGAACCTTGGGGGTGGACGAGGAAACTATACAGAAATTGAGAAGCAGTGACTGGAAAGATTTTAAGGCAGAAAGATGCTATCAAGAGCATCGGGTATCATTTCCAGAAAATCCGGATTGGGAAAGTACAGACGTAGATGAACCGGATGTTACTGACATTTCGATTTTATTGGATTCAATCAGTGATGAACGCCTTTTGCATATCTTGTTAGAAGCGGAACGGGTAACCCTGTAAATTATATTGATGAAGGTGATGGGATTCACAGTGCAGGAAATAGCAAAAGAATTGAAGATAAGTGAATATGTGATTTATAACAGGATAAAAAGGCTGAAGAAAAAAATTAAAAAATTTTTATAAGGTGCGACTAAAAAGAGGGGTTCCCAACGGCTATATAGTAGAAGGGGAAATCCTTTCGCCTGTACTTTGACAACTTCATACCAGCATTACAGGTACGTTCCCGCAAGTAGAAGCGTGACAAGATAAGCGCCAGGACGGGCGGAAACGGGCACTGTACGGACGAAGATGCGGCTTCCCGGTGATGGAAGTCAGCAAGAAGGACTCGGCTTTCGTCCATGCAGCGTCCGTTTCCGCTCCGAGCGATCACTTATACTTGAAATAAAGCCGCGGCTGGCTTTCCGCCATGATCACAAGCGGGGGATAATGATACACATTTGCTAAAGAAAAAAGCAGGATGAAATTCAGGTTGTAATCAGCAAGACCTTTCGGACATCCGTGAACGGCATCCTGTACGGTGTATAGGAAATGATGAATGGAAGAATGAATAGTTTGTTTCTATTCCGTTCCAACCACCGTACCGGCCAGATGCCTGCCTGTAATGTTCCCTTAAAGGACCTGGGGAAAAAGTACATATCGCAGATATAGATCGTGAGAAATAATCCGTATCAATGATCTGCATACAGAACATATTTTCTATCAGCTCCAGACCATCACAGAGATGGCCGGCAGTCGGGGATGCGGGGTCAAATACGAATGCCAAAGAGAAAGAAAAATAAGAACTGTCCGGTGCGGGACTATACTATCCTGTACCGGAACAGACATGAAATCAATCGAAGTGTAACGTTGATATCAGATACCATGCGGCTGTGGCAGTCCACGGCCGTATGCATGTGATACCAACGCCATACATGAAGGAAGGTAAGGAAAAGAGATGGATTACGAACACAAAAACCGGGAGGCCTGGGAGGGCGAAAGCCAGACAGCCCAAATGGATATGGAAGCTATAACAGTCCTGTCAGTAAAACCATTGAGGGAACCCTGCGTCATCACCATTCCGAATAAACTGAGAACCTTGCAGGATCAGGTCGGCGGAATGATTGAAGCAGTCTATCCGTTTGAGGATCCGGTTGCGATCATTCTCAACGAAGAGGGCAAACTGAACGGCTCAATGCCGAACCGGGGGCTCTATGACAGCAGCGGAAACCTGTATGACGTTATAGCAGGGACATTTCTGATCGTAGGATTGTCAGAGGAGGATTTCTGCTCCCTGAGTGAGGAGCTCTCGGCGAAATACATGGAGAAATATAAGATCCCGGAGAGGATGGCCTTCATAAACGGGAGGATCCGGATGCTCCCGGTGACAGACAGCAGGAAACCCCGGGACAAAACATCCCAGAACCAAACATCCGGAAAGAGGAGCAGGACAGATGAAGCGCGCTGAGCATACCGTACCGATGGGCTGGTACCAGAGAAAGGCCCACGAGGAAGCGGACTATATTTTCCAGAACCTCCTGCCAAAGCATGGGCTGAAAGTCCGGGAAGAGCAGCTACGCCTAAGCCATGAGATGCTGGACACCTTATGGGGGAACCACATTGCCCTCTGCGACTCCGGGGTAGGCATCAGGAAAACCTATGCGTACCTGGCGGCCTGCATCCTGCAGGAAAAGTATAGGGAAAAGAGCAGGGGGATCTCGGAAACCAGCTGCCGTCCGGCGGTGATCTCCACCTCCAGCATTGCGCTCCAGGAGGCGATCATGCAGGAGTACATTCCCTTCTTATCCCGGATCCTGCTGGAAGAAAAGCTCATCCGCATTCCGCTGAAAGCCGCCGTCCGCAAGGGAAAGGAGCATTTCGTATGCGACAGCCGTCTGGAGCAGAGGCTTTTGGCCATCAGGGGCAAACGAAAGAATGAGGGACAAAGACAGGCGCTGCTTGCCCTCCGGACATGCTATGACATGGATCAGGTGCATGGGCTCAGCGGGTTTGACCGGAGGCTTGTCTGTGTTCCCAGGTTCTGCCCCAGGAACTGCCTGGGGAAGGAGACCTGCCGTTATCACAGGTATATGGAACGGGCCAAAGGCGCAGGGATCCATTTCCAGATCTGCAACCACAATTACCTGCTTGCGGACGCTTCCCACCGGGCAAAGGGCTACCGCCCGCTGCTCTCCGATTACCGGGCGCTGGTGGTGGATGAGGCCCACAAGCTTCCGGAGGCCGCAGGCCAGATGTGCGGGAGATCCCTCTGCCGTGACGATATCCTGGAGCTCTGTTTCCTGCTGGAAAAGGAGCACCAGGGGATCCGGGCCGGGCGTTTGAAATCCATGATGAAAAGGCTTTTCCAGGTCATAGCGGCAAACCATACCTTTGAGCAGGGGCAGCGGGTCGCGTTCCGGCAGACGGAGGAATGCGTTTCTACCATAAAAGAAAGCGCAGCTTTCCTGTTTGAAATGGGCAGGCGGTGCAGGGGGAGTGTTTCCAAATGGATCCGCGACCGGCTGGAAGAAGCAGGAAAGCTCCTCTGCTGTTTTTTGTTCCCGGACCGGAAGTACATCTTATTCCTGGAGCAGGATCCCCAGCGGCTCCCGGTGTTCTGCACGGCCAGCCGGGAGGTTCCCGCCTATCTGCAGGACATGTTGTGGAACCAGGGCGTCCCGGCAATCCTGACCAGCGGGATCCTAAAGGCCGGAGCCGGATTTGGGCGCACCCGGCAGATGCTGGGATTGAGCGAAAAGGAGCGGAAAAGGAAGCCGAAAGTGGAAGAGTACGTGGCAGAATCCCCATTCGAATACAAACGGAACTGCATGCTTTATCTGCCCCAGGACGGGAAAAGGCTCCGGCACGGAAGTCGGGGGGAAGCAGCCTGGATCGCAGAGAAGGTCAAACAGCTGACCTGTGCCACATGGACACACACTGGTGCTGTTTACCTCTTATTCTTTGATGGGGAGTGTTTACCAGATTCTGCGGAAGAGCCTTTCCTTCCCGCTGGCGGAGGTGTGGCGGCATACCCAGGAGGAGATCATGCGTTTTAAAAAGATGAGCAATGCGGTGCTGTTCGCGGCCGGATCCTGCTGGGAGGGCGTGGATTTTCCCGGAGACAGGGTATCTTCCCTGATCATCGTCCGGCTCCCCTTCGCTGTTCCGGATCCTGTCCGGGAAGCAGAGAAGGAGCGGTACGGGAACCTGCGGGAGTACATAGACGCTGTTGCTGTCCCGGATATGCAGAAGAAGCTCCGGCAGGGCTTCGGCAGGGCTATCCGGACGGAGACCGACACCTGTGTGGTGACCATCCTGGATCACCGGGCGGCCAGGGGCGGGAGATATTATGAGGATGTGCTATGTGCCCTGCCGCCCTGCGAGATGGCGGAGTCCATCGAGGATGTGGAAAGGTTCATTGGGAAACGGAAGAATATAGAATATTATATGTAGACACAGATTCCAAAGCCATAGTGGATTCTGCCCAAAAATTCGGAAGGGTTGGAGAGGAATGTTTGGTGGTATTTCAGGGGCGGTTTTCGGCGGTTTGGTGGTATTGGTGGATGGCTTTGGGTGTGTGAAGTGTGTATACTGTATATAGCGTATAGATGTTAGGGCAGGACGGCGCATGCACCGCGCAGTCCGTACGAAAACATAGATATCGCGGGAGCAAGCCCCATTGCCGTAGGCAATTTTCATGGGCTTGCGGGGAAGCTGTGAGGGAAACGAGCAGGTTCTATAGCGTCAGAGAAGAAAGGAGGGAAACAGCATGGAACATTACAAGGTGATCAGCGAGATGGACGGCACAGTACAGTGTTTCTATATCTGCGAAACAGATACGCTGGAGATGGTCCTGGATCCCTCCCGGTATCTGATGCACAAGACGATGTCCAACAAATCGCCGAACACGGTCCGCAGGAATGCGTATTCTCTGGCGGCTTATCTGGAATATCTTAAGATCCAGGGCAAGACGGCCGACCAGGTGACCGCAATGGAATATGAGGAACAGAGCAGCCATTTCGTGAAGTTCCTGCATTGGCTGAAAGATGGAAATCACAGGGAAACGGAAGAGATCAAGAGTCCGAACAATGGAACCTGCAACGCATATTTAAAGGATGTGTTCAGGTTCTATCTTTTTATGGAAATGCAGGGAAAGTACGAAAGCCTGAAAGTCCTCTATTATGATTCCTTTACCACGGTGAATCACGCAGGGGTTCAGAGGCGGCTTAGGTACCGTGCGTTCAAAGGCTACCTGAAGGAAGAAGAACGGAAAGTACGGGCGGCGGAGCAGAATGAAATATTGACTCTGCTGAAAGCCTGCACCAACTGCCGCGACCAGCTACTGATCCTGCTGGCGGCAGAGACAGGCTACCGGATCGGGGAGATCCTTGGGATTGATTACACAAAGGATATTGATTTCAGGAATCACACGATTCGGATTTATTTCCGGGATGACAATGAGAACGGGGCAAGGGCGAAGAATGCGGAATACCGGAGGGCGAAGGTCAGCAATGAGACCTTTGAATTTCTGATGTATTATCTCGCGGAATACCGGAAACTCCTGCAGCGCCAGCAGCTCCTGTTCATCAATATCGCAGGAGAGGATGCCGGGAAAGCATGGGACGTGGATGCGGTGTACAGCATGTTCCGGAGGATGGAGCATAAGACCGGGATTAAGGTCACACCCCATATGCTGCGGAGATATTTCGCGGTCATGCGGCGGAAGGCCGGATGGAGGCTGGAGATGATCAGCGAAGCGCTTGGACATAAGCATCTGGAAACAACGGTAAAATATCTGAACATTGTGGATGACGAACTGCTGGAGGCCAGTGATGCTTATTATGCGAAGCATTCGGCGCTTTACAATGTGGAACAGTTATTGTAGCCGTACAAATGAAGGGCATGACCAGGGAGGTGGTAAATATGCCTGCCTATGCATTACGGCTGGAAGAGACTCAGGAGAAAAGGGCAGAACTGGAGCAGCAGCTAAGTCAGGCGGTACGGGAATGTACGGAAGTTGGAATCGTGGCGAGAAACCATGTAAAAAGATTCCTTATGGAATACGGCGTATGGCAGTTATCGGAGCTGGATTATACGCTGCGCTGTATGTTTAAAGAATATTTAAATAGAAAGCAGATATCATTATCCCATCAGATATGCCTAAATGCTTTTGACAAGATGAAACTCCATGCCATGCGGGAAGAAATGCAGACAAGGTTTTAGAGGAAACTTATTTTATGACTTCTGTCGGGAACAATGACCGGGGGACACTGGTTGTTCCGGATGCGGTGGTCCACAGCCTTACGAAAGATGTCAATGTACTTCTGGTGCAATACCGGCCCGATGCAGATTCGGACGCGGTTTTGCAGAAAATGATCCCGATTGGGCTGGATGATACCTGTGGCTGCCGTTATGCGGAAAAGAACATGATGTACGATATGTTCTATGGGCTAAATGCACTGGTTTCATTCCTCTGCTGTTATATCGGCCTGATATTTTTGCTGATCTGCGCCGCATTGCTGGCATTGAAGCAGCTTACAGAGACGACGGATAACATTTACCGCTATGGACTGCTCCAAAAGCTGGGGGCAGGAAAGAAACAGATGAATCATACCCTGTTATCCCAGACAGCTATTTTCTTTGCAGCCCCGCTTGCTGTCGCTGGTATTTATTCTACTGTCCTGATGGGGAAAGCAATGGAGATTGTAGAGGAATTTATGAATATCCATATTTCAACAAATTTAGGTTTCACAGTTGTGATATTTCTTATGGTATATGGGAGTTATTTTCTCGCCACCTATCTGTCCTGCAAACGGATGGTAACAGAACAGCGGACATTCATTATGCCATGGCTGTGACATACTGTGCGGCGAAGTTTTATGTCAGCACTTTCACGGAGGGGCTGGCATGGGAACTGAAAGAGACAGGGGCGAAAAAAATGAGTAAAGGTAGAAGTAAATATGGCTAAAAATAAAGGGAAAATCAACAAGAAAACTGTGTGAAAAATAGAAAAGCAATAAAAGGGATTGACAAATCCGAAAGGTACCTGTATAATTCAATTCAACAAGTACCTGTATAAAACAAGTACCTGTATAAAAGGAGGGGTGATATGGACAATACCTATACAGATATTTATGAAAAACTGTCCACACTGCAATGGCTTATGAAACGCCGACAGATGTTCAGCCAGGCAGAATCCGGACCCTTTGCTGATTCGACAAGGGGGCAGGGCCGCATTCTTGCTATGCTGAAGATCCAGCCGGATATTACGACGAAGGATTTGTCCTATCTTCTGGGGATCAGACAGCAGTCGCTGAACGAATTGCTGAACAAGCTGGAAAAATGCAATTATGTGGAGCGCAGGCCGTCTGAGACAGACAGGCGGGTCATGGTTGTTCATTTGACGGAAAAGGGAAAAAAAATACAGCAGCCTGCATCGGACTATCATGAGATCCTCGGCTGTTTATCACAGGAGGAACTGCAGCAATTCGGGAATTATTTAGACCGTATCATTGTGTCTTTCCGAACGCAGGAGGGCGTTGGCGGTGAGGAAACGGTTATGGAGGAGTGGATGGAAAAAGCAAAAGAGCGTATGGGTGAGGAACAGTTTGAACAGTTGCTATCCATGCGGGAGAGGGCTTTTGGTTCCTTTAGGCGGGGGAAAAGACCGGCGGACATACCAGGAGCAGAGCGCTTCTCACCAGATTATGACGGTCCTGTTCCGGACAGAAGTGAATTTGACAGGTTCGGCAGCAAAGAAAGAAAATAAAATACTCAAAGGCACCATAATTTTTATGGAGATAAGTCCTATGCGGGTAGCCCGCATAGGACTTAATTTTTTAGGAGGTAATAACATGAACCCAATCATACAAGTGGAGCATTTCTCTAAAAAATACGGGGATTTTACAGCGGTGGACGACATTTCCTTCACCGTAGACGAGGGCAGTATTTTTGCTTTCCTTGGCCCCAACGGTGCAGGCAAAAGCACGACCATAAATACCCTGTGTACGATCCTTGACAAAACGGAGGGCAGTCTGATGATCAACGGTCATGATGTCTGCAGGGAACGAAGTCTGGTGCGGAAGGACATTGGGATCGTCTTTCAGGATTCCACTCTCGACGCCCAAATGACAGTAGAAGAAAATTTAAAATACCATTGCAGCTTCTATAAAGTGCCTAAGAACGAAGTGCGGGAGCGCATTGACTTTGCTCTTGATCTGGTGGAGCTTACGGAATGGAAACGAGCGGCGGTGGGCAGTCTGTCCGGCGGTATGAAACGGCGGGCTGAGATTGCAAGAGGGCTGGTACACGACCCCAAGGTTTTATTTTTGGACGAACCCACCACAGGTCTTGATCCACAGACCAGAGCAAATGTGTGGGAATATATCCAGCGGCTTCAAAAGCAGAAAAATATGACGATCTTTCTGACCACCCACTATATGGACGAAGCGGAGGTCTGTTCAAAAATCGTCATTATGGATCACGGAAAAATCGTTGCCCACGATACGCCGGAGAATCTAAAGCACCAATACACCGGCACAGAAGTGGATGTTGTCTGCACACAGACTGAACCATTGGAAGCAGCATTGCGTGAACGAGAGGTTTCCTATCGGAGAGAGGGGAACAAGCTGATGTTTCATACTAAAAAAGCCCCTGCCGCTCTGGAAATTTTATCAGCACACAGGGACGAAATTACAGATTTTGAAGTGAAAAACGGAACGCTGAACGAAGTGTTCCTTGCGATTACAGGAAAGGAGATTCGAGAATGAACCCAATTACAGCGATTGTACAAAGAAATTTACTGAATTATGTAAGGAGTAAGGGACGGGTATTTGGCTCACTCTTTATGTCCATGTTTATGCTGGTGATGTTTTCGTTTCTGATGAAATCTTCCATGAGCGGCCTTGACGCGCCAATGCCTTACCTGATTTCCGGCGTGATAATTATGAGCGTGTTTCAGGTTAGCGTAAATAATTCCTCCGATATCCTGTCCGACATTTCCAGCGGCTATATGAAAGAGGTTTTGGTAGCGCCCATTGCGCGGACGCAGATTTCCATGGGGCACATTTTGTCGGGGGCAGTCATCGCCACGCTGCAAGGCGTTGTTACTATGATCTGCGGCATTGTTCTTGGACTGAGGGTTAATGTTTTGCAAATTCTGCTTCTGGCTGCGGTAATGCTGGTTTCCGCTATGGCATTCAGCGCCATTGGCCTGTTTTTGGCTACGGTTTCCCGCAACTCCCCTGCCTTTCAGACCATCAGCTCTATGATCATGATGCCCCTGACCTTTGTTTCCGGCGCGTATATCCCCACCACCATCATACCCGGTTTCCTCCTGCCCATTGTCTACCTGAATCCGCTGACTTATACAACCTCTATCTTCCGTTATATCGCCCTGGGGGCGTACACGCTGACCACAGAGGAATTGGTGGAACAGGGTATAGCGTTTTCTATTGGCAGATTTGTTATTACACCGCTGATGGGACTGGTAATTACAGTTTTGATTGGTGCCTTTTTCTTTGCGCTGTGTGTCCGTAAATTTAACCGGGCAGACTTCTCCACCATCAAGGTCGCTGCAGGGATGCGGGGCGGCGGCGCTCCGGCGAGGAGGTAGTTTATGGAGCTGAAATTTGAAAATGTCACAAAAAACTACAAGGGAAAAAAGATTCTAAAAGGGATTTCACTCACCATGGGGACAGGGGTCTATGGTCTTCTTGGTCCCAACGGAGCAGGAAAGACCACCATGATCCGGATACTGGCTGATGTGCTGCGCCCCACAAAAGGGAGGGTCTTGTATGACGGAAAGGACATTCATGCTGTGGGTGATGACTACCGGGCGAAAATCGGCTATCTGCCCCAGGATGTCAGTTTTTACAGTGATTTTACCGGCAGGGATTACCTGGAATACTCGGCGGCACTGAAAGGGATGGAGAAAACTCATGCAAAAAAGCAGATTGAGGAATTGGCACACAGTGTTGGTTTGTGGGACGATCTGAATCGGAAATGCACCTCCTATTCCGGCGGGATGCAGCGCAGGCTGGGCATTGCCCAGGCACTTCTGGACGACCCGGAGATTTTGATCCTGGATGAACCCACCTCCGGTCTTGACCCCTATGAGCGTATCAAGTTCCGCAACATTATCTCCGCCTATGCAAAGGATCGACTGGTGCTGCTTTCCACCCATATTGTATCTGATGTGGAGCAGATTGCCGCACATATCATGATGATGGAGTATGGCGTCATCCAGCATATCCATACGGGCGAAGAATTTATCCATATGATGGAGGGGCGGGTCTGGCTCGTAGAGATGTCCGCCGAACAGCTTGTGGCCTATCAAAACCAGGCTGTCATCAGCAATGTCAGGGCGAAAGACGGCCGTATGGAGGTTCGCATCATTGAGGAAGCAAAGCCTGACAGGGATGCGGTACAGGCTATACCAACGCTGGAGGACGCTTACCTATATCTCTTCAACTACTTGTCTGAAAAATCTAGGAGGTGATGCTATGTCATTGTTTCGATTTGAACTGCGAAAACTGTTGCTGGGCAAAAAAAACCTGGTCTTGCTGCTGTGCCTGCTTGCCCTTTACAGTGTGGTCGGACTGGCCTCCACCATGTTCCTGATCGGTGGAAATGACAGTTACCGCGCTTATGAGGAGTTAGCCACCGATTGGGAAGGATCATTTGACGGCGAAAAGGCTGCGGAAGCAGAAAAAATCTATCAGGAAGTCAGTGCCAGGTACGGCACGGATGCACGGATGATTGCCCGAAGCGTCAAAGATCAGCCGGAGATTATTCTGGCGGTGAACTACCACGCCTATACTGAACGGGTGGAGGAATATTGGAACGGCACACCGCCGGAGAGTGTAGAGGAACCTTATGGTATTGCCCTTCTGCAAGGGAAGATCTCGGAGTTGGAACGACAGGGAAAGCAGAATTCCTTTGACTACCGCGAACTGTCCGCCTCCCTGCAAAGGCTGAAAGAACTGGGTGAGCCGGAGTTTGCCAATACTCTGCTATGGGAGAATCTGTTCAACAACTGGGGAGAGCATATGATGCAGTTCCTGCTGTTTGTACCGCTGGCCTTTGTCATCGCCCCGGTTTTTGCTGTGGAACGATCCAGCGGCATGGATCACCTGATCTTAAGCTCCCAGAATGGCAGGCGGAGAATCGTTACAGCAAAGTTGCTGAGCATACTCGTTGCCTCCACTGTTGTAGTCGTGCTGTATCTGGCCGCTACTTTTATATTCGGTTTTCTGCCCCATGGGAGTTTCCATGGCTGGGACGCCGCCATCCAGTCCATTCCCACCTATGCCCGGTCCATGTTCCGATGGAAAGTCTGGCAGCTTGCCGCTGTTGGAGCTGTGTGGCTTATTTTTACTGGTACGGTTTATAGCCTGATTATCTGCTTTATTTCCTCCCGTATGAAAAGCCAGATGGGTACGGTGGGCGTAAGTCTGGCGGTTCTGTTTGTGAATGTAGGACTGGCGGCAATGGGCGATACCGTTACGCAGAGGCTTGGGGTACTTGTGGATTTCGGTCTTGCAAATGTCACTTTGGTAAAAGAGGTATTCGGCGGCTATAAGGTTTTTCATGTATTCGGTATGAATGTCAGCTATCCGGTTATGGCGGTTCTCGTTTTAGCTGCCATTGCTGCTGTAGCTACTTTTGGGATTTACCGGGGACAGAAAAGTAGAACAATTGCATAATAATTATTCATAAAGAAATGGGATTAATTGATTTTTTATCAGCACAATTTGTATCGCCCCGTATCCAGTCCTCCTTCCTATATTTTCAGGTTCATTTTAACGGAAAGGAGAACGGGATGTAAATTCACAGATTGTGTTGGGTCCCATGGATAAAAACAGAATCCTTTTCGGTAATTTGGCAGATTATTTTTCGGCAATTTGGCTAAAAACTTTTCGGCACTTTGGTTTGTGATGATATTTTCGCCTGGTTACAAATATGGCGGTATGATTATGGGGGATATGTGCAGAAATCCTATTGACTCTGACGTTACGTGATAGATTATAATGGGATCATACGGGAGGGATTCACTATGAGAACAGTAAAAGAAGTCAGCAAAATCACAGGTGTCAGCGTGCGCACACTACATCATTATGATGCGATCGGACTTTTGAAACCTACGAAAGTAACCGAAGCAGGCTATCGATTGTATGACGATACAGCGCTTAGCCGTTTGCAAAATATATTATTGTTCCGTGAATTACAGTTCCCCTTAAAAGAAATCAAAGTAATTCTTGACAGCCCTGATTTTGACCAATCAGAAGCAATTGCCCAGCAAATCCGATTGTTAGAATTACAATATAAGCACATAGGGGAGCTTATTGCCTTTGCCCGTGAAATCCAAAACAAAGGAGTAACAGCAATGAATTTTGATGTTTTTGACAAGAACGAAATGGAAAAGTATAAGGCGGAAGTCAGAGCAAAATGGGGCGGTACGAAAGCGTATCAAGAGTACAAACAAAAGGATATTGCCCGAAATGAAGATCACAACGGCAAGATTGCAGACGAGCTGATGACTATGTTTTCGGAATTAGGAGGATTAAAACATTCCACTCCTGATTCTGATGAGGTACAAGAGAAAATCTCAGCATTACAGAGATTTATAACCGATAACTACTATGTATGTACCAATGAAATCCTCAGCGGATTGGGTAAAATGTATACATGTGATGAGCGCTTTAAGAAAAATATTGACAGGGCAGGCGGAGACGGTACTGCTGAATTTGTCGGTCAGGCTATTTCTGTGTATTGCTCTCATTAGAAACTGTAGGAAAATAACCCGTGCAGATTGCGTTATGGAATTCCAGGTCTGCAATCGGTACACAGACCCGTTCATTTCCCGGACACGCAGGGACTTCCGCCTGGCAAAGCGGAGCCCATTGAGAAGTCGCCTGACGGCGAGGGGCTGGATGCCCGCCCCGCTACTGTATTCGCCGGATGCCTTGCAGCTGAGTGCAAGGCACCGTGTGAACAGTAACGGTTACAGGTCACACCTTGACCAGGCGTGACCTGCAACTCAGGCCGCATTTTGAATTGCCTACGGCAATGGGCGGCCTGAATACCAGCTTTTATGTGCATCCTCCCGACCAATCAGCGTGGTGATTGGCCGGGGTGTGACATGTAACTAGTACAGCATTGCGTAATTAACGGTGAATTCTGCACCTGCTATTTCTGCCAGCACTGCGTTGTCGTCAATCAACGATGCCACCGCATCGCCTCTTTCCTCCGCCTTGTCCTGACAAAAATATCAGGCACATTATTCACCATTATATACGCAATGATGTACTAGTAACGACTATACAATATGCACAAAAATAAAAATTAGATTGACATGAAATTGTGGGATATGGTAAGATATTATTAACAGAAAATAAAAAATATAAAATTTTAATGCATAGTATTTGGAAACTTATATATACCTGAGATTGGTCGGGTGTTTCTACTGACTACCGTAATAGTCAACTATAAGTTTTCATATCGGGAACGGATTTGGGTATGCAGGTCGGGTTGCAGGTAAACCAGGTCGGACAGATATGAAGCTTTAGGGGATGGCGGTAGTTTTTGCTTTTTTATTCTATAGGAAACTTCTCTGAATTTTCCTATAGAATAAAAACCCTCCGGGGGATGCGCACTGCGGCGTACAAGGTAGATGTCGCG